>JBBRVC010000054.1:0-23554 GCA_038247205.1 Bacteroidales bacterium
AATGGAAGTGCTTACACGTTTCAAAGAACATATTGAAAACTTTAACAATGCACGCACTCTGGAAATTAAGGATGAAGACAGGAAGTATGTTGATGATCTTTTTCTTCTTACAATGAAACCTGTGATGTTTGTGTGTAATGTTGATGAAAAATCGGCTCAATCCGGTAATAAATATGTAGACAGCGTAAAAGAATTTCTTAAAGATACAAACACGGAAGTGCTTGTAATTGCCGGAGAAATTGAAGCAGAAATTGCTGACCTCGAGAGCCGGGAAGACAGGCTTGCATTCCTCAAAGACGCCGGTCTGGAGGAAGCAGGTGTTGACAAGCTTGTGAGAGCAGCATATAAGATGCTCAATCTTCAGACTTTCTTTACTGTCGGACCTAAAGAGATCAGAGCATGGACTATCAGGAAAGGAATGACAGCTCCGCAGGCTTCCGGTGTAATTCATAGTGACCTTGAGAGGGGTTTTATCAGGGCTGAGGTTATGAAATACAATGATTTTATATCGCTGGGCTCAGAACATGCCTGCAAAGAAGCAGGTAAGTTTTATATTGAAGGAAAAAATTATGTTGTCGGAGATGGGGATATTCTCCATATAAGATTCAATGTATAAAGTCATTTATGTCAAAGCAGCTGCTGATACTGTTCTCACTTCTTCTTTTTTACACTCATCCGAACTATGCTCAGCAAATCAGCAGAGACGATAATCTAAGAAGTATAATTGAAAGAGATGGTCAGGCTGAGGTGACAATTCCGGCGCCCGGCCGCACCGAAACTGACCGGATCAGCAGAAATGTATCAATCAGCTCTCTAAAGGACAAGACTCTTCATATAGTTCTCTCACCTCAGACTATGGAGTGGTTTGTAATGCAATCATTTGATTATAAGATCATTGAAAAAGATGCTGCAAAGGGGATGGTTACCTCCGGAAGCTTGAAGGATGCTATGGAATGGGAGAGCTATCCTTCCTTTTCACAGTATGATTCGATAATGAGAAGCTTTGCATCAACGTATCCCTCGCTATGTGTACTAGATACTATCGGAAAGAGCATTAACGGAAAACTTATTCTGGTTCTGAAGATTACAGATAATGTTTTGGTTGATGAGGATGAGCCTGAGGTATTTTACTCATCATCGATACATGGTGATGAAACAGGAGGTTTTATCCTGATGCTCAGACTTGCCGATTATCTTTTAAAAAACTACTCTGTTAATCCCCGGGTGAAGCAACTCGTCGACAACCTTGAGATCTGGATTAACCCGCTTTCAAACCCGGATGGTACATACAGGTCAGGGAATACAATAGTATCACCTGTAAGAGCCAATGCTAACGGTTATGATCTGAACAGGAACTTCCCGGATCCAATTACTCCGAATACCATTAAACAAAAGGAAACTCTTAATATGATCAGTTTCATGAGAAAGCATAATTTTGTTCTGTCGGCAAATTTCCATTCGGGCGAAGAGGTCGTAAATTATCCATGGGACAGATGGTCAAGGCTTCATGCTGATGACCAATGGTTCTATAAGATCAGCAGAAAATATGCGGATACCGTTCATCATTATTCTGTACCGGGCTACATGACATTCTTAAATAACGGAGTAACAAATGGTTATCAATGGTATCAGATATATGGAGGGCGACAGGATTATATTACTTATGAATTGCAGGGAAGAGAAGTAACCATTGAACTTGATGATATTTTTATTACCCCTGCCTCGCAACTCAATTCTCTCTGGAACTACAACTGGCACTCACTTATCGGCTATCTTGAAAATGCGTTGTACGGGATTCATGGATCTATAAGTGATTTTTATTCATCAGAGCCTGTAACTGCCCGGATCTTCATAATGGGGCATGATAAAGACAGCTCGCATGTATATTCCGATACTCTTTCCGGCAGTTTTGTGAGATTTACTGATTCCGGCTCGTGGGATTTGTTGTTCACTGCCCGGGGATATCGCGACACACTGATAACAGATATAATAGTAACTGATGGTGAAAAAACAATAATTAATGTTTTGATGATGCCTGATTCTATCTCTGGTACTCAAAGCCTTGATGTGCCATTGCTTTATCCCAACCCGGTCTCATCGGACATGAATATAGTGTTGCCTTCAGATATTTCCGGAACAGTCAATATAATTGTTTACAACTTATCAGGAATTAAAATAGCTGAATACAATACAATATCAAACATTGGCGTTCCTATTCCGTATGATGTGAGTCATCTGGCAGCAGGAGTGTATTATATGGTTATTACAAATAACACCACAAAAATCTCATACACATCAAAATTTATTGTTCTCAAAGAATAAAAGAATACATCTTTAATTCAGAACTGAGACATTGCTTCTAATATTTAAAAAATTACTTTTGGGCTTTAATCCGGGTTACAGTAAATAGCATTTTTAAGGTTTGAAAAAGGAAGGGATAATCATGAGGAATGTTGATAAGATATTCAGGAAAGCGGCGATAATAATTTTATGTATAATTATTTTTTCGAAGGTTTACGGGCAAGGTGCATATCTACCTCCCGATAGGCCCCGCCTTGTAATCGGGATAGTTGTTGAGCAGCTGCGATATGATCAGATAGAAAAGTTCCGTAGCCGGTTTTCCGAGAATGGGATACGAAAACTTCTGAACGAGGGTACTTATTTTCAGAACGCATCATTTCAGTATATGTTAACCCAGTCTGCTCCGGGTTATGCGACTATATCAACAGGTGCTGAACCATCACTTCATGGTATCACATCTGATAACTGGTATTTACCTCTAAAGAATGAACTTATTTATTGCACAAAAGATATATCGGTTAATCCGGTCGGTGGAAGTTATGAAGCTGGTCTTCATTCACCAGTAAACCTTCAGGCATCAACTTTTTCAGATGAGCTGAAGATGGCTACAAATCGTAATGCAAAGGTATTTTCTATCGGAATTAAAGAACAATCCGCAATTTTATCCGCCGGTCATGCTGCCGATGGTGTTTTCTGGTACGATAACACATCAGGTACATGGATGACATCCACGTACTATTCAAATAATTTGACGCCCTGGGTTGCAGACTTTAATGCACTTGATCAGCCGCTGACTTTTTTAAATAATCCATGGAGTCTTATACGGCCACTTTCCGATTATTCTGATTGTCTTCCTGATTCAAACGCATATGAATCCGGTTTTGACGGTAATGCTTATTTCCCCTACGATCTGAAAAAATTAAGTGCGAAGAGATCAGGCACATCGCGACATGATTTCTCATTACTGAGGGAAACCCCATTTGCTAACTCATTTACTACAAACTTTGCCATAAGATTAATTGAGAAGGAAAATCTGGGATCAGACGACGTAACCGACTTTTTATCAATAAATTACAGTTCAACAGATTATATTGGTCACAGGTTTGGCCCCTCATCTGTCGAAATGGGTGATGCAATTTTCAGACTCGATAATGATATCGCTAAACTGCTGACCTATCTGAATGATTCTCTTGGGAAAAAGAATGTCCTGATATATTTTACAGCAGCACACGGTATTTCAGAGATTCCGGCAGTTCTGGAGAAAAACAGGATTCCGGCCGGATATTTCAAACAAAGCCAGGCTTTACAATTATTGCGGAGTTACCTGAATGCAGTTTATGGTGAGGGAGATTGGGTAAAAGGATACTCTGAAAAACAGGTTTTTTTGAACAGAACTCTTATTGAAGATGCAAGGATCCCCCTTGAGGATATACAGAAAAAAGTGTCCAGATTTCTTGTTCAGTTTTCAGGTGTAGCTTCTGCTTATCCTTATTCGGCTTTTGAAGCTAATGATTTTGGTAATGGGAACCTTAAGAGGATCATTAATAATTTCAGTCCACAACGATCAGGTGATGTGATAGTTACGCTTAATCCAGGCTGGGTTGAGAAGGAAGGCGAGTTTATTACAAATCATAATTCTCCTTATGAGTATGATTCGCATGTACCGCTTATCTGGTACGGTTGGTCAGTAAACAGATCTACTGTTTCCCGTAAAGTAAATATGACCGATATTGCAGTCACACTGTCGACCCTTTGCAGAGTACCTTTCCCGAATGCTTCAGTTGGTGAACCACTATTCGAATTGTTCAGATAAACGGCCTGATTAAGAGATAATAGCAAAAGTGAAATTTGCTATTATCTGAATTTGTCTCTTACGATGCAGGCTTCTGAGAGCAATTCAGGGTTCTTTTCGCATCCGTTACCTAGTACTATAAGATCGGCGCCTGCATGAAAGATTCTTTCAACATCATTTTTTGTTCTTATTCCACCTCCTACGGCAAGGGGTATTGAGATGCTTTCCTTTACAGCTTCAATAGTGCCGACGGGAACATGATTCTCAGCTCCGCTGCCTGCTTCGAGGTATATCATTTTCAGCCCGAGCATTTCCCCTGCCAGGGCTGTAGCAACAGCAATCTCCGGCTTATCTGCCGGAATGGCATTTGTCTGGCTGATGTATTCCACCGAAGTTTTTGTACCACAACTTATGAGGATGTATCCGGTTGAAACGATTCGATCTCTGGCTTCCCGTAGAAATGGCGCTGCAATAACATGATTTCCAATCAATAACTCAGGATTTCTTCCTGATATAAGGGAAAGGAGAAGGATTTTATCTGCTTTAAGGCTGATTTGCATAAGGTTTCCGGGGAAAAGAACCACCGGGATCCGGCAAAGTTCTCTTAAGGAATCAATAAATGTGTCAATATTGTTAAATGTAATACTGCCACCTGCCAGGATATAATCTGTCCTGCTCTTTTCAGCAATTTTCAGTAAAATTTTAAGTTGACCAGAGGCAGCCTTATCCGGATCGAGCAGGAGGCCTATACTTTTATTAAGTGGGAATTCAGCTCCTTTCATAATTCTTTTTTGTCCAGACTATTGCGTAATTATTATACTTGGAATAATGAAGGTCAAAGATGTCATTTATTTTATCTGTGTGTACTTTTCCTTTTATTGCCCCCGATTCCAGTACTTTAAAAGGTTCAATGGTAATGTTGTTTCTGATGCTTATACCTTCTTTGTCGCATATCTTGTAAAGAGACTCTTTTGCACACCAGTGTAGATAAAGATGATATTTTGTTTCGTTCTGATCGGAGGTTAGTTCCTCTTTCTCATTCATGAATTTATTTGCAATTGCAGCAATATTTGATCCCATATATTCGAGATCAATACCTACTTTTTCATTCGTGCTCAACAATATAGCGGTAAGCTTGTTGGAATGTGAGATGCTTATAAACCTCGAACCATCCTTAATAAAAGGCTTATTGTTTTTATTGTATACTATACGGGCTTCATTACCAAGCAATTCTGACAGCAATGCCCTTACACTGAGAAACTCTAGTTTTCTGGAGTTACTGGTGAATCCCTTGTATCTCATTTGATCAATAGTATCGAGTACAACAGAATCCTGAAGTACATTCAGATCCTCTTCTATCTTCCATACCCCTAGTACGGAAAACTCATTTAGATAATGTTTTGTTATACAACCCATTATAAAGCAATATAATCTAATCTTTCTTCCATTCCAGAGTTTCAATAAGGTGGATAATATCCTCTCTGAAGAAATCTATTACCGGAGCTAATGAATCGGCATTTGGTTCAGCGGAAAAGTATAATGATCCTCTAAGATAATGATTAATACTGTCAGTTACATAAAACTGAACAGCAGAAGCAGTATTCCCTCTCAGGTCATATAGAATTCCATACACCCTGTTTTGCGGATTCTGAATCATTTGCTCATTAATTGCTTCGGCTTTAATTATATGATTCTTAACATTCATCTGGTAAGTTTGTTCCATAAGGCTTTCAAGATCATTGTGAACAGACTTATATGTCAGGTAAATCTTGGCTTTAAACTGAGGAAACTCAATATTAAGCCAGCCGGGGTCCGATTGACTGTCGGTCAAAGATGAGATATATCCATATCCCGGATATTCAAAAGAGAAGGGTTTTTCGTTTGCTGCTGTGTCGGGGTTATATTTGACAAACTCTTTTACCGGGAGTTCTATTCTGAAGTGACCGCGCGGCTTTGGAACATTCATTTCCCGGCAACCGAATGTTGCGGAAATCATGATTGACAGTAATATTGCATTAGTCTTTGGTAATTTCACTGTCATCTTTATTAATATCAACGCGAATTTCTTTAATTCTCCTTCTGTCGGCAGACTCTATACGGAATTTAAAATTTTCATGTCTGATGATCTGATTTTTTTCCGGAATTTCTCCCGTCATTTCAAGAATGAGACCTGCGAGTGTTTCCGATTCTCCTCTCACCTGTTCGAAAATCTCCTCATCAACGCCAACTATTTTGTAAAAATCATTAAGTAATATTTTTCCTTCAAAAATGAATGAGCTATCATCCAGTTTCCTGTAAAGTATCTGATCCTCATCACTTTCATCTGTTATTTCGCCAACAATCTCTTCAAGTATATCTTCGAGTGTAACTATTCCGGAAGTGCCCCCATATTCATCAATAACTATAGCCATATGTATCTTCTTTATCTGGAATTCTTTAAGAAGATCATTTATCTTTTTTGTTTCAGGAACAAAGTAAGGCTGCCGAAGCAGGGTCTGCCACTTAAAACTATCTGGATTATTAATATAAGGGAGAACATCTTTTGCATAAAGTACCCCCTTGACCTTATCGAATGATATGGAATATACCGGAATACGTGAAAATCCTGAGTCGATAATAACAGGAATGATACTCCGAAAACCAGATTTAATATCAAGTGTAGTTACATCAATTCTGGGACACATTATTGCACTGACATTAGTGTTGCCAAAATTGACAATGCCCTTAAGTATCTTTTCATCCTCATTAAGCTCATCTGATGTAAGTTCAAGAGCATCTGAAAGATCATCCATACTGATATTTGTTCTGCTCTTTCCTGCCCGCTGTTTAACAAACGACATTGAGAACCTGAGCATAGATGTTATCGGGCGTAACAGCTTTTCGAGGAATACCAGTGGATAAGCCATGAAACGTGCCATGGCAACATTATTTCTTGAGGCATACACCTTCGGTAAAACTTCTCCGAAAAACAGAAGAAGAAAAGTTATGACAACAGCCTGAACCAGAAAACCCAGGGCTGGTTGGAGGCTAAAATCAAATAATCGTGAGCTTAAAAATGCAGAAAGAAGTACTATTGCTACGTTCACGGTGTTATTTGCTACCAGAATAGTCCCCAAAAGTCTTTCGGGTTTGTTGTGCAGATCCAGAATTGTGCCTGCTTTTTTGCTCTTACTGTTTTTGAACTTTTCGATATCTTCAGGGCGTAGCGAAAAAAAGGCAACTTCTGAACCCGACATCAAAGCTGATACAAAAAGAAGCAACAGCAATACGAAAAAGCCTATATATATTTCATAATCAGGCGCCTGTCCTCCTGTTATATTGATCGTTTCTGATAATAAGTATCCCGGTTCCAATTGATAGTCTTTAATAAGAAGAAGCTAGAAGGGCAGGTCATCTTCATTTATACCTGTAGCTGCATTATTACCTTCACCAGAGAAGTAATCGGCAGGATTTCCCTCTTTATCATTCGATTTGGATGTATCGTTGTTGGCCTGACTTGTTTGATAAGTTGGTTTGGGTTCATTTAACTCAGGGTTATTAGCTCTTTCTGCAGTCTGTGTACCGGTTCCGGGACCTTGTTTTTTCTCAAGAACCAGTAATGTATCAGCTAGAATTTCAGTTATATACTTATTATTTCCATCCTTATCGACATATGAACGGGTCTTGATCTTTCCAACAACATATACCTGTGATCCCTTCTTAATCGTTTTCTCTGCAACTTCTGCAAGTGCACGCCAGAGTACAATGTTATGCCATTCGGTGGAAGTAATTGTTTCTCCCTGCTGGTTGTTATAACTCTCAGAGGTTGCTAAAGGGAAGTTGGCTTTGGCTACACCCTTGTCAAAGTACCTGATTACAGGGTCTTTTCCGACGTTGCCAACAAGTATGACCTTATTGATTGACATATAGTTATGAGTTTATTTTATTACCTAGATATTAAATGTAAAGTTAGAAAAAAATCACTTTAAACCATCAACATAACTATTTAATGTCGAAAATACACATAATCAGTATTTTACAATTTATCAGATTGTTTAGCGTTTATATTAGAAATTAAGGCTATATTGTGCATGACATATCTATTTCATTGTAACCTAGGCAATAATAAAAGTCGAAAAAAAAAATTATTACACAAAGTGTTTCCAATTAAACAAATAATATTTTTATATTTGCAGGACTGAAAAAAACGCACCAAAAAATAATTTGTAGAATTTTAAACTTCACGTAAAATGACTAAAGCAGACATTGTTAACGAAATTGCCAAGAACACTGGTATTGAAAAGGTAACGGTTCAGAAAACTGTTGAAGCCTTAATGGAAACTGTTAAAGATTCGATGGTAAAGGGGAATAACGTTTATCTTAGAGGTTTTGGAAGCTTTATTGTTAAGAAAAGAGCCAAAAAAACTGCAAGGAATATATCAAAAAACACAACTATCATTATTCCGGCACACAACATTCCTGCATTCAAACCAGCAAAAACATTCATTACAAAAGTAAAATCACACGTTAAGAAATAATCATCCATGCCAAGCGGTAAAAAAAGAAAAAGACACAAGATGGCCACTCACAAACGCAAAAAACGTTTGAGGAAGAACAGGCACAAGAAGAAGTAGACAGATCAGTACGTGGTCATCATTTGAAAATAATAAACCTAAAGATCTGATGGTCTTTAGGTTTATTGTATCAGCATATCTGATGCTGATTACATAATAACTCAACGGAAATTGTGAAGTGGTAAACAAGGATTTAATCATTGATGTAAGTGATTCCGATGTTTCTTTAGCCTTGTTGGAAGACAAGCAGTTAATTGAATTAAACAAGGAAAAGCAAAATGTTAGGTTTGCAGTAGGCGATATTTATCTGGGGAAAGTAAAAAAAATAATGCCTGGCCTTAATGCGGCATTTATTAATGTTGGATATGAGCGTGACGCCTTCCTTCATTATCTTGATCTCGGAGTACAATTCCGAACCCAGCAAAAGTATTATTTAACAGCTATTCAGAAACAGGGGAAAGTTCCACCTGTTCATAAATTCAAACCAGAACCGGATATTGACAAGGATGGTAAGATAGCTGATATCCTTACTACTGGACAAACTGTTATTGTTCAGATTACCAAGGAACCGATTTCTACCAAGGGACCAAGACTTGCGTCTGAAATATCAATTGCAGGAAGAAATCTTGTCCTTATACCATACTCCGATAAAGTTTCGATTTCTTCAAAAATTGAAAGTACTGAGGAAAAAAGCAGGTTAAAAACCCTGGTGCAAAGTATCAAACCAAGAAACTACGGTGTGATAGTGAGGACTGTAGCTGAGGGAAAGAAAGTCGCTGTACTCGATGCTGAACTGCGCGAGCTTGTGAGGAAGTGGGAAACTGCTTTTGCAACAATAAAAAAAGAAACAAAAACTCCCAGGTTATTTATTGGTGAGATGAACAGAACATCCACCATTTTGCGTGATATGCTGAATGTTACATTTAACAGTATACACACGAATGATGAGAATCTGTATGAAGAAATAAGAAAGTATATAGAAGAAATAGCTCCCGAAAAGGTTAAAATAGCAAAACTTTATAAGGGAACTCTTCCTATTTTCGATTACTTCGGCATTAATAAGCAGATCAAAGCCCTCTTTGGAAAGACAGTTTCCTTTAAGCATGGAGCCTATCTGATTATTGAACATACAGAGGCACTCCATGTAATTGATGTTAACAGCGGAAACAGATCCAGATCAGGTAACGACCAGGAATCAAATGCACTGGAGGTTAACATGGAAGCAGCTGCGGAGATTGCTCGCCAGCTGCGATTGAGAGACATGGGTGGGATTATCGTGATCGATTTTATCGATATGCAGTCGGGCGAACATAAGCAACTTCTTTTCGATAAAATGAAGGAAGTTATGTCAAACGACCGGACCAAACATAACATACTTCCCCTGTCAAAGTTTGGGCTTATGCAGATAACACGTCAGCGGGTAAGGCCTGAAATGACGATTATTACAAATGAAAAATGCCCATCCTGCCAGGGTACCGGCGAAACAAAGCCCACAATTCTCTTTACCGACGAGCTAGAAAGAGGCCTTGCTATGATCGTTGATAAGATAAAAACCAAAAAAATTCTGCTTAATGTACATCCCTTTGTAGCTTCATTTCTTACAAAAGGGTTCATTCCTATCTTTAGGAAATGGAATTATAAGTATAAGATTAATCTTAAGATACAGGCAGTAACATCCTACTATATGCTTGAATACCATTTCTATGACCCTGATGGAAATGAAATTGATCTGGCATAGTAAATTTCATCATCAACAGGTATAGATTATTTACTATTTTTGCATTGAATATTAAACAATAGTCATGCAAAGAAATCTTGTTTCCTTTTTACTCTTTCTGATCCTCAGCCTGAATGTACCGGCTCAGATATATGACCCCGTAACATGGGATTTTGGATTTGAGAAAACTGGTGATAAACAATACGAGTTAATATTTACTGCTTCTATTGATGAGGGATCTCATATCTATTCGATGGATATTCCTGATGGAGGGCCAATACCTACTACTGTAATCATAGATACTGTTCGTGGGTTTAAATTTGATGGTAAGCCATATGAAGTAACCAGCCCGGAAGAGATTTTTGACGAGGCTTTTGGTTTTAAGATTAAAACTTTTGCCAATAAGGCTGAATTCAGGCAGAAAATATCTGCTGTTTCATCGTCTTTTAAGGTAACCGGAGTGGTTAACTACATGGCTTGCAACAATGCTACATGTTCACCACCAAAAGATGTTGAATTTGAGATTAGTATAACTGACAAGCTGGGAGAGCAAATAGCTGATACCGGTTCATCGCCGGCTTTACCCGGCGCACCCGGAAAGGGCCTTCTTCCATTCTTTCTTATATCATTGCTTGCAGGTTTTGCAGGTGTTCTTACTCCATGCGTCTTCCCGATGATACCAATGACTGTAGCTTTTTTCTCACAGGGAGCTGAAAACAGGAGCAAAGCCATATTAAAAGCAATAATATTTGGTCTGTCAATCGTTCTGATATACTCCTCTCTTGGAATTCTTGTGTCACTTACAAGTGCAGGTGCCGGATTTGCTAATGCGTTAAGTACTCACTGGATCCCAAATAGCTTATTCTTTATTTTATTTGTCGTGTTTTCTATGTCGTTTTTCGGAGCATATGAAATCGTGCTTCCAAACAAATGGGCTTCTGGTGCTGACTCCAGAGTGGACAGGGGAGGAATACTTGCTTCATTCTTTATGGGTCTGACTACTGTTATAGTATCATTTTCCTGCACCGGCCCAATAGTCGGAGCTTTACTGGTTGAGGCTGCCAGCGGAGATGTTGTAAGACCAACCATAGGTATGCTGGGATTCGGTATAGCATTTGCGTTGCCCTTTACAATATTTGCCTTGTTTCCATCAATAATGAACAGAATTCCAAAATCAGGTGGCTGGCTTAATTCAATAAAAGTTGTTCTCGGTTTTATCATGCTTGCTTTCAGCATGAAATTCCTGATGACTGTTGACAGTGTATATCAGTTAGGTATATTATCACGCGATCTTTTTATTGCAATATGGATAGTGCTTTTTTCCCTTCTCGGGTTATATCTTATGGGTAGAATTAAATTCGCTCACGATAGTGATCTGCCTTTTATAGGCGTATTCCGGTTCTTCCTGATAATAGCAGTTTTTTCCTTTGTTGTTTATCTTATTCCGGGTCTTTTCGGAGCACCCCTTAAAGGATTATCTTCCCTTCTGCCTTCACAGGGAACAACAACATTTAACCTTCCCAAAATAATTTCAGAGAACAGAGGGGGGCAGGGTTTGTCATTACAGACTATCAGTAAAAGTCAGCTTTGTTCAGAGCCCCGCTTTGATGATATATTTGATATGCCGCTCGGGCTTAGCGGATATTATGAATATAATCAGGGATTGGCCTGTGCTAAAGAACAGAATAAGCCGGTACTAATTGATTTTAAGGGACATGCATGTTCCAATTGCAAAATTATGGAGGCCAGAGTCTGGTCAGACCCGGGCGTTCTCCAAAGACTGCGTGATAATTTTGTCATTATCGCCTTATATGTTGATGACAGAACCGAATTACCTGAAGAGGAGTGGATTACCTCTGTTATTGATGGAAAGGTAAAAAAGACAATCGGAAAAGTAAACGAGGAACTGGAAATAACAAAATTTAAAACAAATGCACTCCCGCTCTATGTAATTGCTGATCATAACGGCAATCCGTTAAATACGCCTATGCCAACCAATCTTAATATAGAGGAGTATAAAAAATGGCTGGACGATGGTTTTGCAAAGTTTAGATAAATATTACCACGTGTGGCATCAATAATAACTTTACTGTTACACGGGTTTCTTCCTACAGTACCAAATGTCATGTACTCCCGTTTATCTTCATTAATTGTTTTCTTTTCAACTTTTGTATCCCGATTTGGCAAAACAACAAATGCATTAATGTGTCTAATATCAACATTATAGGCTGCAGATGGTTCAAAATCAAGACTTATATCTGTAAAACTTGATTTTATTGAAATAAGTTCGATACTTTCTTCAATAAGATCGACATTTATGCTGCCATATTTTGGTAATAAATTAATTTCTCTGGAGAGGATTTCTATGCTGTAATCAGAAAAATAGGAATCACCACTTATCGATTCAACAGAGCCAATAAAGTATTTATCTCTCCTGGATTTTGCATTAATTCTGCCTGCTTTTTGAAGATCAAATCGTGAAGAAACTGAATTCACAATGAGACTTTTTGATTCACCTATTGCCAGTTCAGAAAATGATGCATCTATTGTGCCGTCATTCAGTCTATTAATTTTAGCATCACAAAAAGTAAAATTCATTCCTGAGACTTTATTCAATGTGTTTGCCTTAAATGAGCCATTTGAAATAGAAATTGTACAAGCCCCCAAGTTATCTTCCATATAAACGTCACCATACTTGTTATCAATTTTAAGATTTATATAATCAGGAGCGGGTAATGTAATAGTTTATCTCAATCCTGGAATCGTAAGGTATCAGTTTGCTGGTCATTCCTTTAAAGCTCTCAAAAAGCATGCTGATATTTTGTGTAAAATCTGTTTGAGCTCTTACCAGATAACTTGTTTCTGTTATGTTGATATTTATTCCATCAAACACTTTTCTCAACCTTTCCAAACTGGAGGCTGTTGCTTCTGTTTCGACTCTTATTGAAACAGAATCAGTAGTTCCGGGGGTAATATGGATTGCCCCGTATTTATTGATTAGTTGGAGATATTGTCCTTAAGATCGTCCTTGATACTAGCCCTTATACTGTCGAGCTGATTGATGTCAGTGATCATCTCTTTTTCTATCTCAGGATGCCTTGTAAGCAGTGGAGTTGCTTGCTGGTACAGTGATTTTATAAGTGTATTATAGTACATTTCAGTTTCCTGAAGATGCGGATTTGATTTCATTATTATATCATTATAATTTCGCTCCCTGCTTGCTAATGATTGACGGTTTCCTGTCAGATAAAAAATTGTAGAAATTCCAATAAGGATTATAACTGAGGCAGCAGCCAAATGTCTTATAGTGATTGGAATCCTTCTCTTTCTCAGGGTATTATCAACCCTATTCCACACCTCAGGTTTCGCTTCATACCTTTCAAGGTCTTCCCTGTTCTTTCTGATATGTTCCTCGAGTCTGTCCATATTTTAGGCTTTTAACAGTGTTTTTCTCAATTTTTCTTTTGCTCTTGAATACTGTGATTCCTAAAGCATTCACTGAAGGTTTCCTGCAGAATATCTTCAGCATCTTCTCTGTTAATCATCATTCTGAAAGCCAGGTTATACATAGCTTTTGAATATTGACTGTAAAGCGTGAACTGAGCTGAGCTGCTTCCCTTTTTACACTCCTCGATAAGGGGAGTATTTATATACAATTCTGAATTCTGTCCCATTATGCTTACCTGTTATAAAGACAATTTGTTAAGGTCAGGGTTGCATTGTTATGCTGAAAATATTTTCTTTTTTTTCCGAAGGGGAATAGCAACGAATACTATTAAAAGTATGATTGTACTTATTAATGATGCGATTCGCATAAGATATTCTCCATATTTTACATAAGGAGTAATTCTTGTTTCAGGGTATATATTTCCCGTAATGACTGCAGCTGTCCACCAGTCAGATTCTGCAATCCGCTTCCCTTTAATATCTATAATGCAGGAGATACCGGTATTGGCTGCTCTGGCAACATGCCGCCGGGTTTCAATTGCTCTGAGTGATGCATACGAGAGATGTTGTTTATAACCGTTTGTATTTTTCCACCAGCCATCGTTGGTTATAATGAATATTGCTTCAGCTCCATTTCTGACGTATTCTGCAACAAAGTTGCCGTAAACAGATTCATAGCAGATTACAGGTGCAATTTTTGTTTTGCTTGAAGAATGTTCAAAATTTATACGCTCTTTTTGTATTGTATAGCCCCATTGTGTTCCCCCAAAATAGGGGAGAAGTCTCGCTAATAATTTCAATGGCCCTGTTGAGAATTGCATCTCAACACCGGGCACCAGCTTTGATTTGTGGTAGATTTCTATCCTGTTTCCGGTATCAATTTTTAAAGCTGAATTAAAGTAAAGGGAATCAGGTTCCGCATTTCCAAATGCGTCAGGAAATGATCTGTAGCTCACCATGCCTGCAATAAGAGAAACGTCAGAGTGTCTGCAAATGAAATCCTTTGCTCTTTTTATGTATTTATCACTGTGAACATCATCCTCATTAACAGGGTCGTCAATTGTGGTTTCAGGTGTAATAACCCACGACGTCTTTTCAGTAACAGCTGAATCTGCCATGGAAATTGCCTTATCCCATTGTTGCCCGAAAGGAATGCTGAATTTCTCAGTATAAGGGTCTACATTTGGTTGAATGATAACGACTTCCATTGCTTCGGATTCATTCTGTTTAATATTGTGATACCGGAGAACTGATATCGTTGATGGGATTATTATTAAAACAATTGCGGACCATAAATAAATATTGTTAAAGCTTTTCTTTCTGATAGATTTATAAATCCAGGCAGATAATGCAAGATTTGAGCAGATAATCCATAGTGTTCCTCCTGCAGCACCGGTGATATCGTACCATTGAATGAACAAAATATCTTTTGCGAGTCCGTTACCAAGATTCAGCCATGGTGTAATGAAACTGGTGTTAAGATTAATATATTCCAGGGCCAGCCAGAAAGAAACAAGCGATATATAACCGGCGGGGTTTCCTGTTCTTAGCCGGATAATATGTGCAAGCCATAATGTAAATGACATCAGGAACGACAACCCCATTATAATAAAAACAGCACCAGTCAATGTTGACATTCTAACCCATCCGATGGCAAGTATATTGAAAATTACAAATCCGGGGAGGATATATAAAAAGAACGCATTACAGTTATACTTTTCTGCATTGTCATATAATACTTTCTCAATTATCAGGAATGGTACAAAGGCGACTAACAGGATAAGACCGGAACATGATGTGGTCCATGCTAATCCTGATAAGATTCCGGACAAAACAGATAATGCAACAAGAATGTACTTATTCATTTTATCATTAACCGTATTTTACGAAGAAGGTCCGGCCTGCTGATTGAAAATACCCCCCCAAGAATGAAGAATGCTGAAATAATCATAGATAAGGTAATTCTTTCATTATCGGATATACCCCACATTGTTGCAACAATTGGAATGAGATAAGTAACAGTGGCAGCAAAAATTGGTGAAGTATCTCTTATAAGTATATAAAAAAGTGCCAGGCCTATTGCACTTCCGAATATTGCAAGGAGGAATATGCATCCAAGGTTTCTAAGCATATTTTCTGTTTGAGCTGCAGCCGAAAAATCAGAAAATGTGAGATAAATTATTGCAACGGGGCTGACAATAAAAAAAGACAATGCAGTTATTTGCAAGCCATTGAGATCTTTTACCCTGCTTACTTCGTTTGCACTTACGCCATACAATACAGTTGCCAGGACGACGTAAAGGCCATAGAAATTAAACATGAATGAACCATTATAGAGAAGACCTGCTGCCCCGATTAGTCCAAGGATAACTCCTGCAATCTGGGATCTTATAGCTTTTCTTTTGTAAATTATTATTCCGATAACAAGGGTAAAGACCGGACTCAGGGTATTGAGCATCCCGGCAAGTGAACTGCTGATATGTGTCTGAGCCATTGGAAAGAGGAATGCCGGAATAGCATTACCCATCATTCCAATAGTCAGGAGTGAAAGGAAATTATGTTTATTGAGTTTCGACAGATTGCGGATGGCAATAGGCAGGAGACAAAGGAAGGTTATAAATATTCTTAAAGATCCGATCTGGAATGTGGAGAATGATTCCAGGCCCCTCTTCATTAATATATAGCTTGTACCCCAAACTAATGATAAGGTAGCCAGAACAATCCAGTGCCAGATTTTTTTTTCTCCTGTCATATAATTTTTTGTGCACAAAAATAACACAAGTAGTGGACATTATTTTTAAAAAGAAGCTTTCTTTCGGTTGTTTGATAGCTTATTTTAAACCCGATTCCTGTTTGAATGAGGCGTATTAATTTAATGGCGTACAATGCTTTTAATGGGTTCTGGTCAGATTTTAATACCCCTAATGACTGAAACCTTGAATTCATCACTGTTAAATAGTGTTAAATAGACCAGAACATGTTACACTACTTTTCAATTTGATTATCTTGCATTTTCAAATCCCAAAAAAACTATGAAATTATTAAGTATCCTCCTGTCCTTTTTATTGTTTTATAGCTGTACCTCAAGCGAAAATCAGTTGATTAATCGTGCTGATAAGATCCATAAAACCATACTTACTGTTGATACCCATTGTGACACACCAATGGAGTTCAGCAGAACTGATTTCGATATGGGCGTAAAACATAGTGAGGGATGTGTTGATTTTCCCAGAATGATTGAAGGAGGGTTGCATTCTGAGTTTTTTGCTGTCTTTGTAGGGCAAGGACCAAGAAATGATTCTACTTTTAACGTAGTTCATAATAATGCTTTGAAAATTTTTGATGCAATTCATAAAAACGTTGAAATAAATTCTTCAATGGCTGAGATAGCTTATACCTCTGACGATGCATACAGGATTTTTAAGGCAGGAAAAATTGCGGCTTTCATTGGTCTAGAAAACGGATATCCAGCCGGAAAGGACATTACACGAATCAAAGAATATTATGAACTCGGCGCAAGGTATATTACTCTTTGTCACACAAAAAATAATGATATATGTGATTCATCTACAGACAGTAACGGAGCTGAAAATGATGGCTTGTCAGCATTTGGAGCTCAGGTGGTTGAAGAAATGAACAGGCTTGGTATGATGATAGACGTTTCCCACATCTCAGATAAATCTTTTTATGATGCACTAAAGGTATCCAAAGCTCCTGTAATTGCCTCGCATTCATCATGCAGGGCACTATGTGAAAACCCCAGAAATCTTACCGACGATATGTTGCTTGCACTTAAGGAAAATGGTGGAGTTATACAGATTTGTATTTTAAGTAACTATGTAAAAGTGCCTGTAGCGAATCCTGACCTGGATTTAAAACTTGCTGAAATTCAGAAGAAGTATGGTGATTTTAATGCTCTTACCCCTGAATTACAAACTGCTATGCGAACGGAGTACAGGGCTACACAGAAAGAATATCAGAAACTGGCAACGGTAACTGACGTTGTTGACCACATAGACCATGTTGTTCAGATTGCTGGTATTGACTATGTAGGTATCGGAACAGACTTTGATGGTGGTGGCGGAGTTGAGGGATGCAAAAATGTTTCAGAAATGAAAAACATAACAGTGGAACTTCTCAGGAGAGGCTACAAAAAATCGGATATCGAAAAGATATGGGGAGGAAATGTAATGAGAGTTTTCCGTGATGTTGAAAAACTCGCAGTATAGCATTTCCAGCAAATAACATGAACTTTTAATTTACTCTGGAAAACCTTAATGTTTTAAGTATCCATACGGGTAGTGACTTATCAGGATTTCGTTTCCTGAGGTCGAGATACCAGCCGAACTTCTTTAGAATAGGTACTTTATGGGTTTCAACGAATTCAATAAGTGTTCCGTCCGGATCCTCAATGTATGAGAAATGACCGGCAGCTTCACCCATATCAAAACTGTTTCCCTCATGGCTTTTCTGACTGTCAACTGTAAAAGGAAAACCTTTAATACTGCAAAACTCCCTCAATTTATCCATCCCCTGCATATCATAGCAAAGGTGTATAAAGCCGGGATCGCCCCAGAACCGGTTCTCATATATTCTTTTCCCGGGCTTATCCGTGGAACTAATCAATTCAATAAAGCTCTGACCGAAAACCTTACTGAAAGGTCCTTTGAAGGGTTCGGAACACTTTAACAATACCCTGCGGCATTCTTTATTTCCTCCTGGCAGATTAGCCAGATCGGGGAATATCCCTGTAGAATCGTAGATAACCTGATCATAGCCAAGTATATCTGAATATACAATTCTGGCCTTTTCGATATCAGAAACACCAATTAAAGCACCATAGGAGCCTCCTGTAGCCTTATTTTCGTTCATGAACCAGCTATTGCTTTCTACCATCTGGAAAATATTACGGTAGGGATCCATCAGGTATAATGTTCTGTTTCCGGAAGGATCTTTGCTTATTTCGCCTTTAAGAGAGACTCCGTTTTTTTTAAATAAATTAAAGGATTCCTCAATATTTTTCACTTTTATCTTACATCCTAATATTCCCAGATCACCAATTGTAACCTCTTCCTTAATATTTAGGGGCTCTCTGCCTTTATACTGCCAAATCTCAAACCCCCCTCCGCTTTGAAGATTTAATGCTAATACTGCATGACGGCTTTGTGGTTTTCCACCTGTGTAGGGCAGCATCAGTTTTGCCTGTGCCTCATCTTCGAAAATTCTGCAGTCCATACCGAACTGACGGATATACCAAGGCCATGCCTCTTCAATATTCAAAACCCCTATACCCATTTGCTGGATGCCACAAATTACATAGCCCTTCATGTGAAAATTGTTTCTTAAGTTTAAGTTGGTTTTATTTTATCGGCAATCCGGAAAAAAAGCCATGGACAAATCCTTCTGATATACAAAAGCATGAGTTCACCACGACCGACCAGAATTTCCCTTTTATTACTGTTTATACCTTTTATTATTATCAGGGCTGCTTTTTCAGATGAGATGCCTTTTGCCTGGCCTGCATCCATTTTACCGTGTTCTTTTCCCCGGCTGTCCAATGCATGAATTGAAATATTCGTATTCACCCTTCCGGGAATTATAACTGATGATCTTAGGTTATATTGTTTATTTTCAAGGAATAAAGTCTCAAAAAAACCGTGCAAGGCTTGCTTGGAAGCAGAGTAAGCTGATCTTAACGGGAATCCGAATCTTCCTGATATACTGCTTGTTGCAAGTATATGACCTGATTTCTGCGAGATCATGAATGGTAAAATTGCCTTTGTAAGAGCAATTGTGCCAAAGTAATTTATTTCAAAGATTTTTCTGTCGAGCCACATTGGCGTCTCATCAATTCGTGCTCTCTGGCTTATTCCGCCAAGGTTAATAAGTAAATCAATTCTTTTATGTATCGCTAACTGGTTTTCAACGAGAACATTTATTTCTGTAGTATTGGAAAGGTCGAATGGAACACAGAAAACTTTCGAAGAATTCCCAATGCAATTTGTCCTTACCCTTTCTAGTCCCACGGGATCATTTGATGAGGCAATAACTATCGAACCTCTCTTTATGAATTCATAAACGAGAGCCTCACCTATGCCTGAAGATGCTCCGGTTATCCAGGCAACCTTCCCGTTAAACATTTTCTCCTTACTCATTCTTAAGACCTGCTACAAGATTGACCAATTCTTCATGATTCTGCTTAAGCAGGGAGTACTCTTTATGTTTAATTTTTAAATACTTCCTTATTCTGAACCCACCTGTGATCCTTCTCAGGATAAGGAAATAATTCCAGGCAAAAAGGCCCGAGAGAGGAAGACTGATAAAAATTGCCATGGCGATCCACCAGTTCTGAAATATTATTAATGAAACAATAAAGAAGACAGGCAAAATGATAAGTGCCAGAGTGAACGAGATCCCGTAGCGCAAGGTAGCATGGAATTGTATGTCGCGGATCTTACGTGTTTGAAGATTGGGTAATTCAAGGAATGTAAGATTGAAAATATTTCCGTAAAGAAACATGGGGAAGGTTATAATTAATCCAAACACTCCTGCTAATAGCCATCCCAGGGGATGTTTCTTTTTTTCTAGAAGCCTGTAGTCAACATTTAATGATTCTGACTTCTTTTTAATTTGCAGGCTAAGGTTACAGATCCTCTCATAACGGTATGGATCTGATGTCCTCAGACGATTAATTTTATCTATAAGTTCTCTGTCCCGGAATAATTTAGGGTGCTTTATATCATCGCTATAACGGCCGTTTATGAGGCTTCTCAGCTCATCAATTGCCTCATAGTCA
Source organism: Bacteroidales bacterium (assembly GCA_038247205.1). Classification (GTDB taxonomy): domain Bacteria; phylum Bacteroidota; class Bacteroidia; order Bacteroidales; family VadinHA17; genus LD21. The sequence continues at coordinate 20,607 of JBBRVC010000054.1, forward strand.
TCTTCTGACTCAATATGAACCATTGTCTTCTTCATCTCTGAGGAGAGACGGGTCCTTAGCTCGTTCAACGCTCTCTCCGGATTCTCCCTGTATTGATTGTGATATTCTGAAACTTCGATAGGCTTTCCGTAAAAAACTGTCAGCACCTGCCTGAACCTGCTATAATTGGAAAACTCCAGTCCGACAGGTATTATCTTGATTTTGAGCTTGAAATCGGAGGCTTCATCAGCCTGGAAAGCAACACGGCAAATCCCTTTTTTAAGTTGTCTGAGCCTTCTGAATCCCAGGTGATCTCCTTCGGGAAGAATAACAAGGCCGTTTTTATTTCTCAGAACATCAATGGTTTTATTGAATATCTCATCGTTACCTTTAAGGCTGCTGAAACCATCCCTTAATCTGTATACCGGCAGTATTTTAAGAAAAAATAATACTGAAGCTAGAAGTTTCTTTTTAAATATATCGGCTCGGGCAAGAAAAACGGGTTGACCTTTGTTTGTGAAAAGTACTGCCAGTGCATCCATAAGAGCATTCTGGTGGTTTGGGGCATAAATGAGGTGATCAACAGGATTAATATTTTCAAGACCAACAACAATAACTTTCCTGTAGAAAACTTTGCTATGCCAGAATCCGGCTATACTTTTTAAAAGAGCGTATCTGTTTGAATACTTCTCTATATTTGCTTTCCCCATCTGAAAATAAAAAATTTATGAACCGGCGCTCTGTAGCAAATCCGGTTAATGCAACGCAATTTATATAAAATGGATTTCTGTTCTCAAGAAAATAAGGCAGAAAAAGGGGAGATCTGTAAAGATTAAGTCTTTATACCACCTTATTATAAATCACTTATGTCATCCTGCCATTTGTCGATCACCCTTCTTTCTTTTTTTGTTGGACGGCCAGTGCCTTTATCCCTGTAACCAATAATTCCTGACTGACGGATATCAAGTTTAAGCTTTTCCTCTTCAGGTGTAATATCGGAAATATAATTTTCAACTAGCTTTGCAGAAACACGGTTTTCGATGGGCTCTATGATTTTATACAAGTAATTGACAGGTGGCTTTTTAACAGTAACAATTTCATTTTTTACGATAGCCCTTGAAGGTTTTGCATGAATATCTTTGATTATTATCCGGCCTTTAGTGCAGGCTTCTGCGGCCAGGCTCCTGGTTTTGAAAAGTCGGACGGCCCATAGAAACTTGTCAATGCGTATATGTGTATTATCGGGCATTACTTGTTTTCGGCTGATTTTTTGTTATTCGTGGTTTTTAACTCAGGTACCGGCTCGGAATCAGTTGATTTTCCTGCTTTATTAAAAGCGGTCATGGTCAGTTCAAGACCTGCAGTACCGAATGACCTGATCATTTCAAATACGATGGGAATTTTCTCCTTTAGGGTGGTCATTTCTTCCTTAGTCCATTCTCCGAGAACAAAATCAACCTGAGAGCCTTTACGGAATGCATTACCAATACCGATCCTTACCCGGGCATAATCGCCGGAGCAAAGAATGGAGTTGATATGGGCAAGTCCGTTATGACCGCCATCGCTTCCTTTTGGTCTGATCCGCAAGGAGCCTAGAGGGAGAGCAATGTCATCAACTATTACCAGCATATTTGAAAGAGGAATATTTTCTTTCTTTAGCCAATAATCGACAGCGTTTCCGCTGAGGTTCATAAATGTTGAGGGTTTGAGAAGGATAAAGGTGCGGCCTTTGAATTTTATCTGGCAGATGGCACCGTATCGCTTTTCTGTAAAAGCAGTATCGGATGCCATTGCCATAGCATCCAATACTGTAAAACCTATATTATGCCGGGTATTCTTATACCCTTCACCTATATTACCCAGGCCAACAATTAAATATTTCAATTTGCCTGACTGATTAAGTAATAAATGTTAAGCCTTTTTCTCTTCTGCAGGTGCTCCTTCAGCTCCTTCTTCAGCAACTGTTTCTCCTTCAGATTTTTGAGCAACGCGTGATGTAGCAATAGAAAGAACTGTTGCAATTTTTGGATCCAGTAATTCTATTTTATCATATGCCAGATCCGTAATTTTTACAGATTGATGAATTTTCAGACTACTGATATCAATCGGAAGGAATTCAGGAAGATCGTTTGCCAATCCCTTTACTTTAAGGTTTCTCCTTCTGATACTTAGTTTACCACCGGCAATAACGCCAACTGAATCACCAAGTATCTGGATTGGTATGTTAATGATTACAGGTTTATTATCGAAAATTTCAATAAAATCTGCATGCAGAATCTTATCGCTTACGGGATGGAACTGCATATCTTTCAATACTGCTTTATATACTTTGCCATCAAGATTAACAGCTACAAGGTGAGCTTTATGTGTATACACAAGATTCTTGAAAAGATTTTCATGTGCTGAAAAATGAATATTTTCTTCTTTTCCGTAAATAACGCACGGAACGTTGTTTTCTCTCCTGAGTTTCTTTGTACTCTTCTTTCCTAATTCACTTCTTGATAAACCTGCGATCTCTATTGTCTTCATTTCTATAATATTATTGTGCTACTCAAAGTTATCATCCAATAACTCCCCATTACACGTTTGTCAAAGTTAAAAAATTGGAGTGCAAATATATTACAAAGGATTCAGAATACAAAATTTGTACTTATCGACTGATTTGTATTCACAGCATCAATAGTTTTTGCAAAAATACCTGCAATTGATAATACTTTTATTTTCTTCGAAGTATTAATAAATGGAACTGAATCAGTAACAACAAGTTCCTCTATTGCTGAATCATCGATTCTCTGCTGGGCATTTCCGGAAAGTATAGGATGTGTAGCAAAAGCTCTGATGCTTTTTGCACCCCGTTCTTTCATCATGTTGGCCGCCAGGGCAAGTGTGCCTGCCGTATCAACCATATCATCTATTATCACAACATTTCGTCCGTCAACTTCACCTATAATTGACATCTCCTCAATTAC
>JBBRVC010000055.1:0-23257 GCA_038247205.1 Bacteroidales bacterium
TAATTCAAGCCGTCCCGCATGGGGCGGCTTTTTTTAAGGCAAACCGGCTATTTAACCATGCTTCCGTTACTAACCTTATCGGTAGGGGCGACCATTACAAGTTTGCCATCTTTATCCTCGGCCATAAGAATCATCCCCTGCGACTCAATTCCCTTTATCTTGCGGGGCTCGAGGTTTGCTACAATTGAGATCTGTTTTCCGATAAGACTGCCAGGTTCAAAATACTCAGCTATCCCTGAAACTATCGTCCTGATATCAAGACCTGTATCAATTTTTAGCTTAAGAAGCTTGGTTGTTTTGGGAACCTTCTCAGCCTCCAGAATTGTGGCTGTTCTTATATCTATTTTTGAAAAGTCATCAAATGATATTGCATTTTTCGAAGGGGTAGTTTTTGCTGATGCCGCTTCGTTTGACTTTTTTGTGGCAAGGAGCTTGTCAACCTGCCGGGTCACTTCCTCATCTTCAATTTTTTCAAAAAGCAGTTCAGGTTTCATAATTAAATGCCCGGGAGAAAGCAAGTCAGTCTGTCCGCCATCTTTCCAGGTCATATGATCGAAATTCAGCCATCCTCTAAGCTTATTCATTGAGAATGGGAGAAAAGGCTCAAGTATAATTGTCAGATTTGCAGTTATCTGCAAGGCAATATTCATTATTGTTTTTACTCTTTCGGGATCGGTCTTAATTACCTTCCATGGCTCGCAATCAGCAAGATACTTGTTACCCAGACGGGCAAGGTTCATTGCTTCCTTAAGTGCCTCCCTGAATCTATAGGTCTCAATGCTTGTTTCAACATTTGCCCGTATTCTGGCTATCTCAGCAAGAACCGACTCATCATTTGAATCAGTCTTGCCTCTTTCAGGTGTTCTGCCATCGTAATAATTATTGGTAAGGACTAAAGCCCTGTTTACAAAGTTACCAAGTATGGCTACCAGTTCATTATTATTACGAGCCTGGAAATCCTTCCAGGTAAAGTCGTTGTCTTTTGTCTCAGGAGCGCTGGAGCAAAGTGCATATCTTAATACATCCTGTTTACCCGGAAATTCTTCAAGGTATTCATGAAGCCATACCGCCCAGTTTCTGGATGTTGAGATTTTATCATTTTCAAGGTTCAGGAACTCATTGGAAGGAACATTTTCGGGAAGGATAAAACTTCCCTCTGCTTTAAGCATTGCAGGAAAAATTATGCAGTGAAAAACAATATTGTCTTTCCCTATGAAATGCACCATCTTGGTTTCCTCATCTTTCCAGTACTTTTCCCATTCGGGTGTAAGTTCCTTTGTTGCAGAGATATAGCCAATTGGAGCATCGAACCATACATAGAGCACTTTCCCAACTGCACCTTCAACAGGAACAGGGATACCCCAGTCGAGGTCGCGGCTTACAGCCCTTGGCTGAAGACCCTGATCGAGCCACGATTTGCACTGTCCATAAACATTGGCTTTCCATTCCTTATGATCGTCGAGGATCCATTTTTTCAGCCATGGCTCATATTTGTCAAGGGGGAGATACCAGTGAAGTGTTTCACGCATAACCGGTTTGCTTCCGCTTACAGTTGATTGCGGGTTGATAAGGTCAGAAGGACTTAGTGATGTGCCGCATTTTTCACACTGGTCACCATAAGCGCTTTCATTACCGCAATGAGGACAGGTTCCGGTTATATATCTGTCGGCCAGAAAACATCCGGCCTCTTCATCGTAATACTGCTCAGATGACTTTTCTATGAATTCGCCTTTTTTATAAAGATTCAGAAAAAATTCCGAAGCAGTTTCGTAATGTACTTTGTTCGATGTGCGCGAGTATATATCGAATAAAATACCAAAATCTTCAAATGCTTTTTTATTGATTTCATGATACCTGTCAACAATTTCCTGTGGCGTAACACCTTCCTTACGTGCTTTGAGAGTTATTGGTACACCATGTTCATCAGATCCGCAAACTGATACCACATCCACTCCGGTCATCCTTAAGTATCTGGTATAGATATCGGAAGGGATATAAACCCCTGCAAGATGACCAATATGAATCGGACCGTTTGCATAAGGCAGGGCAGAGGTGACAAGGTATCTCTTAAAATTCTTCATAACATTGATAATGAGCTGTTAACAGTATTTAAAAATTTACGCAAAGATAATAAATATTATTCCTCCATTTTTCGTTTACCGGCGATTCTGCCACATTTTCTTCAACCTCACTACTCCCCTCTCAACGCTTTACGCTTTACGCTTACGCTTACGCTTACGCTTTACGCTTTACGCTTTACGCTTTACGCTCACGTGACACCTCTCACCTCTGATTTGTATATCGTAACATTATCAGCTACATTTACGTATAATATATAATGATGTCTTCAAAAAAGATACAGCCACAGTTTTTAAAACCGGGAGATGAGGTAGGTATCATCTCGCCGGCATTTTACATTGAGGAAAAAGCACTGAACGAATCTGTGAAAGTTCTTGAGAAATGGGGACTGAAGGTGAATGTTGGCAGAAATGCTTTAAAAAGAAATGGTCCGTTTGCAGGAACTGACATTGAACGCCTTTCTGATCTTCAGGAGATGACAGATAACATGAATATCAGGGCAATTATTTGTTCAAGAGGCGGATACGGTGTTCTGAAAATTATTGACCGGATTGATTTTTCATTACTGAAAAAATCTCCAAAATGGTATGTTGGTTTCAGCGATATAACTGTCCTGCACCTTTGGTTAAGCGAAAAATGCGGCATATGTTCAATTCATGGTGAGATGCCACTGAACTATTCCAAGGAGGAGAAGACACCTGAAACATTAGATTCATTAAAAGGGGCTATGTTCGGAAAACTTCAACCCTGCAAATGGCAGAGTAGATCTATAAGGCCAAAGAATGTTAAAGGGGAAATCACTGGGGGTAATCTGTCATTGATCGTTAGTCTTACAGGCACTTTAGCGGAACCTGTTACAAAGGGTAAAATTTTATTTATTGAAGAGATAGGGGAGTTTTATTATCATCTTGACAGGATGATGACATCTCTTAGGCTGGCTGGAAAACTTAATGGTCTTAAGGCACTTGTCTTCGGAGGATTAAACGACATGATCGACGGGAAGACACAATGGGGAAGAAGTTCCGAAGAAACAATTGCTGAAATAGTTTCAGATTTTGATTATCCTGTTTTCTTTGATTTTCCGGCAGGACACATAAATGACAACCGGGCTTTTTATATAGGCAGGGAAGCTTCAATTGAAGCAGAAGGAGGGAAGGCAACCCTTATTTACAACTGATCAGAAAGCTGAAATAAGCAGATCCAGATCTTTTGACATTAGTCCGAATTTCTGACCAAGGGTCTCGTTGGTAAGCATTCCATTATAAAGATACGCGCCATTCCGTACTCCCCGGTCATACTTTAGCAACTGTGTAATACCACCGGCATCTGCCATGCTTTGAAGCAGAGGAGTGAATACATTACTAAGTGCGATAGAGGCTGTCCGCGCAACGCGCGATGGAAGATTCCAGGCAGAAAAATGAACAACGCCATGTTTTACATAAACCGGATCATGTAGCGCCCTGCATTCCGATGTTTCGATGCATCCCCCCCGGTCAATGCTGAGATCAATAACGACTGATCCTTGTTTCATTCCCCTGATCATTTCCTCGGTTATGAAATACCATGGTTTCAAATCTTCAAGTTCAATTGCGCCAATAAGAACATCGGCTGATTTTAATGCTTTCTTCAATACCGGCGGATGGAATACCGATGTTTCAAGTCTTTGACCCAGTTGGTACTGAAAACGCCTGAGCCGGTGAGTTGAAAAATCAAAAACTCTTACCTGTGAACCTAGTCCGAGAGCTGCCCTCGCGGCGCTTTCACCAGCAGTATTTGCCCCTATTATAACAACCTCTGTAGGTGTTACCCCGGTTATCCCGCCAAGCATTACACCTTTCCCACCGTGATGATTGCTAAGGTATTCAGATGCCAGAAGAATTGACGTTACCCCGTTTATTTCACTCATCGATTCAACAACAGGCATTACATCATTGTTGTCGCGTATCATTTCAAAAGCAAGTGCAGTAATTTTTTTACTAATGAGTCTCTCGAGAGTAACTTCTTGGAGTTTAAGAACATTCAGATATGACATTACAACCTGGTTGCCTTTGAGATATTCTACTTCTTTTCCTGTGAATGGGGCTACTTTTATAACCACATCGGCACTGAAAACCATTGCAGGCGAATCCGTTATTGTTGCTCCGTTTTCGGCGTAGTCCCTATCAGAATATTTTGCTCCCAGACCTGCGCCTTTCTGGACTATGACCTCATTTTCGCTTTCTACAAGTATGTTAACTGATTCAGGTGTAATAGCCACCCTTTTTTCATCATCCGAATCATTTGCCGGAATGCCTATTGTAAGCCTCCGGTTCCTCACAGCAGTCTCAAGGAGCTCTTCCTTTGGCATAAAGGCGGTATCCTCTAAACTAACTTTTCCACTCTTGCCTTTTTGATTCATATGCAGAAGGTAATTTTTTCAAAGTTAAAAAATTTGTGACATAGCAGCAAAAGAACATTTTAGCTAGCAATTTCTATTGTCCGTGACTCATCACGATTTGCTGAAATTCTTACTTTAACAGTTTCCGGAGGAAGGATCTCTTCAATGAGCTCCGGCCACTCCATGAAACAATATGATCCGCTTGCAAAATATTCCTCAATGCCAAAATCATATACCTCTTCCTGTTTTTTGATCCTGTAAAAATCAATGTGAAATAATGATTCACCTTTTTCAGTGCGGTATTCATTAATAAGAGTAAAAGTAGGGCTGCTTATTATATCAACAGATCCAAGTATTTCGCAGACAGATTTTATAAAAGTCGTTTTTCCAGCTCCCATTGTTCCGTAAAAGGCAAAAATTTTGTTACCCTCTGTTGCATCGAGAAATGTTCTGGCAGCTTTATGCAATTGTCTTTTATCCTTAATTGAAATTATCATAGAGTTAAACGGTTTTATTTGGCAACAGGTTCCAGAGAAACGATCGGTAACATTATTTCCTGCATTGAAATTCCTCCATGCTGAAAAGTGTCCTTATAATAACTTGCATAGTAATTATAATTATTCTGATAGACCAGAAAGTCCTTATTAATTGCAAAAATATATCTTGAACTGATATTTGATTTGGGCAACATCGCCTTGCGTGGGTCCTTGATCTCAAATACTTTTTTAGGGTCATAATCCAGGTTTCTTCCCATCTTATACCTGAGGTTTGATGATGTTTTTCTGTCACCTACAACCTTGATGGGGTTCTGCACGCGTATAGTTCCGTGGTCGGTGCTGAAGATAACCGTAACCTTATGCTCAGCAAGTGTTTTTAGCAGGTCGAAGAGAGGTGAATGGATGAACCATGATCTTGTAAGGCTGCGAAATGCAGGTTCATCATTTGCAAGATCACGTATCAAACCGATTTCTGTCCGGGCATGTGATAGCATATCAACAAAATTATAAACCAGGATGTTGATGTCATTGCCAAGCATTGACCTGATTTTGTCATTTACTTTTTTGCCATCGGTGTTGTTGATAATCTTATTGTATGACCATTTGTATTTCAACCCCTTATGCGCAAGATGGCTCTTAAATAATTCTTCTTCAAAATTGTTTTTACCTTCATCTTCATCATCGTCGATCCATAAACCGGGCATGGTTTCGGCAATAACAGATGGCATTAATCCGGCAAATATTGAATTCCTGCTGAACTGGGTTGCCGAGGGAATAATGCTGAAATAAATATCTTCCTCAATTATCCTGTAAAGCCCCGACAGTTCTGCTGAAATCGTTTTCCACTGATCAAAACGAAGATTATCGATCAGAATAAAAAAAAGAGGTTTATTTTTTTTAATTGCCGGAAATATTTTTTTGGAGAAGAGATCAGGTGAAAGTATCGGACCGGCTGATTTCCCCGGACTGAGCCAATCGAGGTAATTATTCATATAGAATTTAGCAAAAAGACTATTCGCTTCATTCTCCTGCATCTTCAGAATCTCATTCATGCCGCTGTCTGTCGACTTCTCCAGTTCCGTTTCCCAGAAAATAAGTTTTCTGTATAATTCGGTCCAGTCATTATGGACTAATGCACCTGATATCATACCGGTAATCTTGCTGAACTCCAGCCTGTAATCGGTCGTTGTTTTTTCAGTCACCAGCCTTCTTTGATCAATGATTTTTTTTATTACAAGGAGGATCTGAGTGGGCTTAACAGGCTTAATCAGATAGTCGGCTATTTCTGAGCCGATTGCAGCTTCCATAAGGTCCTCTTCTTCGCTGTTCGTGATCATAACAACAGGAATATCGGTTCTTACCTCCTTAATCAAACGCAGAGTTTCAATACCGCCCAGACCGGGCATATTCTCATCAAGAAATATCAGGTCATATGAATTCTGCCTTACCAGATCAATAGTATCGATACCATTTGAGCAGGTGTCGATAGAATAGCCCTTATCCTCGAGATAAATGATGTGAGGTTTGAGAACTTCAATTTCATCATCAGTCCATAAAATACTTATTTTTCTCATTATCAGTTATTAAGATGAAGACAAAACTGAATTGGCAGATAGTGCAAAATTAAATGATTATCGGCAACCCTTAGCTATCAGGGTGTGATTATTCTTTGATTATATTTTTCATTAAAAAACAGGAAATATCTTTCAGGATTTTTATCCCTGTTGAGGGTTTTAAGATTTTCAAGGGAAATTATGACAGGGGTTATTTTTGAAGATGAGGGGTTTCTTATAGTTCCCTCAGTTTTAAATGCGTAAAAATAATCCATGGCCTTGGAGTATTCAGCAAATCCCGACACTGTGATCAATATATATTTATTGTCAACAAGTGTCCCCTCGGTTCGGTAATTTTTATTTGTGTAATTATCAATATTATAGCTTATTACATCGAATGCTGCCTGGTTGACATTGAAAGAAGGGTTGGATATTATAATCCCGAAAACATGTACTGCAGTAGTATCGACAGTATAAAGTTCTGCTGCGATAACCTTATCCTCTTCTACCTTAAGTTCAGGCATCTGTTGGTTAAGATAGGCAATCATCGACTCCGCTCTTTTGCTCTCTTCGCTCTCCGGCCATTTTTTTATAAGATCTGTCAGGGCTTCCTTAAACTCTCTTTCATCACTGATTCTTGCAATAGAGTAGGCTCGGAGCAGGGTGAATTTTGGAGCAAGAATATTTTCTCCGAATTTTACCAGGGCGTCGTCGCAAAGATCTATCGCAGCTCCAAAATTTTCTTCTGTATATTGAGTATATGCATCTTTATAGAGTTTTTCAGTCATATTAAGATCCGCCATTTTCTTGCTATAATACTCAGGATCAGATAGGATTTTTGCATATTCACTTTCGGGATAATTCTGAAGAAGCCGTTGCCTGGATGTTTCCGCCTTTATGCTATTCCCTGTCATATTGATCTTATAAAGGTTGTAAAGAGCTTCAGGGACCAGGTCAGAGGATGGGAAACGTGAAATCAGTGACTCATAACTGGAAGTTGCCATTGGAATATCTGTGATTTTTTCGGAGTAAGCATTGCCGGCATTTAACAGGGCAGTTGATATCCTGTCGTTAGAGATCATTATCAGTGAGTCGGTCAGGGGCAGGGTTTTTAGATAAAATCCAGGTTGTTTATAGTCGAGCACAGCCGCCTGAGTACTGTCGCCGATACTTTGAATCGCTGAAGCATCCGGATCCGTAGTCACCTGTGTTGATGTCACCCTTGCTTTATTTGCTCTTCTCCAGTTGTCTTCAAGCTTTCTTTCACCATAACGCCTCCTGAATTCGGTTCGACCAAAGGTCAGGGCTGCCTGGTTATAAAAGTACCATTTCCCTTCCTGTTCAATATTATTCTGAAAACGTCTCTCATTTTCATAATACTGTCCTACATTGAAACGGTCCGAATAGTCTGTATTTTTTCCTTCACTCTCTGCTTTTGTAATATCCGAAATTATTGTTGAAATTAAAGCATTCCTCTCCTGTTCAGACATACCGGCTACCTTTTGCAGACTGTCTTCAGTCTGAATGATTCTAAGCTGCGATACAAGGATATTAAGGTTGAGTGATTTTTCTCTCAATGCCTGATAGTCAGGATGTTTCTGATCAAGAAAGTAAACTGAGCTGTCATAGTACATCCCGGCTTTCATAAAATCGGGCTTATCATAAAAATGGTTGGCAAGAGCCAGATATGATCTTCCTTTCTGGTTTTGATTGGGGGAAACGGCAGAAGCTGATTTTCGGTAAAAGCCGAGTGCCTCTTCAGTTTTTCCCTCTTTCATCGACATATTACCAAGTGCATAATATATCTGATCGTGGAAATCCTTGTTCTTTGAATCTCTCAGCATTTTCTCCAGTTCCTTTCTTATTTCCTCAGGGTTTCCGGAATTTATATCAAATACCCCGGCTATTTTAATCCTGGCTCCGAATTCGACATCATACGGTGGATTCATTTTTACAACCCGGCGGTAATTAGCTGTTGCTTTAGCTTCCTGCCCCGAGAGTTCATACAGCTGTGCAAGCAGATATGTAAGCCTGTATTTTGTTATTTTACCCGAAACGAATTCCAATGATTTCTCAAGCGCATCAGCAGCCTCAGAATATTTTTTTTGTTTAACCATCAGGTCTGCCAGGGTAGTGTTAAACATTGCTTTCAATGATTTTGTAGTCAATGACTGGGGATCAATTTCAGCTAACAGCCTTTGCGATTCGTTGAAATTCCCTGACTCATTAAATATCCTTGCAAGCCAGATCGATGCTTCAGTTCTTATAACAGGGTCGTTGGCGGAAATTATTACATAGTTAAAAAGAGCAGTGGCTTCAATATATTCATGCTTATAAAAACGTGCCTTGGCTATAAGTAAATAACTGTCATCAACCCAGCTGTTGAATTCCTTCTGATCAACAAAATCCCTGTCTCTTTCCGATAGTTCACCTTTAGCCTTGATGTCGGGTTTTGATGTTATTGATTTTAGAGTTATAACCTTCGATGCTTTCTGAATAGCCTGTTCCATATCGGATGAAGCCATTGAAGCTGTAGAAGGATCACTGTACTCAAAGACTTTAAGTAATTCACCGAAATCATCGGTATATCCATTTCTTATTTTGTCAAGTCCGGATTTAAAGCTCTCGTGACCATTGAAATAGATGTTATACTTTGAGGTGAGGCTATGATAAAACCGTGTTGAACCAGTGTTTTTTTCAACAGAACAGTTTGTCAGAATCATTAATCCTGATAAAACCAGCCATATATATTGTGTTTTTTGTGAAGCCAATAAACGACTTTTAATACTATAAACTTACTAACCTTGTGTATAGTATTTCAAAGTTAATTAAATTTAGAATGGTTCTGTTTTTCAGGCAGAAATAACTCGGATAATTTCAGGAACTTCCTGCATGATTGCCTGTTCCACACCTGCTTTAAGTGTCTGCATGCTGTAAGGGCATCCGTTGCAGGCTCCCTTGAGCTTCACCTTAACTGTAAAATCTTCTGTAATTTCCACAAGATCAATATCTCCGCCGTCGGATTGAAGATAGGGTCTTACCCTTTCCAGGGCTTTCAGCACACGAGCTTCTACACTTTTAATTTCTGGCATATTATATGGTTATTATCACTTAGTTATCTGAAGTTTTGCTGTTGGCTCCTGTTCGGCATTTCGCAGGTCCACTTTTTTTATGAGTTCATCAGCTAATGCCATAAATGCACGACCCGAAACCGAATCTTCAAGAGCAACAGGACGGCCTTTGTCACTGCTCTCACAAATGCTTTGCACAAGAGGTATCTGACCCAGCAGCGGAACCCCGGTCATTTCACTGAGTGATTTGCACCCTTCTTTACCAAAAATATAGTATTTATTCTCGGGTAGTTCGGCTGGTGTAAACCACGACATGTTTTCGATAAGGCCAAGTACTGGGACATTGATTTTTTCGCTCCTGAACATTGAGATCCCTTTAATAGCATCGGCAAGAGCTACTTTCTGTGGCGTACTTACTACGACTATGCCGGTAACAGGCACTTCCTGCACAAGTGTCAGGTGAATATCACTCGTTCCCGGAGGAAGGTCAACAAGCAGATAGTCGAGCAAGCCCCAGTCGCCCTGAGTCATCAGCTGCTTTAGGAAATTTGAGGCCATCGGTCCCCTCCAGATCACTGCATCAGCAGGATCTACAAAGAAACCCGTTGATAGTACCTTAACACCGTATTTGTTCATTGGGACTATACGATCAGTATCGTTTTCCCTTGTTACCTCAGGTCTGTATTTTTCCGCATCAAACATTATGGGTATTGATGGTCCGAAAACATCGGCATCAAGAAGGCCGACATTCAGATTCTTGCGGGCAAGTGCAATTGCAAGGTTAACTGCCACTGTCGATTTTCCAACACCTCCCTTACCTGAAGAAATTGCAATTATATTTTTTACGCCGGGAAATATGTCGCGGGGCTTTTCAACCTTTTTTCCGACAATAACTTTCGGATTTACAATAATATCCGAAACAACCACATCGGGTCCAAGCACTTCTTTTAATGTCTTAACTATTGTGCTTTTTATTGAGGAAACAAAGGGATCATTTGATTTCTCAGGGGTAAGAACCAGAGAGATTCCTTTCTCTTCTGATTTGATTTCAGATACCATATCAAGTGTAATAATATCTTTACCTTTTTCAGGGTGTATAACTTTTTTTAATGCTGATGAGATCTGATCCTTCGTGAACATGGTGCAAATATTATATCAGAATCCAAACGTGGAATTCTTATTTTTATTTAATTTAAATATAAACAAGTTGTAAAATTGAACATTATTTTCCGGAATGCAAAATTTTATTGGAGTTCTGTGGCCGGATCCCAGAATTTTCGGTCGAAATCAACAATCTTGTCACCATCAACCCTGATACCTTCGTTTTCGAGAAGCTGCCTCATGGTTGTCGAGTTGCCAAAGTGGAACTTACCAGTTAACAAGCCATTACGGTTCACAACGCGGTGAGCGGGAATGAAATCCGGGTTGATATGGGACACATTCAGTGCCCATCCGACCATTCTGGCCGACCGGCCTGACCCCAGATAACGTGCAATTGCACCATAAGAAGTAACCTTGCCATAAGGGATTAGCCTGGTTACATCATAAACCCTTGAAAAAAAGTCATTTGGTTCTTTTTTACGGGGTGAGGCCATTTGTGATGATTTTATCTTTAGGAAGCCTGAAAGACAAATATGTAATTTTCAAGCCTTCTTTCAGGAAAATTGCTTCATAGTGAGTTTTGATCGAAAGGGGCTCATCAAAATTTTCTCCTGAATATAGGTCACTAGTTGCAGTAATAATTTCAAGTCTGTTTTTCTCAACCAGTTTTCTTGTGTACTGATGCAGCTCCTGATTGTCAGTTTTGAGATGAATTATGCCATCATCCTTAAGAAAACCCCGATAAGCATTCATAAACCATGGACAAGTTAACCTTTTGTTGGAATTGTTCTTCCCGGGATGCGGATCGGGAAATGTTATCCAAATTTCAGACACATCGTCTTCAGAAAAAAATGAGTTGATAAATTCTATTCTTGTTCGCAGGAAGGCAACATTGGGCTGTTTGCTCTCATGAGCTGTTCTTGCGCCCCTCCAGATCCGGGCTCCCTTTATGTCAACTCCGATATAATTATTCTGAGGAAATCTCGATGAGAGACCAATTGTATATTCTCCCTTGCCGCATCCAAGTTCGAGGATTATCGGGTTATCATTCCTAAAGATCTCTTTTTTCCAATTCCCTTTAATAGAATGATCGGTTCCAATCTGTACTCCCTTTTCAGGTTGCACTACATTATTGAACGTTCCCAACTCTTTAAATCTTGCAAGTTTATGCTTTCCCACTATCTTATTTTCTGATCTTTTCCACTCTTAGTCCTATATCATAAACCCCTTCAAGATCTTCAATACGCATACCATGCTGAATCTTAAACTGATATGTACCCTTTAAAGGAAAGTAAATATTTGATTTATATGGAAGGCTCAATGAATGGATATCCCCAAAGCCCTTTCCATACCAGTCTCCTTTATCATCTGCCAGATTATACTGGACGGTATCAGTTAGGGTCTTACCATCGGGCAATACTGTTGACACAAACAGAAAAATATTGCGAAACGGGTAATCAGACCCTGTGCGAATTAAAAAAGATATGTTATTGGCGGTGATAGAATCAGATACCTGTACATCAAAAGAAGGTTTTTCATTTAAGGTCCAGATTCTTTCAGGGATAGCAAATGAATCAGTAAAAACAACATTTCTGCCGCATGATACCGACAATAATAAAGAAACCAACGCCAAAATGAATAAGTTCCTAGGTATTCTTTCTGTCATTGAATCTTCTGTTTTTTCTCTTGTTAGCGTTCCGGTTACCCTGATTTTTAGTTGACGGAGGATCGAATCTGGTCAGACTGTTATTTTTCAATAGGTCTTCGGAAACAGTACTTGTTTGAGGGGCTGACTCAACAACTTCAAGAAGTCGGTCTGCCTTCAGCCCTTTTTTATTAAGAGCCTGAATTTCTTTAACCCTTTTAACCGGGATGGCAACTAAGTTAGCATTAGAATGCGGATCAGTTGAGTACCAGTAAATTCCTTTATGCACTTCCAGTTTCTGGAACCATGCTGTGGTTTCTTTTGTTTCGAGCGGGATATCCCTTTGCGGAAATGATCTCTGGGCATCCATATAACAATCGAACTCATAAACAAGGCAGCATTTTAATTTACTGCATTGGCCTGCAAGCTTTTGAGGATTCAAAGAGAGTTCCTGGTATTTTGCGTGTGTTGTGGTAACCGAAATAAAATTAGTGATATGAGTAGCACAGCATAATTCTCTGCCGCAGGAACCTATACCTCCGATTCTGCCAGCTTCCTGGCGGGCGCCTATCTGCCGCATCTCTATTCTGATCCTGAACTCATCGGCTAAAACCCTTATCAGCTGGCGAAAATCAACTCTTTCGTCGGCAATATAATAGAAAATTGCTTTTGTCTTATCTCCCTGATACTCAACGTCTCCGATCTTCATGTTAAGTTTCAGTTCCTCGGCAATTTTCCGTGACCGGAACATTGTTATATTTTCAAGTTTCTTGGCTTCTTCCCATTTCTGGATATCAACTGCCTTAGCCTTTCTGTAAACTTTCTTCAGATCGTCGGCAAGCGGCTGTGCTTTGAGCTCTTTCAGCAGTTCCTTTATCAGGGGGCCTATCATCGAAACTCTCCCGATATCATGGCCCGGCGAGGCCTCAACTGCAACAACATCACCTATTTCCAGCCTCAGGGCATTGACATTCTTATAAAACCCTTTGCGGGTATTTTTAAAGCGAATCTCAACAATATCCTCCTCTGTAGGACTTTCAGGTATATCGGCAAGCCAGTTAAAAGAATCAAGTTTATTATATCCCGGCTTATATGTTATATCAGGCATTCTGGTTTCTTCACCAGGTGGCCCTTGTAATTCATCATTTTCTGTCATACATTCCTTTTTCTCAGAATTTACGGGGCAAAAATAGTGAATAAATGCGTTACAATCAATTATCTGTATCCGAAAAAACCATTACCGGATAAGGCGGGTAATTTTCAAGGCAAGATCAAGAAAAATGATTTTGGCATTCCCGTTTGCCTCAATATGCGAATGGACCATACTGAAGTCATCTGTAAGACTCTGAATATTTTCCTGCTTAATAAATGGATGAAAGTTGCCTGAGAATTCAGCCTCTTCTCCAGTGAGAAAGACCAATCCGTTTCCCGACTGATTGAGTGTTAGCATAAGGTTTTCCCGCAGGAGTCTTAAAGAAAACAGAATAAAGTTTTTTTGAGCTTCACGCCCTGTGGCCGATATCTCTTCCGACCAGGTGATAAGTGACAGGATATCGCGCTTCCAGGCAAATCTCATAAGGCTTTTAAAACGCATGAGATTAATGTGAGTCGCCTCCTGATCTTCACATAATGCAATAGCTCTTAAGATATTGCCGCTGGCAACACGTGCTATTTCAACAGCTTTTTCTTTATCCAGGCTAAATCGTTGTATAAGAAACTGGGCGGTCTCCCGGTTTGTGAATGCCGGGACTTTTACCAGCTGGCATCTTGATTGTATTGTTGAAATAACTTTATCGGGCTCTTCCGAAACGAGCAGGAACAGAGTCTTTTCAGGTGGCTCCTCGATCATTTTAAGGAGCTTATTTGATGTTGAAGGATGCATTTTTTCGGGAAGCCATATAATCATGATCTTAAAATCGGCTTCGAACGATTTTAGATTAAGCTTCTTAATAATTTCTGCAGCTTCCGACACAAAGATTCCGCCCTGTGCATTTCCAACTTCAAGTGAATCGAGCCATTGATTAATTGAAAAGAATGGTTCCTTTGTGACAAATGCCCTCCATTCGCTAATGAAATTTTCGCTTACCGGGTCGGTGATCTTTTTCGTTTTAACCACCGGAAATACAAAATGAAGGTCGGGATGGATCATCTTGCCGTATTTCACGCATGACTTGCAAACCCCGCAGGAATCTGTCTGAGATCGGTTTTCACAGCTGATATAGGTTGCATAGGCAAGAGCAAGGGCCAGACTACCGCATCCTTCAGGGCCTGTAAATAACTGAGCATGACTCACCCGTTCTTCGCGAACTGATCGCAGAAGTTTATCTATTATCGATTTTTGTCCGGGTATCGAAGAGAAATTCATAATTGTATTAAATGCAGTTTAAACGAGGATTATTACCTGTTATAGTTTTCAAAATTAGTTAATCTTTGCGAACTTTGTTTACACGATCCAAAATGTTAAAATAAGTTGATTTATCTCACAGGAATATTTCCAAAAATAATGTAGGTTTGTGGAAGAAATATTATTCATTAAATAAAATAACTGCTTTATGAAAATGATTCAGGACTTTAATTTTAAAGGGAAAAAAGCTATAGTCAGGGTCGATTTCAATGTGCCCCTCGACAAAAAAACTTTTGTAGTAACCGATGATAATCGTATCAGGGGAGCCTTGCCGACTATAAATAAAATCCTTAACGACGGAGGCTGTCTGATCCTGATGTCTCACCTTGGAAGACCTGAGGGCAGGATGGAAAAGTATTCCCTAAAGCCTGTTCTTCCTGTTCTTGAAAAGCATCTTGGTAAAAAAGTTCTTTTTGCCGATGATTGCCTGGGTGAATCTGCGGAGAAAATGACAGCAGCCCTGAAGCCCGGAGAGATCCTGCTTCTTGAGAATGTCCGTTTTTATCCCGAGGAAGAAGGAAAACCCATTCTTCCTGAAAATGTGACTGAAGAAGAGAAGAAAGCTGCCAAGGCTGCCATGAAAGTTAAGCAAAAGGAGATGGCAAAGAAACTTGCCGGATATGCAGAAGTATATGTAAATGATGCATTTGGCACTGCTCATCGCGCACATGCCACTACTGCAGTGATGGCTGATTATTACACACCTGAAAACAAAATGTTCGGGTATCTTATTAACAGTGAGCTTGCTGCAATGGACAAGGTTATGAATAATCCGCAGCATCCTTTTACAGCCATTATGGGTGGAGCGAAGGTTTCAGATAAGATCCTTCTTATTGAAAACCTCCTCAACAGGGTTGACAATCTGATAATCGGAGGAGGTATGACATACACATTCATTAAAGCAATGGGTGGTAAAATAGGTAATTCCCTGTGTGAGGAAGATAAGCTTGATCTGGCGCTTAAGATCATTGAAAAAGCTAAGGAAAAGAAAGTTAATATTTACCTTCCTGTTGACAGTCTCAATGCCGATAAGTTTGACAACGAAGCGAATACTGAAGTTACAGCGATTAACGCAGTGAAAGACGGCTGGCTCGGACTTGATATTGCCGAAAAGACAATAGGTGAGTTTTCGGCAGTAATTGAAAATTCCAAATCTATATTATGGAATGGTCCGATGGGAGTATTTGAGATGGAAAAATTCTCTAAAGGTACAACTGAGGTTGCACAGGCTATTGCAAGAGCTACATCAAAAGGTGCATACAGCCTTATCGGAGGCGGCGATTCTGTAGCAGCCATCAATAAGAACCAGCTTGCTGATAAAGTAAGTTATGTATCAACCGGTGGTGGTGCCATGCTTGAGTATATGGAAGGGAAAAAGCTTCCGGGAATCACGGCGATACGTGGTGAGTAGGAAGGACGGAGCGCCTCGGAGGGGCTAGGGGTGGGTTTAAAGAAATAACTGAGAGACTAAAAGACTAATTGACGAAGAGACGAAGGGACAAAGAATCTCGGTCGAAATACAAAATCAAAAAAATCATAGAAAGGCTGTCCAAAGAGACGGCCTTTTTTTTGCCCATTTTGAAATATCAGCTTGGCGGTGGTCCAACTGTTCTTCGCTCAATGCAAGCACTTCTGAGAATGGAACAGGTTTACTATGATTACTCTCCTGAAGGTAAGAAATATTATAAGATCAACGACCTGTTATTCAGGAGATGGGTTGAGGGAAGGGAATTATGACCCTTCAAGGGATTTAGGGGCAAGAAACTGGTAAGAACATGTGATTGCAGATTGATTTTGATTGATCTCCTAAACCTTTAACCCGGTTATCTGTTAACTTGTTAAATTCAATTATCATTGTATTATAATTGATTCAGCCATATTTTTATAAAACATTATTATGAAAAGGATCTTAATTATTCCCATTTTGATCATATTCCTGGCAGGATGCAAAAAGGATAAAACACCACCTCTTTCGGGTAATGTAACTATTGATAATAGTCTCTATGGTAACGGACCGTATTATGCCTTTGGTTTTTCATTTGTTCTGGCAGAAAAAGTATCAACTCTCGATAATCCCCCTCCCGACATTACAATCGATAACGATGATGTGCCGGGCAACCTGATGTTCGAAGCTAACAACAGGAGAAATTCATTTTTTCTGATCGGAGAATACCCGGTTGCCGAGGCACTACAGACATTTAATGGGCTGACTGCTATATCAATACAGGACCTTCAATGGCAGGGTATAGGTCATCTGGTTAAGCCGAACCAGGTATGGATTTACAGATCAGGAACTGAACATTATGCCAAAATAAGGATCATCAGCACAAAGTCGGAAAGCAAAAGTCCCCGCGATTATGCTGAATGTACTTTTGACTGGGTGTATCAGTCCGACGGCTCACTTACCTTTCCCCCCGTCAAATGAAACGGCCTTTACGGGATAAAATATTCACAATAAAGGACAGCACGGAATTTTTGGATACAGCCCTTGAAGTATTCAATTATCAGTTTAAGGAAAATCCTGTTTATCATGAGTTTATAACTCAACTTCGTCTCGATCCTCTTAAAGTTAAATCACTTTCCGACATTCCTTTCCTGCCTGTTGAATTCTTCAAAAGCCATAAAATAATTACACAAAACCTATCCGCTGATGAAGTTTTTGAGAGCAGCATGACAACCGGTTCGTTGGCAAGCCAGCATTTTGTGCATGACAGATCGATTTATGAAGAGAGTTTTCTGAAGGGTTTCAGACTGTTCTACGGGAATCCTGAGGGGTACTTCATCGGAGCATTATTGCCATCCTATATTGAGCGGAAACATTCTTCGCTTATTTACATGATGAATGACCTTATAAAGAGAAGCCAGTACCCTGCAAGCGGATTTTTTAAAGAGAATGTTAAGGAACTCATAAATCTGACACTGAAGGCTTTAAAAGATAATCAGAAGGTGCTTTTAATAGGGGTGAGCTTTGCACTGCTCGACCTTGCTGAGAATTTTAACCCCGCCTTTTCGGGAGCAATTGTAATGGAGACCGGGGGGATGAAGGGAAGAAGAAAAGAACTTACGCGTGATGAGCTTCATGCTTTTCTCAGGAGCAGCCTGAAAGTTCCATCAATACATTCGGAATATGGTATGACTGAGCTTCTTAGCCAGGCTTATTCGAAAGGGAACGGTCTGTTTAAATGTCCGCCATGGATGAAAGTTTTAATAAGGGACCCATTGGACCCTCTTTCAATTGTAACAGAGACCGGCAGATCGGGTGGCATCAATGTCATTGACCTTGCAAACCTATACTCGTGCTCATTTATAGCTACCGGTGATCTGGGCAAGGTTCACCCCGATGGCAGTTTTGAAGTCCTCGGCAGGTTCGACAACAGCGATGTAAGAGGGTGTAATCTTTTAATGGAATAACACGCCTCACGCCGGTTTTACAATCCCAGTTTCGTTTTAATAGCCGGAGGAATTGCATTCTTGTGAACCATGATGAAGAGTGTTTTGGCTCGTACATAGTTTTCCGACATATTAAGGTATCCTCCGAATACATTTCTGTCTGTTCCCCAGGAGTTTTTCGTTTTGTAATATTTTGTGCCATTCTGATCCTTAACAACGCCGGTAAGATGCATAAGATGATCGTCTGTAGTACTGAAATTCTCATAGCCTGTCTGCCTGAATTCCTGTGTTACACTGATTTCCGAATCCTGACCTTTTGTTGTTGAACTATTATTTGAAGCCGATGCAGTCCTTTCAAATCTAGCCCTGTCAGTCCCCGTGCCGGATGGAGGAGGCGCACTACCTGAACCCGGTGTTGAGATACCGGGAATGACAGCATATCCATTAGCATGTGAGAAGCCGCTCTCGCTAACATCGCCATCCCAGTTTACGGTATAGCCATTCTCGAAAGAGTAATCCATTATCTCCATTAGTTCATCAAGAGGTACATTGTTAAACATTGCCATCATCCAGTTATCCGGAACTTCAAGCACTCCCTGTGTATAAAACGGGAAATGTGTAAAAGAGGTTATTTCCACATAATCATCGGGATTGATCCCAAGGCTCTCTGCAAAAGTCTTAGGTGTGTAGGTTACATTTTTATAAGTGAAGGATTCCGGTACCTCGCCGAGGTAAGTATCAAGAATACCGCCTACGATCTGATGATACTGATCACTCTCCTTTTTTCTCTGTACCGGAATTGTGGCCACTGCATCTATAAAAGATTGTAGTTCATTATGATTATGCGTGGAGGAACCATAATTTAAACCGTTGTAAACTTCATCAGGTGTAATGCCGTATTGGGTAAACACTCTGAGCCAGTCATGCGCCAGACTTCCCGGACCAGTATTCCCTTTTCCCCTGCGTAGATAATTATCCTGGAGCCTGTCAACGTAATTTTGCCGTACAACATACATTTCAGAAAGATCAAATTCTCCTTTGCCCATCCGCAGAAGTTCCGATTCGATAAATGATGTTGTAGCGAAACACCAGCATGTTCCTGTCGCAGACTGGTTTTTAACCGAAGTTGCTTTCAGGTCTACAACGGGTGTAAATATATACCCTTCGTCAACTTTGGAAGGTGCCGGTGTATTTTTCTTTTGTGCATTTACCGGTAATAGAAAGATTGCCAGCAGCAGTGCAAGCCCGATTTGTTTTTTCATAAGAGGTGTTGTATGTTATTAGACCTTATTAGTAAGTTAAAAAACAGACCACTAAGCTAAAAAAATATTGGTGAAAAAAAGTGTTTATGATCATTGTCATTGAGTGTATGTGTTTGCCATTGGCTCGCGAAGCTCGATGGCATATGCCGGATCGCATTTGAGGTTTATTGTGAGGTCGCCGTCAAGATTTACCAGGGCAAAGATTTTTTCGATTACCTTAAACACCAGCGTGTCATTACCAAACGGGAAACTTTCAGTGGCGGCTTTTTTCTTTATGCAATAATCATGTAATGAAACAATTATTATAATTCAATGAGTTACCTTAATGTCGGATAGAAGGCATCCTCAATATGATCAACTTCGAACTCCTCACTTTTCTGGATTACTGTTATAACATCGAACCGGCTCTCCTTATCAATATTAAACTTCCTGATATAGCCCTCGGCTGCAAAGATAATTGTTTTTTGTTTTTCACGGGTGATTGCCGTAACCGGATGCATGTGAAAATCTTCTGAACGGGTTTTTACTTCAGCAAAAACTATGAAATCCTTATTTTCAGCAATAATGTCGATTTCATTTTTGCCCCATTTCCAGTTTTTGGAAAGGATTTTAAAACCGGCTTTTTTCAGATGTTCAACTGCAACATCTTCCCCTTTTTGTCCAAGGTTATGCGATTCAGCCATAAAAATTGATTTTCCTGCTAAGAAAAAATGTACTCAATTTATATTTTGATCAGTTTGTTTCTGATTGCATAAAGGATAAGGCTTGCCGTATTCTTTGAGCTGGTTTTCCCAAGAAGATTGGCCCTGTGTTTATCAACGGTTCTTTTGCTTATGAATAATGATTCTGCAATCTCCTGATTTGAAAGGCCTTCACATATTTTCAGCAGAATCTCCTGTTCTCTTTTAGACAGGTTTGCAATCTTATTTTCATTCTCTCGATGCTTGATCTTCTGGATCACATTATGAAGCAGCTCCTGTGAAAAATAAGATCCTCCTTTCAGAACAGTAAGGATAGCCTCTTTAACCTCGGAAATATCGGAATCTTTCAGCAGGAACCCTTTGGCTCCGGCGTCCACCATCTTATAATAGTACTCCTCTTCGCCATACATTGACAGTGCTATTATGTTAAGCGATGGTGATATTTTAAGCCCTTTTCTTGTTGCTTCGATGCCATCCATCTCGGGCATGTTAATGTCCATAAGGGCAATGTCAGCCTCAGTATTTTTAAGGATACGCAGAAACTCCTCGCCGTTGGAAGCCTCACCTGAAACAGTAAATTCGGGAAATCCGTTTAAAAGTATTTTCAGACCATTACGGAACAATTGATGGTCATCTGCAATAATTATCCTGATCTTTTCCATTTTAGGCGCACGGGTAAAATACAAATGTATTATTTTATTTAACTCAATTTCACTCAAGCATTAACAACGCAAGTTCAAAAGAGTTATTCAATAACTTTTATAAGAGCGCTGGTCCCTTTTCCGGGAGTGCTCTCGAGTATAAAGACGCCTTCCACTGTTTTAACACGTGTTTCAATATTTGAAAGCCCCATGCCTTTTGTATCCTCCTTGCTCAGTGTTGAAGTATCAAAGCCTCTGCCGTTATCATTAAACTGCAAGGTAACAAATTTATCATGTTTGTTTAATTCAATCTCTATCCGGGATGCCCCTGAGTGAAGAATAGAATTGTTAATTAATTCACACACAGCACGATATAAAACAACCTCCTTGTCATTCTCAAGACGTTCGTTCTCCATGTTTGTCTTAAAAACGATCTCATGAGCTTTTGTCTGATTGATTTTTGTGGTAAAAGCACCAATTGCACTGGCAAGTCCGAAATTGGTAAGCATATGCGGACTCAGATTATTGGAGATATCCTTAATAGTGCTGATAGCTTCATTAACAAGGTGGTTGGTATTACTCAGGATCAGAGTGCCGGAAGCATCTTTTATCCTGTCAATAAGCGCAGAAAGTGACATCTTCACTGTGGACAATATCGGGCCAAGGCCGTCGTGCAGGTCTTTTGCGAATCTTTTTCTTTCGTTTTCTTCCGTATTAATAATAGCATTCAAAACTCTTTTTTCAGTACGCAGGCGGTCAATCTCGGCACGTTTGAGGGAGGAAAACAATTCACGGATAAGGATAACCCCGCCTATTATCAATACAGAAACAAGCACTCCGATCCATTCATCGATCATCAGCCATGTATAGGAAGGAGTACCACGGAAATGTTCAAAAAGCTGAATTATCTTTCTTACTGCCATAAAAACAAATGATAATGAAAGGAGGATCCATGATAGCCTGTATTTTGTCAGTTTCATGAACCTCAATGCGATGGAGGCAGCAACTATCTGCAGAACGATTGAAATGATTAGGGCAATTAGTCGGACCATATCAGGAAATTATTATGCAAAAATATGATTAATAAATTACCTTTGGCTCTCCAAACCCTGCCAATATGAAATTGTTGTATAATCTGGGAATATTGATTTTTTCGGCATTGGCATATTTAATATCGCCATTTAACGGGAAAGCAAAATTATGGATTAACGGAAGAAGAGGATGGTATAAGAAACTGTCAGAAAGAATTGTAAAAGGAGATAAGTACATCTGGGTCCACTGTGCGTCGCTTGGAGAATTTGAACAGGGCAGGCCTGTGATCGAGGCTCTGAAAAAAGAAAAACCTGATTTGAAAATTGTTCTGACCTTTTTCTCCCCCTCAGGTTATGAGATCAGGAAGAACTACAAGCAGGCTGATATTATCTGTTACCTGCCAGTCGATACTCCCTCAAATGCGCATAGGTTCGTTGAACTGATTCATCCGGAATGTGTCATTTTCATAAAATATGAATTCTGGAATAACTATATATCAGAAATTTATAAGAAAGGTATACCACTTTATCTCGTTTCCGGAATTTTCCGCGACGGACAGCATTTTTTCAAATGGTATGGTACTTTTTTCAGGAAGATTCTTAGCAAATTTACCGGGATTTTTGTGCAGGACTCTCATTCTATGGAACTTTTGAAGAGTATTGGTATAAACAATGTTATAGAAACCGGAGATACAAGGTTTGACAGGGTGATACAAATAGCAGGTGCGGCAAAGGATATTCCTCAGATTAAGGAATTCAGGAGTAATGAGAAATTATTTCTGGCAGGGAGCAGTTGGAAGCCTGATGAAGAAATAATTGCAGAATATATAAACCGGTATCCCGACAAAATGAAGTGGGTATTTGCCCCTCATGAAATCGATAAGTCAAATATAGACCGGCTTGAAAGCCTGTTCAAGGTTAAGACTGTAAGATTTTCACAATTCTCCTCAGCCTCTGCTGATGCCAGGGTTTTAATAATAGATAATATCGGAATGCTCTCATCTGCATATCGTTATGCCTATATTGCAGCTATTGGAGGCGGTTTTGGAAAGGGAATACATAATATACTTGAACCGGCTTGCTGGGGAATTCCTGTAATGTTCGGACCAAAACACGAAAAATTCAGGGAAGCTGTTGATTTAATTAAAGAAAACGGAGCAAAAACCTATAATTCTTTTAATAGTTTTTCCAAAATCCTTGATGAATGGTTGATTAATGATGATATTTACTTACAGTCAGCAAAATCATCCGCCTCTTATATTAGCAAAAATGCCGGTGCCACAGGTCACATTATGAAAGTATTACGGTAAAAGATATCAACATTTTCAACTGATAACTTGTTAAAAACAATTTTTCGAACATTCACAAAGTTTCTTCGAAAGAACTGTAAATTGTTGACCCGTATTTAACAAAAATGTAATGTTCCTGTGTTCAAATAATCAGATGATTACCCTAACCTTGAAAAATATTTTTTAAACCTTAAACTTAACTTTATGATGAAGCAA
>JBBRVC010000056.1:0-23150 GCA_038247205.1 Bacteroidales bacterium
ATTAAAAACCTGCCTCTTTAATAGCTTTTCCAATTATTTCTGCGCTTGATCTCAGAGCCTTTATTTCGTTTTCTGGTAAGGGGCTCTTAATAATTTTTATTACTCCTTTTTCTGAAGCAATAACAGGAAGACTCAGACATACGTTACTTATTCCAAACTCCCCGTTTAAAAGTGTTGAGATGCTCAGTACACTTCTTTGCCCGCGAAGAATTACGGCTGTTATTCTGACAATTGCCAGCCCTACCGCAAAATTGGTAGCTCCTTTATAATTTATTATCTCATAGGCAGAGCGCCTGACCTCATTTTCAATGCCTTCTTTAATCGTCTTCCATCCGCCACAATTACCACAGTTCTGACAATATTCATCTATTGGTATTCCGGCGATGTTAGTAAGCGACCATGCAGCAAATTCGCTGTCACCATGTTCTCCGAGGATATACGCATGAACATTATGCACATCAATATTGCAATGGGTACTCAAAAGGTATCTTAATCGTGCACTGTCGAGTACGGTGCCGGATCCAAAAACCCGGTCCCTGTCCCAGCCGGTTCGTTTAATGGCAACATATGTCATAACATCCACAGGATTGCTGACTATCAGGAGTACCCCCGGGCAATTTTGTTCTGCTACCTGGGCAGCAATGTCTCCGACGATCGTGGAATTTTTCTTCAGAAGTTCCATTCTCGACTCTCCCGGCTTCTGTCCCACACCTGCAGTAATCACAACAAGACTTGCATCGGCATAATCATCGGGTGAGCCGGCGCGTATTGAAACAGTTGGAAAAAATGGCTGTCCATGCACAAGGTCAAGAACCTGACCCTGAAGCAGATCGTCATTCTTGTCTATAAGTACAATGTCGTCAGCCAATCCGCTCTGGGCTAGAGAATAGCAATAAGTTGCTCCTACTGCCCCGGCTCCCACAACCACAACTTTCCTCCTCTGATCTGAAAATTTATTCTTTATCATCCTTTTTTAATTAGTTTTTGAATTTGTATCCGCCTTCGTTTCGTTTCGGCCAAAGAAAAAAATGATTGTTTTAAGCTTTTTCTTCCGTTTCGCCCCAAACCCTAAAGGGAGCCGGAAGAAAAAATGTTATCAGGAACAAGCATTTTATTCAAAATGGTAAAAGTAGAATTATTATAAAATTTTAATTATTTTTCATCCTTTGATCTTAATACTGATTTTAAGGCCGGATTGTTCAAAAAATTAGCTTATTTATTTCCTATGAGATATTTTCCCTATATCAGAATCACCTTCCTTTTTGTTGCTATTATTGTAACTACAGGAAATATTAATAGTCAGAAAGTAAAAGTTGAAGGTTTGGCCGGAAAGGCTGATCTTTATAAGTCAAAAAATGATGCTCTTGCATATCTTAATGATAATGAGGTAATTAAAAAATATGGTGGAATCTCAGATGCTATCTGGAATTATGCTGAACTGGCCATGCAGGAATTTAAATCATCGGCTCTGTTGATCAAAACACTCGAAGAAGAGGGATTCAGCGTTGAAAAAGGAGTTGCCGGTATGCCAACATGCTTTGTAGCTTCGTGGGGTAGCGGCAAACCTGTTATTGGTATCCTTGGTGAATTCGATGCTTTGCCAATGTTATCCCAGAAAGCACTTTCTCCGGTACAGATCCCCGTTGTTGCAGGCGCTCCCGGTCATGGCTGTGGTCATAACATGATGGGCACTGCCGGAAATCATCCATATAAATCATTTCTGCCCGAAGGCGCCAAACCACCTCTTGACCTTAATAAGGCTCTGATGGAAAAGTTCCGGGATGAAATGTCAGAACAGAGTGAAATGAGGTAAACAATTGATAATATTTAATTTAAACAGATGTTAAAAGGTTATTTTGATTCATACGAGTATCATACGCCGGAAAAAGAGAAGTACAGTGTCTGGGATCGGATGATCCATAACAGCAGGTTGTATTTCACATTAAAATATGCTGACATTGTTTTAAGAACAAGGACTCAGGCCAGAAAGGGTAATTATGATACCAAAGCATGGACCGATTCATCCTTTCACATTCTTAAATTTATTGAAAAGGCAGGGGCAAAATTTCACATCACCGGAATGGAAAATATTGCAAGTTCAACCGAGCCGGTTTTATTCATTGGAAATCACATGAGTACCCTCGAAACAATGATCCTTCCTGCCATAATTGGACCTCATAAAGAACTGACATTCGTCGTAAAGGATAGTCTTGTCAGACATCCGCTGTTTGGTGATGTTATGAAATCAAGAAATCCAATAATAGTGGGAAGAACAGATCCGAGGAAGGATTTTGAGACTGTAATGAACGGGGGCATGGATCTATTGTCTAAAGGGGTGTCAATTATTATCTTCCCGCAAAGCACAAGAAATCTGGTTTTTAAGCCGGAGGAATTTAATTCCCTGGGAGTCAAGCTTGCCAAAAAAGCTGGTGTGAAAATCGTACCTTTTGCCCTTAAGACTGATTACTGGGGGAATGGTAAGATCATAAAAGAGCTTGGTACGATCGATTGCCACAAAGAAATCCATTTCAGGTTTGGAGAGCCATTTAGTGTAACCGGGAACGGCAAAGAAGAAAACCACCGGATTATCGAATTCATACAGGATTCTCTGAAAGAGTGGATAAAAGGGGTGGGCTAAGAATCTGAAAATAAGTATCATTTTGGAGAAAATAAAGAGCGTTTCTGCAACTGCTCCCCTTCCCACATTTTATTAAGGGAAGGGGAGGGGGGAAGGTTTAAAATGAACCTTTTGCGAAGTGAAGGGATAGGGTTAAGTGGTTCTTTTAAGAAATCCTCTTTTGTCTTTAAGATTTATTTTTCAGTCAGCTTATAGGCAACAACACTATTCTTGGAGAATGTAGGAACAAGCAATAGTTTCTGATCAGGAATAAATTCAATATCAGCAGTGTTTGATTCTGCCTGTTTGGTATTCAACAATGAAACTTTTGAAAAATCAGGATTGACCATAAAAATTTCTCCGCCCCAGTCGGAAACCAGATAATAACCTGCCATACCTGTGTAGGCTATCCCATCGGCATGGTTAATAGAATCAGTTACAACCGTAACTGTTTTTGTGTTCAGATCAATGGTGGAAAAATCATTACTGCCCTGTGAACCCAGCAGAAGCCGGTTACCATCGGATAAAAGTCCGTTGGGCCCGTTTATTCCTTCTGTTAGCCACTCGCTCATTTTTCCATTGCTATAGTGATATATTTTATTGGCATCGGTATCAGCAATATACAGTGATCCATCCGGTGCAGACGTGATGTCATTAATCATTCTTATTCCGTCAATTGTAACTTTTCTTACAATCCTGGCGTTGTTAATATCAATAACTACCACTTCATCAACATCAGCTGCATAAAGTGTATCGCCCACAACCGCTAATCCTTTAGGTGAACTAAGTCCCTCAACAAAGCGTAATGTGATAATTTTACCGTCTGTTCCCAGTTTTGAGATGAATCCGTTTCCATCTTTTACGCGTCCTCCCAGATTCATATCCGAAACAAATAAAACATCCCTGGTTTTATCATAGACAACCGATTCGGGTGTAAGTAGTACCGTATCGGTTCTCCAAACCTCTGTTAATTCAAATCGTTTCACTTCATCAGTCTGACCGGCTGGTTTATTTCCCGACTTGCAGGAAAACATTAAAAAAAGCGCAGCACTAAAAATAATTAAGGTCCTTTTCATGTCTGGTAATTTTATTAATTGGTTTAAATATGACTATCGGTAATTGAATATTATTAAATTATATCAATAAGTATATCATTCAGATGCCCTTATGATCAACTTTAAGACTTACTCAAAGATAATAAACAAAAAACATAAAAAATAGTTCCTGTCACCTGTATTCTTTTTAAGTGTAATATGTACATTTAATAAATATTTTATAGATTTGTTGACCAACGTCCCGGATACCGATAAAAAGTTCCCGGATAAATATCAAGAGCTGTTTTAAAACAATATTTCAACTTTATATACTATCAAAAATAAAAAACAGAATTATTATGGGAACATTAGACTGGATTGTTTTAGGAATTTTTTGTCTGGGATTAGTAGGTATAATTATCTGGGTAACAAGGCAGAAGAATAAAACATCAACTGACTATTTTCTTGCAGGACGTGATGCGACCTGGCTTGCAATAGGATCATCAATTTTCGCATCCAATATCGGATCCGAACATCTTGTAGGTCTGGCCGGAGCCGGTGCTGAAACCGGAATGGCGATGGCCCACTGGGAAATGCATGGCTGGCTTATACTTATTCTGGGCTGGTTTTTCGTTCCGTTTTATGCACGCAGCGGAGTATTTACGATGCCTGAATTTCTCGAAAAACGATATAACAAGGGTTCGAGAAGTGTTTTGTCTATTATCTCCTTAGTCAGTTATGTCTTTACAAAAGTAGCTGTAACGGTATATGCCGGGGGAATCGTCTTTAAGCAGGTTTTTGGAATTGAAACAATGTTTGGAATAGATTTTTTCTGGATAAGTGCAGTAGGACTGGTCGTTCTGACAGGAATATATACAACTCTGGGAGGAATGAAAGCAATTTTATGGACATCAGTTTTGCAGACTCCCGTACTGCTGGTTGGATCTCTGGCCGTTCTTGTTATAGGACTTATAAAGCTTGGTGGCTGGAACGAAATGATGGAAATTTGCCGCGCTGTTCCGGTAAATGCTGACGGAGATGTAATGACCAATCTCATCAGGTCGGCAAAGGATCCTGAATATCCCTGGACCGGAGTGATACTTGGTTCGGCGATTATAGGATTCTGGTACTGGTGTACTGATCAGTTCATCGTTCAAAGGGTTCTTTCAGGAAGAAACCAGCAGGAAGCACGCCGTGGTGCAATTCTTGGAGCAGCTTTTAAATTATCCCCTGTTTTTATTTTCCTTATCCCCGGAATGATTGCGTATTCTCTCAATGCAAAAGGAATGATTAATCTCACAAGCTCCGATGCAGCTTTTTCAATCCTTGTAAAAGAGCTACTCCCTTTAGGTTTTAAAGGCCTTGT
Organism: Bacteroidales bacterium; assembly: GCA_038247205.1. Taxonomy (GTDB): domain Bacteria; phylum Bacteroidota; class Bacteroidia; order Bacteroidales; family VadinHA17; genus LD21. Next base: position 5,018 of record JBBRVC010000056.1, read on the forward strand.
TGTTGGCGGGATTCTTGCCGCCCTGATGAGTTCACTTGCTTCCCTGTTTAACTCTTCTGCCACGCTTTTTACGGTTGATTTTTACCAGAAATTCAAGCCTCAGGCTCCTGAGAGAGAATTGGTTAAAGTCGGAAGAATTGCAACTGTAGTTGTGGTGATTCTTGGTATACTCTGGATCCCGGTAATGAGAGGCATGGGAAAAGTTCTGTATGCTTACCTGCAGGATGTTCAGTCACTTCTTGCTCCGGGTATTGCTGCTGTATTTTTGTTAGGCGTTGCTTCCAGAAAGACCACCCCAATGGCCGGTCTGGTAGGATTGATCTCCGGGTTTGTTCTGGGTATGACCAGGTTGGCACTGAAAGTTTTCTCTGGAGGTATTAATCCGGAGGGAGCGATCTATAAAGTATTCCTGGCACCTAACTGGCTGCATTATGAAATTGCTTTATTCTTTATTGTAATTGCTATTATGGTAGTTACCAGTATGATGAGCCGTCAGGCCGATCAGGTTGCAATAAAGGGTTTGTATTTTGGATCTGCAACCGCCGAAGAGAAAGCTGTCACCAGAGCCAGCTACAATAACTGGGATCTATTGTTCTCCGGATTGATTATAGTTGCAATAGTGATCTTCTATGCTTACTTCTGGTAGAAATTTTTTAAGGAAGTAGAATAGGAACACTTATCGTGATTAACTTTGTTTTTTGAGGCATCCCCTTTGCGTCCTCAGTTATGCCTCATTTAGTTAACTTAAACATTATTATATGGAAAAATTAAAAAATAAAGAAGTCTGGTTTATAACCGGTACTCAGCATCTTTACGGACCCGATACCCTGAGACAGGTTGCGGCCGATTCAACACAGATTGCCAAAGCCCTTGACAAATCACCATCAATCTCTCAAAAAGTTGTTTTTAAGCCTATTCTGACCACTCCCGATTCAATAACTGAGATTTGCAGGGAGGCTAATAATTCGATTGATTGTATAGGCATTATAGCCTGGATGCATACCTTTTCACCTGCAAAAATGTGGATAAAAGGATTATCCATTCTTAATAAACCGCTGCTTCATTTTCATACTCAGCTAAACCAGGATATTCCCTGGGATTCCATCGATATGAATTTCATGAATCTTAACCAGTCGGCACATGGCGACCGTGAATTTGGTTTCATAGGGGCACGCATGAGGTTAAGCAGAAAAGTTGTTGTTGGTCATTATCAGGATCCGGAGGCCATCGAACGGATATCTGTATGGATACGAGCGGCATCTGCATATTCTGACGCATTGAATATGAAGGTTGCCAGATTTGGTGATAACATGCGCGATGTTGCTGTTACTGAAGGAAATAAAGTGAGTGCTCAGATGCAGATGGGATATTCTGTTTACGGCTATGGAATAGGTGACCTGGTAAAATCAGTGAATAGCGTTTCTCCTGCCTCTGTTAAGATACTGCTTGAGGAATACGGTGAAGAATATAAAATAACAAAAGAAATTGCAGCGTCAGAAACCCTAAAGGAAGCGGCAAAGATAGAAGCAGGAATGGAAACTTTCCTGAAAGCCGGTAATTTTCAGGCATTTACTACAACATTTGAAGATCTGTACGGGCTTAAACAGCTGCCTGGCCTGGCTGTTCAGAGACTTATGGCCAAAGGTTACGGATTCGGAGCTGAAGGTGACTGGAAAACTGCTGCACTGGTTCGTTCAATGAAGGTAATGTCAACTGGACTTAAAGGCGGTACTTCATTTATGGAGGATTATACATATCATTTTGATCCGAAAGGCATGAGGGTGCTTGGTGCTCACATGCTTGAGGTGTGCCCGACAATTGCTCTCGGAAAACCAACTGTCGAGGTTCATCAGCTTTCAATAGGCGGGAAGGAAGATCCTGCCAGACTTGTTTTCAAAACTGCACCCGGCAGAGCAATAAATGCCTCGTTGATCGACCTTGGCAACAGGTTCAGAATGATTGTTAATGAAGTGGAAGTTGTAAAATGTCCTGAGATGCCCAATCTCCCGGTTGCCAGCGTATTATGGAAACCAATGCCTGATCTGAAGACTGGCGCTGCAGCATGGATTCTGGCCGGTGGAGCTCATCATACAGGTTTCAGCACATCAATCAATTCTGAATATATTGAAGATTTTACCGGCATGATGGGAGTTGAGTATGTTCTTATTGATGAAAAGTGTGATATTACTACCTTTAAAAAGGAGCTCAGATGGAATGAAATATATTATCATATATCAAACGGAATAAACTGACAGTTAATGAACTAATCAGAAAAATCTGAATATGAAACTTTACGCGAAGCATTCCAAATATTTGGTTGCAGTTGATTGCATAATTTTTGGTTATAACATTCTGGAAAAAGAGATAAAGCTTCTTCTTATTAAACGAAGCTTTAAGCCTTCAAAGGGCAAATGGTCGCTCGAAGGTGGATTTGTTGAAAAGCATGAAGGCCTTGATGAAGCAGCCACCAGGATTCTTCATAATCTGACTGGGCTCGAAACCGTTTATATGAAGCAATCTTTTTCTTATGGTGAAATTGACAGAGACCCCGGAGCGAGAGTAATCTCTGTTGCCTATTGTGCACTTATCCCAATAAGGGATATTGATAAAAATCTGGCAGAGGAAAATGGTGCTCACTGGCGTTCCCTGACGAATCTTCCCGATCTGATTTTTGACCATCATGAAATGGTCAACAGGGCTCTTGCTGATCTGCAGAATCAGATCAAATTCAAACCTGTTGGTTTTGAGTTGCTTCCTGAGAAATTCACACTTGTTCAGCTTCAGGAGCTTTATGAGGCTATTTACCAGCGCAAAATCGATAAAAGGAATTTCAGAAAAAAGATTCTTGCAATGGAAATTCTCGAAAAGCTAAATGAGAAAGAGCGGGAGACATCAAAAAAAGGTGCTTATTATTTCAGGTTTAATGAGGAGAGATACAAAGAGTTGAAAACAGAGGGCTTTTATTTCAATCTGGACGTAAATTAAAGTGACAGAGGGAACGAATGATTGAGATAAGCTGGCGAAGGATTATTTTATAAAGTATAACTATGCTTGAAAAATTAAAAGAGGATGTTTTTAAGGCCAACCTTGAGCTTGTAAGCAACGGCCTTGTAATTCATACCTGGGGGAATGTAAGCGGGAGAGATCCTGAAAGCGGACTAATCGTTATAAAACCCTCTGGGGTAAGTTATTCTTCAATGAAAATTGAAGATATGGTGGTTCTGGACCCTGCCGGCAATACGGTGGAAGGAATATACAAACCTTCAACAGATGCACCCACGCATCTGATAATTTATAAAACGTGGCCGGGTATAGGAGGGGTGGTTCACACTCATTCAACATACGCAACATCATGGGCACAGTCAGGAAAATCCATACCGCCTTTCGGTACGACACATGCTGACCATTTTTATGGTAAGGTTCCCTGCACCAGAATTCTCAGGAATGAGGAGATAGAAGCTGATTATGAGATAAATACAGGGAAGGTAATAGTTGAGACATTCAAAGGAACTGATCCTCTGTCTGTTCCTTCTGTACTTGTTAACGGACACGGGCCATTTAATTGGGGTAAGGATGCACAAAATGCTGTTTATAATGCAGTTGCACTCGAAGAAATAGCAAAAATGGCGTTTTATACTGTTCTGCTTGGTAAGAATGAGCCGGTCGGTCAGAGGCTGCTTGATAAGCATTTTCTTCGCAAGCATGGGAAAGACGCCTATTACGGTCAGAAAAAATCGGAATAATTAAGAAATAAGATATGGCAAAAAAGTATGTAATCGGTATTGATTATGGAACGGATTCAGTCCGTTCAATCGTAGTTGATACTTCAAATGGTGAAATTGTCGGATCATCGGTATTTGATTATCCCCGTTGGAAGAAAGGCTTGTTCTGCGATCCTCTGACAAACCGTTTTCGCCAGCATCCGCTGGATTATGTTGAAGGTCTGGAAGAATCAGTGAAGGGATCACTTAAAGTACTGAGTCAGGAAATCATAAACAATATTGCAGGGATCACTGTCGATACAACAGGCTCAACCCCTATCGCTGTCGATAAGGGAGGAATTCCTCTTTCAATGAAACCGGAATTTGAAAATAATCCCGATGCTATGTTCATCCTCTGGAAAGATCATACTTCTGTTAAAGAGGCAGCTGCAATTAATAAACTTTCAAAATCATGGGGAGGTGAAGACTTTACCCGTTTCGAAGGGGGTATCTATTCCTCAGAATGGTTCTGGGCAAAAGTGCTCCACGTAATTCGTACCAATGAAAAGGTAAGAACTAATGCATGGTCGTGGGTAGAGCATTGTGACTGGATCCCGGCAATCCTCACAGGCGAGACTGATCCTCGCAAAATAAAAAGAAGCCGATGTGCTGCAGGTCATAAGGCAATGTGGCACGAAGATTTTAATGGTCTTCCTGATGAAAAATTTCTTGTTACTCTCGATCCGCTTTTAGCAGGTCTCAGAGAGAGACTTTATACTGAAACATATACCAGTGATACTGAAATTGGCACTATTACAAAAGAATGGGCGCACAGACTTGGACTTCCGGAAAGTGTAAAGGTTGGAGTTGGAACATTTGACGCTCATTCAGGCGCTGTAGGTGGCGAAATAAAACCTTATCATCTTGTTAAAGTTATGGGTACATCCACTTGTGACATGATAGTTGCACCTATGAAGGAAGCGGGAGAAAAGCTGGTAGCGGGAATTTGCGGACAGGTTGACGGATCAATTGTACCGGGGATGCTAGGCCTGGAAGCCGGACAATCTGCATTCGGCGATATTTATGCCTGGTTTACTAAATTACTGATGTGGCCTGTTAATGAGATAGTTGCAAACATGAACTGGCTCGATTCTGAATCCAGGAAGCGAATTATGGAAGAAACATCAGAGCAGATGATAACTGAACTGAGCAAACAGGCTTCATTGCTTACAGATGAGGAAACTGCAATTCTTGCTCTCGACTGGATGAATGGAAGAAGGACACCCGATGCAAATCAGGAGCTGAAGGGAGTGATAAGCGGTTTATCGCTCGGATCCGATGCACCACGCATATTCAAGGCATTGGTTGAGGCTACGGCATTTGGTTCAAGAATGATAAACGAACGATTTATATCTGAAGGGATCCGTATTGATGGTGTTATTGCCATTGGCGGCGTAGCAAAGAAAAATCCGTTTGTGATGCAGATCGTCGCAGATGTGCTTAACATGCCTATAAAGGTTGCAACATCAGATCAGACATGTGCTCTCGGTTCAGCAATGGCAGCTGCAGTGGTTGCCGGAGTTTATAAAGATATTTCGACTGCCCAGAAAGCAATGGGAGGTGGATTTGAAAAAGAGTATTCACCCGATCCGGTCAGGTCAAAAAAATATGATGTTCTTTTCACAAAATATAAAGAACTCGGTGCATTTATAGAAAGCAAAACCTTATAAGCGATTACTTCATCCGCAGCCCTTTGATATTAAAAGAGCTAATTCATTTAACCTATGAAACCCACATGTTTTGCAAACACAAACACTTATAAATATAGTTAAGTGGTCAAAAAGATAATCTTGTGACCCTTAATCAGTTAGTGCTGGTTAAATCAGTTGTAGTTCTGGAATTGACAAAATAAAATATGTCGTAATAAAAGTGTACATTGTACACTAATAACCTGTAAATGAAAAAACTATGAAAAAGACCTTTGTTATATTTTTCCTGTTGCTCTTTTCAGCTATCGGACATTCTCAGAATTACGTATGGAAAATAGCCGGAGAGAAGATCACCACTCCATGGGCTGAACAGGTAAACCCCCTGAATCCTTTACCTGAATATCCCCGACCCCGGATGGTAAGGGACAACTGGAAAAACCTGAATGGTTTATGGGACTATTCAATTACCCCCGCCTCCAATGTTATTCCCAAAGCGCATCAGGGAAAGATCCTTGTTCCTTTTGCAATCGAATCAGCGTTATCGGGCGTAAATAAAAAAGTCGGAAGGGATAGCCTCCTATGGTACAGTACAAAGTTTTCTGTTCCTTCAGCGATGAAGGGAAAAACCATATTATTGCACTTCGGTGCCGTTGACTGGAAAAGTGACATATATATTAATGGTGTACATGCAGGTTCGCATCAGGGTGGATATGATCCGTTTTATTTCGATATCACATCCCTGGTAAAAAAAGGAGGAACACATCAGCTTGATGTCAAGGTATCTGACCCGACAGATCAGGGACCTCAGCCACGTGGCAAGCAGGTTACTAATCCCCGTAGCATCTGGTATACCTCGGTTACAGGCATCTGGCAGACAGTTTGGCTGGAAGCTGTTCCAACAACCTATATCATCTCCACAAAACAGGTCTCTGATATTGATAAGCAGATACTGACAGTCGATGTTAATATCGAAAATCCTGAAGCCGGTGATGTGGTCCGGGTTTCTGTCAGGGCCGGAGATAAACTGATTACCGAGAAGGAATCAGCAACCGCCGCAGGTATAGTTCTTCCTGTTAACAATCCTGAATTATGGACCCCTGATAATCCATTCCTGTACGATCTGAATATTGCTGTTGTCAGAAAAGGGAAAGTTGCAGATGAGGTAAAGAGCTATTTTGCTATGCGTAAAATTTCATTGAGGGCAGATGAGAATGGTGTTCTGAGAATGATGCTTAATAATAAATTTGTTTTCCAGTATGGTACCCTTGATCAGGGATGGTGGCCCGATGGATTATATACTGCTCCAACCGATGAAGCTCTTCTTTTTGATATTGTTAAAACCAAAGAGATGGGATTCAACATGATACGAAAGCATGTAAAAGTCGAACCGGCCCGTTGGTATTATCATTGCGACAGAACTGGTATGATGGTATGGCAGGATATGCCAAGCGGTGAAAAGGGATCAAAATGGAACAACAGGTTAGGGATGGAAGGCGGCTCGGATATGATACGTACCGAAGAATCAGAAAATATTTATATGAATGAGTGGAAAGCAATAATCAGCTTTCTCATTAACAGCCCGTGTATCATTGCCTGGGTACCTTTTAATGAAGCATGGGGACAGTTCAAGACTGAGGAAATTACAAAATGGACAATGCAGATGGACCCTTCGCGGTTGGTCAATAGTGCCAGTGGTGGTAACTTCCATGAAACCGGACATATCCTTGATGTTCACAATTATCCTGGTCCGGTAATGCCTAAGCCTGAAATATTCGGATCAAAGCAGGCTCTGGTTCTTGGCGAGTTCGGGGGATTGGGGTTACCTGTTGAAGGACATACCTGGCTTGATAAAAACAATTGGGGATACCAGACATTTCAGAATGCTGATACACTCTTTTCAACATATTCTGGTTTTCTCAGGCAGATGGTGCCTTTTATCCAAAGGGGTTTGTCCGCTGCTATTTATACCCAGACTACTGACGTTGAGATAGAAACAAATGGTCTGATGACCTATGACAGGAAGATCATTAAAAACCCAGAAATCAAATTGAAAGAGGCAACCCGGCAGTTGTATGATGCAGCCACAAGTGTAAAATTCAATCAATAAACTTTTTCGTATATTTCAGAAGAATAAGAACCAAACAATTGTACTTAGTATGTTCAAGCTCATAAATTTATTATTTGCATTTGCATTGGTTATTTTATTTGCACCGGGATGTGATAAAAAAACATCAACAGCTGAGGATTATCCAATCCAGCCGGTCCCTTTTACATCAGTCAAACTGACCGATAACTTCTGGGCGCCACGTATAAAAAAGAATGCCTCGGTTACTATTCCTATTGCTTTTGGCTATTGTGAATCTACAGGACGAGTCAGAAATTTTGAAATTGCAGCCGGCCTTGATACAGGGAAATTTCAAACAATCTATCCATTTGACGATTCAGATGTTTTCAAGATAATTGAAGGTGCAAGCTACTCACTTCAGACATTCCCTGATCCAAAACTGGATGCCTATATGGATTCACTAATCTATTTAATTGGTCTCGCACAGGAAGACGATGGTTACCTTTATACAAACCGTACAATTGCTGAACTTCATGAAGGGACCGGACTGCACAAATGGGCGAGTGAAAAGAGATGGGAGGGTGATCCGGGCGGAAGTCATGAACTATATAACCTTGGTCATCTTTATGAAGCCGCTGTAGCTCACTATCAGGCTACAGGCAAACGCTCGTTACTCGATATTGCGCTAAAATCAGCAGATCTTGTAAATAAAGATTTTGGGCCGGGCAAATTATCTTATTATCCCGGTCACCAGGTAATTGAAATGGGCCTGGTTAAGCTTTACCGGGCAACAGGAGAAAAAAAATATCTTGATCTTGCACGCTTCTTTCTGGATACCCGAGGACCTGGTGGAGAGCCATATAATCAGGCAAATATGAGGGTAGTTGATCAAACGGAGGCTGTAGGACATTCAGTAAGAGCTACTTATATGTACTCTGGAATGGCAGATATCGCTGCAATAGAGAAAGATGACGCATATCTGAATGCAATAACAAAGATATGGGATGATATTGTAAATACTAAAATGTACCTGACAGGAGGTATAGGCGCAACAGGAGGAAATGAAGGTTTTGCTGATCCTTTTCTTCTTCCAAACATGTCTGCTTATTGTGAAACATGTGCCTCTATCGGAAACATCTTTACAAATCACCGGCTTTTCCTTCTTCACGGTAATACAAAATATATTGATATTCTTGAAAAGACACTTTACAATTCTATGTTGTCGGGTGTATCGTTATCAGCAGACAGGTTTTTTTACCCTAACCCTCTGGAATCAAATGGTCAGCATGACAGAAGTGCCTGGTTCGGATGCGCCTGTTGTCCTTCAAATATTGCCAGGTTCATACCAGCCATACCCGGGTATATTTACGCAGTAACTGAAAATGAGCTTTACATAAACCTGTTCATTTCAAATGATGCCGAAGTAATGGTTGGAAAGAAGAAAGTCAGTATTACACAGAAGGCAAATTTCCCATGGGACGGAAAGGTCGAAATACTGATAAATCCTGAAAGGACCGGAAAGTTTGATCTGAAGATCCGGATGCCGGGATGGGCTCAGAATGAAGCTTTGCCGGGTGGCTTGTATAAATTTATTGATACCAATAGTGAACCGGTAACCATAACCGTCAATGGTAAGGAATTTAATAATCAGGTTCTGAGTGATGGGTACATTGTTATTCCGGGTTCATGGAAAAAGGGTGACATTGTCGGGGTTTCATTTCCAATGCCTGTTCGCAGAGTTATAGCTGATGGCAGAATAAAAGATGATTCCGGCAAAGTTGCATTTCAGAGAGGTCCTGTGATTTATTGTGCCGAGTGGCCGGACAATAATTCAGGTTATATTCTGGACATGATGATAAAAGATGATGCACCGGTGTCAACAGAATTTTTACCATCACTCCTTAATGGCACACAGGTAATTAAAACCACAGGATCCCAAACCAGGAGAAGGATCGATGGGAAAGTGGATATCCTTGAAGAAGAGCCTGTTACTCTGATACCATATGCCTTATGGAATAACCGGGGACCAGGACAAATGAGTGTATGGATCCCGGTAAATTCAGAAAATACAAGGCCCTTGCCGGCTCCGACAGTTGCCTTCAGAAGTAAAATAAGGGCTAGTAAATTTAAAAAAGAAATCGTTGCAATAATTGATCAGGATGAACCCTCTGGGTCAAATGATCCTTCGGTATCAAATTACAACTGGTGGCCAGAAAAGAATAAATGGGAATGGATTGAGTATGATTTTATGAAGCCCGAGTTCATTTCAAAGACCAAAGTTTACTGGTTCGATGATGGTCCTGATGGAGGATGCCGCATTCCCGATGAGTGGGAAATATTTTATCTAAATGGGAATGTGTGGGAAACAGTAAAGGCAAATGGATCTTATACTATAACAAAGAATGCCTGGGATCACTTATCATTCAAACCGGTAAAAGCAACCTCTATTAAAATTAAAGTCAAATTGAACGGGAAGTATTCTGCCGGACTTTACGAATGGGTTGTTGAGTAACAGTAAGTCAATTAACTGAAAGTTTTTATATTTACATAAATTATTCGCATAAAGTATGAAGAAGAGCAAGTTTGTATTACTCATTTTGGTTGCAGTAATTTTTTATGCATGTAACCAATCAAAAAATAAAGAAATGGTTAAAAAGGAAATTCTGGGAACTCATCAGGGCAAAGAGGTTTATCTTCTGACTCTTACAAACACTGCCGGGAATGTTATTAAGTTAACAAACTTCGGAGCAAAGATTAACTTTATAGAAGTGCCTGACAAAAATGGTAAGAAGGAGAATGTTACATTTGGTTATGATACTTTTGAAAAAATTCTTGCCGGTGATAAATATTTTGGTTCAGTTGTAGGAAGGTATGCCAACAGGATCGCAAACGCAAAATTTACCATCGACAGTGTTGAGTATAATACACCGAAAAATGATGGTTCCAACACCCTGCATGGAGGACCAAACGGATGGCATAGTGTTGTCTGGACCACTGAAGTCCTTGAAGGAGCTGTTGCTGCAGTAAAATTTTCTTATATAAGCCCTGACATGGAAGAAGGTTTTCCGGGCACGGTAAATGCGGAAGTCATATATACATGGACAGATGAAAATGAAATAATAATGGGCTATAAGTGCACAACTGACAAGAATACTGTAGTAAACGTAACAAATCATGCCTATTTTAACCTGAAGGGTGCAGGAAACGGTGATATACTTGATCATGAAGTGGTTCTTAAAGCGTCAGCATTCACTCCTGTAGATTCTGTTATGATACCTACCGGTGAAATTCGTCCCGTCGCAGGCACACCTTTTGATTTTACCACACCCCATAGGATTGGTGAAAGGATAGCTGAAAATTATGATCAGCTTATTCTTGGTCTCGGGTATGATCATAATTATGTTCTTGACAATACTGAAGATGTTGATGTAACAGTATATGAACCGTCAAGCGGACGTGTTCTAGAGGTTATTACAAATGAACCAGGAATGCAGTTTTATACAGGCAATTTTCTTAATGGCTCAGAAACTGGTCATGGCGGAATAGTTTACAATTACAGATCAGGGTTCTGTCTCGAATCAGGTCATTATCCCGATAGTCCGAATCATCCAGAGTTTCCAACAACAATCCTTAATCCGGGGGAAGTATACGAAACAACGACAATCTACAGATTTTCAGTAAGATAGAAATCAATTACAGAATTTACTGCCGGAAGTGACTATATGCCATAGGCGGCTTTTTCAAAAGAACAATTGCTATAAAAAATTTTGATCTGGGATTCCCCGGGGAGTCATATTTTGAAATCAGGGAACATTAAGTTGCGAGTTTATTAAATCTAAACCATTAATTATGAATAAGAAAATTTTATTATTTACCGTTTTGATGTTTGGTTTTTTTATTGCCAATGCTCAGAATGTAGGTTCAACACCTGAGTATATAAAAGCTCTTACACCTGAGTGGAAAGGTGAGCGTTTTGCTGACGGAAGACCAAAAGTTTCAGATGCAATCCTTGAGAGATTGAAAAATATCTCGATTGAAGAGGCCTGGGGCGTTTTACGCAATAAAGGATTTCAGAATCAATTTGAGAGTGAATGGACAATTATCAATCCTGATGAAGCAATGACAGGCCGCGTAGTAACAGCTCAGTACATGCCTTTAAGACCTGATATGGAGAAGCAGATAAAAGCACAGGGGAAGACAGAGGGCAGAGCCCAGCAGGGAGGAACAAATTCATGGCCTATTGATATTTTAACCAATGGTGATGTATACGTTGCTGATGCTTATGGTAAAATAGTTGACGGAACCTTAATTGGCGATAACCTTGGAAATTCTATCTATGCCAAATCAAACAGAGGCGTTATTTTTTATGGTTCTGTAAGAGATCAGGAAGGACTTTCTGAGATCAAAGGATTCAATGGATGGATTAAAGGTCAGGATCCATCATATATAATGCAGATGATGCTTACATCAATTAATGCCCCTATTCGTGTTGGACGTGCAACTGTACTGCCGGGCGATGTTGTTCTGGCAAAAAAATATGGTGTTATCTTTATCCCTGCGTATCTTGTTGAGGAACTGGTGTTAACATCTGAGGTTACAGCTTTGCGTGACGAGTTTGGACATCAGCGTCTGCGTGAAAAGAAATATCTGGCCGGTGCAATTGACAGTGAGTGGTCAGAGGAGATTAAAAAGGATTTTTTAAACTGGCTTAAAAACTACCCCGGCAAATTACCAATGTCAAAAGAAGAATTAGATAATTATTTGAAGGAAAGAAACTACTAGATTTAATCATTTAGCGATTGTGCTGATGATTTTTTCAAAAAAAGGCGCGGAGTTTTCGCGCTTTTTTTATTATATTTACTTGGATATCAGCTCGTGTAGCATGTGATTATTCTGTAAATTATTCAAACTTAATAATATGAAAAGAACACTCAAACCCGTATCATTAGTTGAAGCTATTGTTCAGCAGCGGCGGATGCGGCTGAATAATAACACTTCACGTGAAATTACTCAGCTAAAAGTTGAAGGCGACCAGACAATTAAAAATATAACTGGTTGGACTCTGCGGGAGCCGGTCTCAAAACGGGGCTACACTGTTATTAAAATTCAAACCGGTTCCGGATTAACCGGGTTTGGTGAATGTGCTCCACTTTCACCTGCTGAATATGCAGAAGCAAAGCGATTAATAACTGGTGTTCCTGTTACTTCATTTGAAGTTATTGCTCCTGCACTGGCACATGTGCCAACCGCCAGGGCAGCGCTTAACATTGCCATGCTTGATGTGTCTGGTAAAATAGCTAAAGCACCTATATATCAGTATCTTGGAGGTCCCACTCGTTTTAAAGCCAGGGCTATTGCACACCTTTATGGTGATACTGATCAGGCTCTGATAAGCTCTTTTAATACTCTGAAAACAGCTGGATACAGGGCGTTTATGGTTCCAATACCCACTTTTGTTAACCGAAATCAGGGTCAGGCAAATGTTCTTGCCACCAGACAGAGACTTGATGCTCTACGTTCAGCAGGTGGCGAAGAAATGGATTTTGTACTTGATGGAGCCAACAAGCTGACCCCCGGTGATGCCCAGATGATAAGTAATGCTATTGAGAATTTCCATGTTTTGTGGTTCAACGAGCCCTGCCCCCCGGTAAACCTCTCATCATTAATGAAAATATCAAGAGAGAACGTTACTCCAATAGGACTCTGGAGTCATACAACCGATGGCAGTGAGATACTGGATTTTCTCCGCAATGACGCAGTTGATATAATAAGACCGGCTATCGGATTAAACGGAATATCTCAGATAAGGCGGATGGCAGTTATGGCCGAGACTTACTATGTAGCAGCCGGACCGGCACACGATGGAGGACCAATTGGTACAGCAGCAGCCTTACATCTTGCAGCTTCTATTCCGAATTTCTTCATTCAGCAGATCCCATACCCTGAGGCAGAAGAAGATCGCAGGATGAGAGCTGAATTAACAATGGAGCCTGTAGAAATTGTGAAAGACGGTTATGCCGATTTATTAACAGGTCCGGGTCTCGGAATTACAGTGAATGAGAAAAATCTTGAAAAATATAAGGAGGTGTTATTATGAAACGCAGAAATTTTTTATACGGCGTCGGTGCTGCCGGAGCATTGTTTGCAGGAAACTCGCTAACAGCGGGGAACTCACTGACAATCAAAAATAATCCAAATAGCTTAAGTGATTGCGGCTGCGATGCATCACCGCTTGGTCAACAGGATAAATTAGCATACCAGATCCCAAGCACTCCTAAAACACCATGGCAGGAGGGAAAATTTGACAATGTATTGTCGAATGTCAGGATCACTAACATGAAAACTTATCCTGTATCTGTAACACCTACTTCTGACAGACCATACGTATTCGTAAAGCTCGAGACTAATGTCGGAGTTGTGGGATGGGGCGAAGCAACACTTGAAGGCAAAGCCGGTGCTGCTATGGCTGCAGTACATGATTTAAAGGATTCCGTTGTCGGAAGCGATCCGATGCAGATAGAGCATCACTGGCAATCAATGTGGGTTCATGCCTTTTTCAGAGGTGGCCCCATACATGGATCAGCTATTTCAGGTATTGATCATGCTATGTGGGACCTCAGGGGCAAATTGCTTGGGCTGCCTGTTTATAAGCTACTTGGGGGCCCCGTTGATCCTGCCGGTGTTCGCGGTTATTACCATGCCAGAGCAGGCAACAGGGAGCAATTAATTGAACTTCGTGAAACAGCTGAGAGGGATGGAGTAACGGCTTTCAAAACAGGATTAGCTTTTCAGACATACGAATGGATAGATACACATGCTAAAATCGATAAATCAATAAAACAGTTACAAATGATGCGGGAGGTACTCGGACCCAATATTGATATTGCATGCGATTTCCACGCAAAAACAAGTCCGACTGTTGCATCAATTATCCTTAAAGAAATTGAGCCATTAAATCTTTTATTTGTTGAAGAATTATGCCCGCCGGAAAATGTAAAAGCTATGGCAAGGGCTACAAGCCGCTCAACAACACCGATAGCAACGGGAGAAAGATTGATATCACATTTTGGCTTCAGGGAGTTGATTGAACAGGGAGTGGTTGATATAATTCAGGCTGATTGCGCCCATACGGGAGGTATAACAGCAATATGGAAGACAGGAGCAATGGCAGCGGCAGCAGGTATTTCAATGGCCCCCCACAATTGCACCGGACCTATCGGTGGACTGGCAGCAATAAATGTTGATGCAGCTATGCCAAACTTCCTGGTGCAGGAAGTTTGCAGCGGAGTGGTGCCGGGCCTTAATGAAAAAGTATGGGAAGAGTGGCTTGGATTTCCTGCACAGAGGATGGTAAACGGTAAGTATCCGCTTTCTGATAAGCCGGGTCTTGGCTTTGATCTGAATGAAGAGTCCCTCAAGAAATATCCGTTCGCAGGAACAGTTCCTATGGCACGATCATTCGGTGATGATGGTTCGGTTTGTGCCTGGTAGTTTGGTAAAATGAATTATTTGAATAAATTTGCAGAAGGCTGTTTGATGAGACAGCCTTCTTTTTACTTTATATTTTTTATACATAAATCGAATCATGGAAAATAAAGAAAATCAGTCAGTTAACGGAAGGCGTGAAGCTCTGAAGAAGCTTGGTCTTGGTTCCGCAGCTCTGTTCGCAGCAGGAGGCATGGGAAATATTTCTGCCCAGACTAAGGTCCAGGGGAATTTACAAAAACCTCCTGTGGGATTGCCTCCTATTAAAATTAAAAGCGTGAAGGCAATAGGTGTTAAGTCGGGACCTGAGGGCAGAGGCTCAAATCTTGTGGTTGTAAAAGTAGAAACAACAGAACCCGGATTATATGGTTTGGGCTGTGCAACATTCACTCAACGTGCCGAAGCAGTGGTTACAGCCATAAACAGTTATATGCCTGATTTTTGCGTTGGCCGTGATGCCGATAACATTGAAGATATGTGGCAGGCTTTCTATGTAAGTTCGTACTGGAGAAACGGGCCTGTATTAAATAATGCGTTAAGCGGACTCGATCAGGCACTTTGGGATATTAAAGGAAAACGCGCCAATATGCCTGTATATCAGCTTCTTGGAGGAAAATGCAGGTTTGCTGTTGATACTTACACATCAGTAAGCGCAAGTACACCTGAAGAAATAGCTGATCGTGTTCTGAAAGAAATGGAAGCAGGTCAGCGCCACGTAAGAATCCAGTTAGGTGGGTATGGAGCAGTAGGCACTTTAGGTTCCGATCCTGATTTTAAAGCTGCAGGATTTGGAATGCCTGACGATAGTTTTATGGATGAGCAGGCATATTTAAAAGCTGTTCCTAAAATGTTCGAAGTAGTCAGGAAAAGATGCGGCGACGATATTGAGTTGTGTCACGATATACATGAGCGCAACCAGCCAATGGATGTAATTAATATGTGCAGAAAACTGGAACAATACCGTCCGTTCTTTATCGAAGATCCACTTTCCCCTGAAAATACGCATTGGTGGAAACAGATGCGCGAGAGCACAATTGTACCTTTTGCACAGGGGGAGCTCTTTAATAATGTCAATGAATTCCTGGGACCAATGTCGAATCATTATTTCGATTATATCCGGATCCACGTATCACAGATCGGAGGAATAACTCCTGCCATGAAAGTGGCAAGGCTTGGCGAGTGGTTCAATGTAAGGACTATATGGCATGGTCCGGGTGATGTATCCCCTGTAGGTCATTCAGCTCAGGCTCACATGGACCTGGCTACCTGGAACTTCGGTCTTCAGGAAGCAGGAGGAGCTTTCTCTGATTTCCTTCGCGAACTTTTCCCCGGTTGTGCAACCAAGGAAAACGGATATATTATTGTCAATGACAAACCGGGTCTCGGAATCGATATCAATGAGAAAATGGCTGCAAAATACCCAATATCAAATAATGCAGGTAACTGGACGGTTCGTAAGAGGGATGGTACAATCATCAGACCCTGATCAGAAAATCTACCGCATTTCAATATAAAAGGCTGCTATTAGGCAGCCTTTTTTAATTAATCATTGTGTTTAACAAAAAAATAAATAAATTTAGCGTATGACATTAAAGATGTCTTTTTATACTTCCAAATCAAAAGACTATTATTATGAAAAAAGATGCAAATGACGAGAATTCAGGGAATCTGACTTCACGGCGTGATTTTTTTAAAACTTCAGGGCAGGTTGCTGCTGCAACTGCTTTAACAGGATCTGTTATACCCAGGGAATTCTACACAGATCAGAAAGACAAAAAGGATAGTAAGACTGTTGAGCGAAGCGATATTGCCCAGATCGGTCCGAAGGATAATATCAAAGTAACAAAGATTGAGTCATTCGTTCTGAAGAATTCATGGGTTTTTGTAAAGATATCTACCGATGCCGGAATTGTCGGGTGGGGTGAGATGTTAAAGGATGATGCAAAAGCATGTGCCGCCGGTGCACTTGATGTTGGCAACTATCTGATTGGACAGGATCCGCTAAGGGTAGCCCACCACTGGCAGGCTATACATCGTGGGGCCTTTTACCGTGGAGGTCCGATAAAGACGGCAATCTTAAGCGGTATCGATCAGGCTCTATGGGATATAACAGGTAAAGCCTATGGGGTCCCTGTCTATAAATTGTTCGGAGGTCCAACCAGAGACCGGATCCGGGTATATGGTACCCTCGATCCGAAAACCGGTGTGAATGCAATAAAAGTAGGTCCTCAGGGCGGTCAGCGACAGGCTACAAAATATGTCGAAGGACAGAAATTCGTCGATGAGGTGGTTGAAAGATTTAAGGCGCTGCGCGATAAGGTCGGTAATGCCGTTGATATTGGTATTGATTTTCATGGGGCAGTGCAGCCAACAACAGCAGCTATTCTGATTAAAGCGCTGGAACCATTTAATCCATGGTTTTATGAAGAAGTTGTTCAGGCCCTGAATGTTGATGTAATGGCAGAATTGGCCCGTAAAACACATATTCCACTGGCGACAGGTGAAAGGATTTTCACAAAATGGGGCTTCAGGGAAGTTATTGAAAAAAGGGCAGCAACCATTCTTCAGCCCGATGTATGCTATGCCGGCGGTATAACCGAGCTCCGGATAATTGCAGGTATGGCAGAAGCTTATTATACCCCGATAGCTCCTCATAATCCACAGGGACCGTGCTCACTTGCAGCAAGTTATCAGGTTGCAGCATCCATTCCAAACTTTCTTATACAGGAACGTGGCGACAATGAATATACCGATCTGCTGGCTAAACCTTTGCCACCGATCAAAGATGGGTATCGTCCAATACTTACCGACCCCGGACTTGGAATAACAATTGATGAAAACAAGCTCATGGCTCAGGTTGGTGAACCCAGACCATATGTTACAAGATTCGATGCAGATGATGGTTCGGTAATAGACTGGTAAAAAGTAGTTTTTTTATGTCTGTGACGGATATTCCAGCCTGAAAATCAGTCTGATTATTCAAGTTTCAGGTCTTCCCAAATGGTTAAAAAAGTATAAATAACATTTGAGGAAGACCTTAAATTTGTTTATTAATGAACAATTAAATACATTTATCACAAACTATTTATTAATTATCAGCCCCTTTTTCCTTATATAATTAAATAACATAAATCAATGAAAACAGCAGGAGAACAGTTGGTTACAGACAGGCG
>JBBRVC010000057.1:0-23140 GCA_038247205.1 Bacteroidales bacterium
AAGGCTTACCGGTTTTAGCCGCGTAGGGCATAATGTGAAATTAAGATGGCTCTATGAAGAAGATGATGAGGCCATGCTTGAACTCGGTGAGCATTACAGAGATACAGCCGGTATCCCGCTAGAAATACAAATGGTACTGTAAATATTTATTGTGTAAAGTATTCTAAAAAAAAAGAGAGGTTCTTGCCTCTCTTTTTTTTATTTTGAAGTTAGTTTATTTCTTCATCACCATTGGGATCAGGTCAACAACCCTGCAGGAATAACCCCACTCATTGTCGTACCATGATAATACTTTAACCATTTTTCCATTTACCATTGTGCTCAATGAATCAAAAATGGAAGAAGCCGAAGTGTGAATAACATCTACAGATACAATAGGATCTTCAGTATATTCAAGAATTCCTTTCATAGGACCTTCTGCTGCTTTCTTCACTGCTGCATTGATTTCTTCTTTCGTAGCTTCTTTCTTAAGTACTACTACAAAATCAACCAATGATCCTGTTGGTGTCGGAACCCTTACAGATATTCCGTCAAGTTTGCCTTTTAATTCAGGAATTACTTTTCCAACTGCTTTTGCGGCACCTGTTGTAGTAGGAATCTGCGATAAAGCTGCAGAACGAGCACGTCTCAGGTCAGAATGAGGAAGGTCAAGAATTCTCTGATCATTTGTATATGAGTGAATTGTAGTCATATAACCGATTTCAATTCCAAAGCTGTCATTGAGAACTTTGGCTACCGGGGCAAGACAGTTTGTTGTACATGATGCATTTGAAACATACTGATGCTCAGGTTTCAGATCCTTGTCGTTAACACCCAGAACTATCATTGCATCAATAGTATCTTTTGCCGGAACAGTAAGAATCACTTTTTTTGCTCCATTTTTAATATGGTCGCCATATCCACCTTTTGGTGATTCTTTTGAAGTGAAGATACCTGTCGATTCAATAACTACATCAGGTTTTTCTTTCCATGGAATATTGGCTGGATTTTTTTCAGCGGTTACTTTTACTTTAAAACCGTTGACAATAATATTCTCAGCGTCATGAGTTACTCCGGGAAATCTTCCCTGTGTTGAATCATACTTGAGCAGATGTGCAAGCGTTTTGGTGTCGGTAAGGTCATTGATACCAATGATCTCAATATCGTTCCTTTCCAGAGCAATTTTAAAAACGTTACGGCCAATTCTGCCAAAACCGTTGATAGCTACTTTAATCTTTGACATAACTAGAGTTAAATTAATTAAGTAACAAAATTAGTATTTTTTAAGGAATAGGCAAGTGTGCAGAAAAATGATCAGCTATTCCTTTTTTTTCTTAAGAAATTGGATATTTTACCTGATTCAGGATTAAGAGGATCAACAATAATTCCAAACCTGTAGCTTACGAATAATGAAAAAAACAGATTCCTGTTCTCAGTACCTGCCATAATGGGAATTTTTTTCGGAAAGGCATTTATCTGTGCTCCGAGTTCAATGGCATGAATTATCTTGTCTTCTTTACTGTATTCAAAATTGAATCCGCCTTTAGCGAATAAGCCGGGAACAAAACTAAGCTCATTAAATCCCTTGAAAAATGATGCTCTGCTATAAATATCCTGTGGAAGTGAAAACGTTGATTCAAATTTTTCCACGCGTAATTCCCATTCATTCTGGTTTACTGTTGGGTATAAAACCTTGTAATAGATTGGTTTATAAATTGCAAAGACCGGACCTCCGGCATAAAAGTAGCGTATAGCTACTCCTCCCAGATCGGCTTTCTTGAATAATTCATGCTGTCTTCCGTAACTTCCCCTAATGTAAAAAGTTGAGTTTAATTTGCCAAAAACAAATGAATTCTGGGAATAAAGGTTTGACACTTTATATTCTTTAGGGTGTTTAAGAGTCCCTATTTCGAATTCGAGAAATCTCTTATTAAGAAAATCCAGTCTTTTAGCGGTACGGTAGCTTAGACCTAATCCATCAGAATTTAACAGAACGGCAAACGATTTTTCATTTCTGAAAAAAACCTTCTGCTGTTCATTTAGTTCTCCCTGCGCGTTCAGAATTACTGAACCAAATATAACTACAACCGCTATTATAAGCAGCTTCTTCATTAATTGCGTACTTATAAATTAAGGGAGATTTAACTTTGCTTCGTATTAACCAACCTGTTCTGTTTGTTCTGTATTAGCCTGGCTGTATGCAGGACATGCCTTCTTGTTACATGAACTGACAGTGACAGCAGTAATGAAAAGCGCCACAAGGAAAAGAGTAATTTTCTTCATAGAAATATTAATGTTAATTAGTTACAAAAATATACTTTTCATTCAAAATACCAACTTTGTGTTGAAAATAAAAAATTCAGGCAATTACTAACAATCTCCCACGTTATTTTAATTAATGTATACAACAATATTAATCGGGATATAGTTCATTTTTCATCAGTATCTCTTTTTAGTCCTCTAATTGGCTATTATAACAATTCCCGATATAAGTTGTTATACGGATATTTAATATGATTGAAAATGAAAAAAGGTATATTTATTGTATTTTACATTATAGTCATGAGCACCGATTTATTTTCTCAGGAGAGATTACCATTCAACAACCTTTCAAAAAGCGAATCACTGGTAATCAACAATAAAGGAACAGAAGCTCCCTTTACCGGGAAGTTTACAAATTCAAAAGATAAAGGCACTTACCTCTGTAAAAAGTGTGGTGCTGCTTTGTATAATTCAGCTTTTAAGTTTGACTCGGACTGTGGCTGGCCTAGCTTCGACGATGAGATCAAAGGAGCTGTGACTCATTTGCCTGATGCAGATGGTATCAGAACCGAAATCGAATGTACTTCGTGTGGAGCTCATCTGGGTCATGTATTTACAGGCGAAAGATTAACCGACAAAAACGTTCGTCACTGCGTTAACTCAATATCCCTTGAGTTTGTACCAGCCCAGGTGGAAAATGGCAGGTATGGGACTGCAATTTTCGCCGGAGGATGCTTCTGGGGAGTGGAATATTATCTTCAGAAATCTGCAGGTGTAATTTCTGTAACATCAGGGTATATCGGCGGACATGTTAAAAATCCATCATACAAAGAGGTCTGCACAGGAAATACAGGCCATGCCGAAGCTGTGAAGGTAATATATGATCCCGAAAAGACTTCTTACGAAACACTCCTGAAATTGTTTATGGAAATCCATGATCCTACCCAGGTTGACGGACAGGGTCCGGATCTCGGAAACCAATACCGGTCGGGAGTATTCTACCTTAATAATGAACAGAAACTTACTGCAGATAAGAATATTAAGGTCCTGAAAGACAAAGGATTAAAAGTTGTAACGGAGGTTACTCCTGCAGCCGAATTCTATACCGCAGAAAAGTATCATCAGGATTATTATGCCAATAACGGCAAATTACCTTATTGCCATGCATATACCAAGAGATTTTAACATAATTGATTGATGCCTTGTCCAGCTTATATGTAAGTTATTGAATAACTGACAAATAGGCCCATTTTAGCCCTGACACCTTGTGTTAGCGACTTTATGGTTTAGGTATTTCTTTAAAAAAGTTACCGGCATTTTAACCGGAGATTCACTCAAACAATTAACTTTAAGAAGTTTTAAACTGAATCTTTCCGGTAAAATGAATTTAAAGAATAAATCTGGCCAGTCGCTTATTAAAAGAAGAGCGAAGGTTGGGATATTTGTTGCAGGCATTATCGCCAGTATAATTGTATTAATATCTGCCAGATCTGTAATTTCCTATACTTCTTCCGACAAATACTGCATGGTGTGTCATGTGCATCCACATGCCGATCAATCGTGGAGATTATCAACACATTATAATAACAAATCCGGAACAATAGTGCATTGTTCACAGTGCCACCTTCCTCCTGAGGGACACGGGTATCTTTATGCAAAGGCCAAACATGGGGCAAAGGATGTTTATGGTTACCTGTTTAAAGACAGCGCGAATATCAACTGGGAAAAGAAGAAGCTTCTTGAAAATGCAAAAACCTTTGTTTATGAGGAATCGTGCAAAAAATGCCATCAAAACCTTTTTCCGGTAACTCTTTCGGTTAATGGAGGCAATGCCCATCTGTTTTATACCACAAGCAAAGATCCTCTCACTTGCATTAATTGTCATTTAAATGTAGGTCATTTTGATCCGAATGCCGTCAGGCACGCACATGATACAACTTTCGGTGTTGCTGTTTCCGCCAGTCAGGATCTCTTCATAGAACCGGCAAAGGTTGAAACATTTGAAAACTTTACTGAAAAAATTCCCGGGACTAATGTATCTTTTAACATGGTAGCAATACCAGGAGGAACTTTTAATATGGGGAGTCCTGAAGATGAGCCGCTTCGTAGTGAGGATGAAGGTCCTGTACATAAAGTTACTCTGACTCAGTACTGGATTGGTGAGGTAGAGGTCACATGGGATGAATACCTTGCATTTTTCAGGGCAACTGGTTCGCAGGGCAGGACTGAGGGACAGGTTGTAACTACCGGAAAAACCGATGCTATCAGCGGGGCTACTCCTCCATGGGGTGCTCCCGACCAGGGATGGGGGAAAGGTTCACGGCCGGCAATTACAATGTCGTGGCATGCCGCAAATGTGTATTGTCAGTGGCTATCGAAGGTTACCGGCAAAAAATACAGGCTTCCCACAGAAGCGGAGTGGGAGTATGCATGCCGTGCAGGCACAGCGACTCCGTATTTTTTTGAAGGCAACCCAAAGAAGTTATCCTCAGTGGGATTATTTAAAAAAATCTTTGGCACGGATACAACAAATATTGCTTCAAGAGTTATTTATAGTGTTAGCAGCGGTGCAAAAACTGCGGAACCTCAAGCAGTGAAAGCAAATTCATTCGGTTTGAAAAATTTGCCGGGGAATGTCGCAGAGTTCTGCTATGACTTCTATTCATCAGACTATTATAAAGCAGACACAACCTGGGTTAATCCCCGAGGTCCGGTAAAAGGTCCGGAGCATGTAATCCGTGGAGGATCATTTAAAAGTGATGCAAAGGACGTAAGAAGTGCAGCCAGAGACTTTACAAAAACGAAAGCCTGGCTTGTTACTGACCCTCAAATGCCTAAGAGCATATGGTGGTATTCCGATGTTATAGATGTAGGATTCAGGGTAGTATGTGAGGCGGATACTTCTGTTTTTAAATAATTAGTGAAATTAAAATAATCAGCAATGCTTAATATTGACAGACGAAAATTCATTGGAAAGACAGCTCTTGCAGGAATTGGTTTAGCAGGAGCAGGTGCTCTCATTTCAGCTTGTAAACGGAAACCAGATGCTAAGTCGATAGGCCTTCCCCCAATATTGAATGGTGCCCCGAAAGGAAAAAAACTGAGGGCGGGTCTTGTTGGTGCCGGAGCCAGGGGTACAGGTGCAGCAATAAATTTTATCAGCTCTGGCCCTGATCTTGAGATAATTGCACTCGCCGACGTATTTCAGGATAAGATTGATGCATGCAGGGAACGATTTGCATCATTCAATCTTCCAATTCCGGCTGAAAATTGCTTTACCGGCTTCGACGGATATAAAAAACTGATGGCCCTACCTGAAGTTGATATTGTTATTCTTGCAACTCCACCTCAATTTCGTCCTGAACACTTTCTCGAAGCAGTGATCCGGAAAAAACACTCATTCCTGGAAAAACCGGTTGCAGTTGATCCGGTGGGCATCCGGTCTGTGATAACATCCGCCAAAAAGGCTGAGTCACTGGGTCTTTGCGTTGTTACCGGAACTCAGCGCCGCCATCAGGAAGACTATATTGAAACATATAAGCAGGTTGTTAATGGAGCTATTGGGACAATAACCTCCGCAAAAGCATTCTGGAACCAGGATCATGTATGGTTCCGTCAGCGTGAACCCGGATGGAATGATATGGAATATATGATCCGTAACTGGAATAATTTTTGTTGGCTATGTGGTGATCATATTCTTGATACTCACGTACATAATATCGATGTAATTAATTGGTTCATAGGGAAACATCCTGAGAAAGCTATCGGATATGGCGGCCGTCATAGAAGGGTCACTGGAGATCAGTATGATTTTTTCAGCATCGATTTCGACTATGGCACCGGAGTAAGTTCACATAGTATGTGCAGGCAGATTGACAGCTGTGTTAATGGAACAGGCGAGATGATTATGGGAACCGAAGGGTATACCAATTGTGCAAATACTATCTGGGATCTTGATGGGAAGATTAAATGGCAATTCGAATATCCGAAAGATGAAAACGGAAATTCAATGAATTCATTAAAAATTCCACCTTATGTGCAGGAACATATGCACCTTGTACATGCAATTCGTACCGGAGAGTATGTTAATGAGGGTGAACAGACAGCATTTTCCACCCTTACAGCAATCATGGGTAGAACGGCTGCCTATACCGGTTTTCAGGTAACCTGGGATGAGATATTTAAATCGGACATGGACCTTGGACCGTCAAAAATTGAATTCGGTCCTGTTGATATGGTTTTTGAAACACCAATTCCCGGTACTCCGGTAGCATTATGAATAAACTCTAATTATCATTAATAAATTAAACAGTATGTCAGCTAAATCTTCGAGAAGAGAATTTGTCAGGCGATCAGCAGCTGCTGTGGCAGGTGCAATCGTTTTACCGCAAATCATACCCTCAACTGCACTGGGGATGGGAGGTAAATTACCTCCTAGTGACCGGATAGTTTTCGGTTTGATAGGTACAGGGTCGCAGGGTACTAGCGATATGAAGGATTTCTTAAAACTTAATAACCAGGTCCAGTTTGTTGCTCTTTGTGACGTTGACTCAAACCGCTTAACAGCTACCAAGGAAATTGTTGATGCGGCAAATAAAAATAAGGACTGCCGGATTTATGGTGACTATCGCGATATACTTGAGAAAGAGACTCTTGATGCTGTATTAATAGCCCTTCCCGATCATTGGCATGGGATAATATATACTGCTGCTGTAAATAAAAAATTAAATGTATACGGTGAAAAACCTATATGCCGGACAATTGAAGATGGACAAACAATTGTCAGGGCTGTAAAAGAAAATAAAGTAACCTGGCAAACCGGAAGCTGGCAACGGTCTCTTCCTAATTTCCATAGGGGTGCAGAGCTGGCAATTAATGGAAGAGTAGGCAAAATCAAGTTTATTGAGGTGGGACTTCCTGATGGAAGGACAGGGATTGGGACTCCTCCTGTAAAGCCGGTGCCGGCTGAATTAAACTGGGAAATGTGGCTTGGTCCTGCACCAACTGCCCCTTACCGTGGCGTATCACACTGGGACTGGCGATGGATCCTGGATTATTCAGGCGGACAAATGACAGATTGGGCCGGTCATCATATTGATATAGCAAACTGGGGTGCCGGTCTGGAGCATACCGGACCTGTTGAGATATCAGGAGTTGGTGTTTATCCTCCTGAAGGAATTTTCAATGTACCCGTTGAATACGACTTAAACTGCAAATACGCCAACGGAATAGAAATGAGAGTTGCTAACGCCTCGAGACTGCCTCATGGAATGGGAACGACTTGGTATGGTGAACTTGGATGGGTGCATACAGACAGAGGAAATATTCTGACAGCTTCAGATCCCGGAATTCTTGAGGAGATCATTGAGGAAAATGAGATTCATCTGTACAAGAGCGATAATCACTATCAAAACTTTATTGATTGTATCCGTTCAGGCAAAGAGACAATAGCCCCGGTTGATATTGCTTACAGGGCAATATCCGTAGCCCTATTGGGAGAAATTGCAATGACTACCGGCCAGACCATCAAATGGGATCCTGACAAGGAAGAGATAATTGACAATCCCCGCGCATCACGTCTGCTCAGCAGACCTTACCGTCAACCCTGGGAATTACCAACTTTATAATACCATACAGAGATGAAAAGACAATTTTTTATTCTACTTATAATTGCAGGATTCTTAACATTTTTCAATGCCTGCAAAAATGATGCACAATATAAAGCGTTGATAATAACCGGTCAGAATAACCATAACTGGCAGGCAAGTAACCCCATTCTGAAACAGTTACTTGATCAAACAGGATTATTTGTAACTGATATAGTGGTAACACCTGAAAAGGGTGGTGATATGACAACCTTTGATCCGAAATTTTCAAAGTATGATCTGGTTGTTCTTGACTACAACGGGGATCCATTCAGTGAGAAAACCAATTCTTCATTTCTCGAATTTGTTGAAAATGGAGGTGGGGTTGTTGTTTATCATGCTGCCGATAATGCTTTTCCTGAATGGGAAGAGTATAATAAGATTATTGGTTTAGGAGGATGGGGTGGACGTAATGAAAAATCAGGACCATATGTTTATTACAATGGAAATGAGTTGGTAAGAGATGATACAACCAAGGGAACAGGTGGTACTCATGGCAAAAGGAGTGAATTCATGATAAGAACACGAAATTTTGATCATCCGATTACCAAAGGGCTGCCTGCCAACTGGATGCACGGAAATGATGAACTTTACAGTCTGCTTCGGGGTCCCGCCGAAAATATGGAAATTCTTGCTTCTGCCACTTCTGAATTTTTGATTCCGGGAACAATTGTACCGGCTGAAGTACCTGTCGGAACAAGACCAAGGCGTCTTCCACACAGGGATGAGCCTATTCTTATGACACTCACCTATGGTAAAGGCAGAATTTTTCACACAGTTCTTGGTCATGCTGATGAGGGTGGAGGTCCGGCAATGCAGTGTGTTGGGTTTATAGTGACTTTTCAGCGTGGAGCTGAATGGGCCGTATCAGGAAATGTAACACAGGAGATCCCATTTGATTTTCCGACAGCTACAGGCGTGGTGTTAAGAAATGATTTCAAATTGACTACCCTTGAGGATGCTCTGGCAAATCTGGGCAGCTATGATATTTCAAAAAGCACCAAATCCCTCACCTTGTTGCAGAGTGTGATACGCTCTGCTGGAGGTGATGATCAAAAGTTACTCGAGATAGAGAAACAATTAACTGAGATACTGAAAAATAAGGCATCGCAAATTGAAGGTAAGAAGCTAATCCTTAAAGAGTTGAGTTGGATGGGATCAGAATATTCTGTACCGGTAATCCGCGAACTTTCCCAGACAGCTGAATTAAAAGAAGAAGCTGAATTTGCATTGGAAAGATTGAATTAATCAAAGGTTATACGTTTCCGGCTCGCTTGAGATAAGTTTCATAATACTAAATACCTTTCTGTAAGCCCCTCCTGATACAGGAGGGGCTTGAGAAGGGATGAAAAATTAATTAAAACGCCATGTTTTCTCTGATAATACCCATTTTAAATGAAGAGAAACTGATTGATGAACTTCTCAGGAGATGTGTCATCGCAATTGAATCATTTACTGATGATTATGAGGTAATTGTTGTTGACGACGGGAGTACAGATTTAAGTCTGAACAAAGTTATTGAATGGCAGAGGCAAAACAGAAGAATAAAGATACTTTCACTTTCAAAAAACTTCGGGCATCAGGCTGCCTTTACGGCTGGCCTTGAATATGCGAAAGGTGAAATTGTCGGCATGATGGATGGTGATCTTCAGGATCCCCCTGAAATACTGCCTGAAATGTATCATAAACTGGTTGATGAGGAGTTTGATATTGTAAATGGCAAAAGGAGTAGCAGGAGGGGAAAAGCGGGAAGAAACCGCTATTCGGTTTTGTTTCATATTCTATTCAGACAGATCAGCGAGATAAAGAATATTGAGGATAATGGCAATTTCTCAATGATGAGAAGAAATGCTGTTGAAGCTATTCTGACTATGAAGGAAAAGGTCCGGTATCTGCCGGGATTGAGAACATTTGTAGGATTCAGACAGGGGAATGTTGAGTATGTTCGGGACGATCGGTTCCGGGGCGATCCCAAAATGAGCATGGGTAAATTATTTATTCTGGCATCAGATGCTATCTTTTCCTTTTCCAGATTTCCTATCCGTTTTTGTCTGTTCCTTGGCATTCTGGGAACGTTTATTTTTATGGCTGCAGGCGTTTATGTGCTCATAGCCAAGATTTCCGGCTTTGCAGTTTTGGGCTGGTCCTCCACATTGCTGAGTATTTATTTTCTTGGATCTGTTCAACTTGTTTTTCTTGGTATACTTGGCGAATATGTATACAGGAATTATAAGGAATCTCAAAACCGTCCGCTCTATTTTGTCAGGAAATATTATGATAGTGGTTCTCAAAAGTGATGAGATCTTTAAAATTAAAATATACATTTTTATTCTGTTCTGCTTCTCTCCTGGTTATAATGCTGCTCGCAAGCCGTAACGCCGGAATCAACGCCGATGAAGTGTTGCATTATAATCACTCGGTCTCTGTATATAATTATTATGCAACCCAAGGTGCAGATAAATCTGCTCTGGACACTCCGGTAACCCATCTTAAGTATTACGGACAATCTTTTGATAACCTGGTAACTATACTTATCAAATGGTTTGATCTTGATGATGTTTACGGATTTCGTCATCTAATGAGCTCCCTTATGGGATGGCTTGTCATTCTTATGACAGCACTCTTTGCAATATGGTTGAGGAATTACCGAACGGGAATTATTGTCCTGTTTCTCTTTGCTTTCTCTCCAACCTTTATGGGTCATGCCCAGAATAACCTTAAGGATATTCCTTTTGCATTCGCCTATATAGCATCTGTATTTTACATGCTTAAATCTCTTTTCTACGGAAATAAAACACCTTTTTCATTTTATATTCTGACAACATTATATATTGCATTTGCCATTAGTATAAGAGCCGGAGGGATCTTACTGGTCTGTTATCTTTTTTTCTTCTTCAGTGTATATTATTTTTTGAAATATCTTGAAGAAAAAAAAGCAAATTTACCGGAAATCAGAGCAAAGCTTATCCTTATAACAGGTATTACAATTATAGCAATGCTTCTGAGTGTTGTACTGTGGCCTTATGGGTTACAAAATCCGGTTACCGGAATTTTGAAATCCTATCATGTAATGGCACATTTCCCGGACACCTTCCGTCATATCTATGAAGGAAAGGTGGAGTGGTCGGACCATATGCCATGGTATTATCTGATTAAATCCATGGGGATAACAATACCACTGATTGTTTTGACGGGCATGGTCCTTTTTATTATTTTTCACAAAACTATTTTCAGAAGCAATAAAAGCCTGATTTATATTTTTTTAATTTTCTCAATATTATTCCCTGTATTATTCGTCATTATTGAAAAATCGAACCTGTACAGTTCCTGGCGGCAGTTTCTTTTTGTCTACCCGGGAATTGTTCTTCTGGCTTCAATAGGAATCTCGACCTTCAGTGATTCAATTAAAAATCGGTATCTGCTTCTGATGGCAGGTATAATAGCTGCTGTTCTGTCAATCCATCCATTGAAATTCATGATTATTAATCATCCTTATGAGTATATGTATTATAATCAAATGGTAGGAGGATTAAAAGGCGCATATGGAAATTATGAAACAGATTATTATTATGTAAGTCAGACTGAAGCTTCGGAATGGCTTATTGATTATTTAAAAATAAAGGGTGATACTTCAGGTGTAAAAGTAAAGGCTACTTACTCAGTAAAATGGCTTTTCAGAAATTATCCTGGAATAGAAACTTCTTATTTCAGGTATGAAGAAAGGAGTATGACAGACTGGGATTATGCAATTATTGCAAACAGATATATCCCACCTTATCAACTAAAAAATAAAATATGGCCACCTGAAAATGCCATACATATAATATATGCAGATAAAATTCCTATCGGAGCCGTGTTGCAACGGAAAACCAAATCGGATTACCTGAGCTATAAAGCACTAAAGGAAGGCAGAATTAAGCAAGCGATAACTTGGTTTGAAGAAGTTTTAAAGACCAGTGATAAGGATGAGATGATTTTTTATAATTTTGCAGGAGCTCTTTACAAAGATGGGCAGGTAGAAAGAGCCGACTCAGCTTTAAAAAGAGGACTGGACCTGAACCCTTCTTCTGATCCGATATTGATGTATATGGGAAACATAGCAAAAGCCGGGAATAATTATGAGAAGGCAATAATGTATTATGAAAAGCTAATTAGTTCAAACAGAAAATATTTTGAAGCATATGTAGAATTATCTGAACTATTGGTTGAGACAGATATTGTCAGGGCGAGACAGCTATTACGAACATGTCTTACATTAAATCCAAAATTTAAGCCTGCAGTGACTGCGCTCGCCGATAGTTACAGAAACTCCGATCCTGAGATTGCAAAGAAATATGATGAATGGGCGCGATCAATAAATAACTAACTTAAATTTTATTAAACAATGAAAAAGTCATTTTTGGTATTAACAATTGTTTTCCTTTTATTCAGAGGGTTAAATTTTGCCATGGCCCAGGAACAGCCTGCACCCCAGAAGGATACAGTTAACATGGACACTGATGCAAAGCCGGAATTTTATTATGCAGTGGAAGATGATGCAACCAATGGTTCCGATAAAGGCTCTTCAACGACTATACTTATAATAGCAGGTGTTGTTGTTGTTGCTGGTGCTGCCGGATATTTTCTTATGAAGAAAAAGAAATAAAAATCAAAATCCCCCACTCTGCTTGGAGCAAAGAGGGGATTTTATTATTCTTCATGCCTCATGCATGTTTTCAGATGTTTGTTTACTAAAGTTTCACCCAGATATTACCATCCTTATTGGAAGTAACCACTGAATGAATAAATTTCATTCCACGAACTCCATCATGTACTGTCGGAAATTCTCCCGGAATAAACGGCTCTTTTCTGATTGATCTCGCAGTTCCTCTGTAAATATTTGCCAATGCCTCATAGATACCTTCCGGATGGCCGGAAGGCATAGTATGACTCATTTCTGCAAGCTGATCATTATAACCATGAGCCGGCTTAAGTATCTGAGTTGGTTCAGAGTCGCTCAGCATGGTCAGATAGTTAGGATTTTCCTGCGACCACTTCAGGCTGGCTTTTGAACCATAAACAGCGATAGTCAGATTATTCTCTTCTCCGCCACATACCTGGCTTGCACGGATAACGCCCTTGAGCTTTTTGCTGAAACGGAGCAACACAGTACCGTCAAGATCAAGCTTTACATCATCTTTTACTGAATTAAGGTCAGATAAGACCTCTTTAACTTCAAGCCCGGTAGTATATTCAATAAGGTTGAATGCATGTACGCCTATATCTCCCATGCAGCTGCTGACACCTGCATGTTTGGGATCGAGCCTCCAGACTCCGGTTATCCTGCTTCCGGTGCCATGAATTATAGAGTTTATCCAGCCTTGATAATATTGAGCATCAATTCGTTGTATAGTCCCAAGAGTTCCCTTTGCAATTATGTCTCTCATCTGGCGGATCATCGGATACCCGGTATAGGTGTGAGTCAGAGCAAAAGTCAGCCCGTTTTTATCGACAAGTTTTTCCAGTTCTTCAGCTTCCTGAACCTCCATTGTCATGGGTTTTTCACATACCACATGAAACCCGTTTAAAAGCAGGCTTTTGGCAAAGCCATAGTGCAGTGCATTTGGAGTGACAATGGAAACAACCTGCATTCTGGAATCGACAGGCATTGCCAGTTCAGCATTTATCATTGTTTCAACGCTTTTATAACAGCGGTCAGGTGAAATACCCTCATTCGAGGCAAATAATTTACTTTTTTCATAATCGTAATCAAAAACACCTCCTATAAGTTCATAGTCATTGCATATCCTGGAGGCTCTGCGGTGGGCATCACCGATAAAAGCTCCGATGCCACCACCAATCATGCCCATTCTTAACTTCTTCATATACTTTTTAAATTTTAATCTAACATATCGTCTTGTCCCTGAAATAGCACCTGCCTGCTCTCCCTTGCAGAAGATTCGGGAGTTATCAAATTTACGGAGTGGCTTGGTTAATTACCTATGCGTGTCTTTTTCTGAAATGCAGAATTGTGAAAAATACAATAAGAAATGCTGGAACAATGGCCACAAATCTTAATGTCTGAGCACCTCCGGCAAGCTGGGCCTGTGCCCACATTGATGCCTCCTGAGTTCCCGTTATTGCTGATCTTAGAATATCAACCGACTGTCCTGCCGGAACAGCTGCAAGTGTTTGTGAATCAAAGATTGACCCCAGAAGAGGCTGCGCTATGGCACCTCCCAGAAAACCGATTCCCCCCATAATAGCGAGTCCAAGTGCACCGCTTGATGGAATATTTTCTGATACAAATCCAAGCATCGTTGGCCAAAAATATGCAACCCCCAGGGCAAAAACTCCTGCTGATGCGAATACCAGGGCACCTGATGTGTAACCCATTAAAATCAGACCAATAAATGCCAGAATTGAAGAAGTAAGAAGCACGACGGTTGGCTTCAGATTGTGTATGAGTACTCCCCCGAACTGACGTGCAAGTGCCATAATACCTGAGATCCATACAAGAAGTAAGATTGGATTATCAGAAACATTGGAAAGTAATGCGGCAATCCATTGGTTGGTACCCAGCTCTGTTGAGGCAGTTAGCAGCATGCAAAATGCCATAAATAGAAAGAGAGGGCTGTAGCATGCCTTCAGCATGTCCTTATATGTAAATCCTGAAACAACCCGTTCAGTCTGCGGGAAGCTTTTATTCAGGAACATCCAGCCATATGCAAAAGTTGGAAGGAGCATAATAGCCATAGCATATCTCCAGTCGGTAAGACCAATATTACTGAAAAGATAAACAGCAAGGCCACCTATTACAATACCTGTTGGAAACCATGCATGAAAGCGGTTGAGCCTTCGTGTCTTGTCTTCAGTATACATGCTGGTTATTAATGGATTACAAGCAGCTTCAACACTGCCGTTAGCAACTCCGACAAGCAATGTGGAAATAAATAATGACCAGAATCCTGTTGCAACTATTGTTAGTACTATACCGGCCACATGGCAGAAAAATGCAATCGAAATTATCCGTCCTAAACCGATGATATCAACTAATGGTCCGCCAAATACCATCGCCAGGGTGAAGCCCCAGAAAGCTGTTCCGATAATCCATCCTACCTCTGTGTGTGTAAGATTAAACTCTGTTGCCCATGCTTCCACAAATGATCCTCTAGTGGCAAAGGCAAGCGCAGTAACAACCAATGCAACACAACTTGCATTGAATAGTTGGGTTTTTTTTATTGTCTCCATGAAGAAAGGGTTAAATTAACTAAGGTTAGGTTATTTTTCAAAAGCTGAATCAAAAGCTATATTACTTGATGGGAAATCCAATGCCCTTACAAATTCACACGCCTCTTTTGCTCCATATTCACGGTCCATTCCGCTATCTTCCCATTCTACAGATAATGGTCCGCTGTATTGAATCCTGTTTAATGCTCTTATTATCTCTTCAAATTTGATGTTACCTCTGCCCAGGCTTCTAAAGTCCCAGTACCGGCCCGGAGTTCCGAATTCTGAATGACCGCCGAATACACCTGCTTCAGCAGGATGATCCGACCATGCAACATCTTTCATGTGAACATGGAATATTTTTTTACCAAACTCATTGATAAAACCAACATAGTTTACACCCTGATATCCTAAATGGGAGGGATCGTAGTTAAACCCGAATGCTTCATGGTTATTGATAGCTTTCAGCGCCCTACGGGCTGAGGCAATGTCAAATGCAATCTCAGTAGGATGTACTTCGAGTGCAAATTTTATTCCCATTTTAAGGTAGGCATCCAGGATGGGTTTCCATCTGTCAGCAAACTCTTTGTATCCGTCTTCGATCATCTTTGGAGTTACAGGGGGAAATGAATAATTGAGGTGCCATATCGGGCTTCCTGTGAATCCGTTAACAATGGAAACACCAAGTCTTTTTGCTGCTTCTCCGGTTTTAATCAATTCCTGTGTGGCCCTTTGCCTTACTCCTTCAGGATCACCATCGCCCCAGATATAGGAGGGGACAATACTCTTGTGCCGCTCATCAATTCTATCAGCAACTGCCTGTCCCACAAGATGGCTGGATATTGAAAAGACTTTAAGTCCGTACTTATCAAGCATTTTTCTTTTTGAGTGACAATAGGCATCATCAGCTTTGTCAACCTCGAAATGATCGCCCCAGCAAGCCAATTCTAAACCATCATATCCAAACGATTTAGCTTTCTGGCATACTGATTCAAAACTCAAATCGGCCCACTGGCCTGTGAATAAAGTGACTGGTCTGCTCATGATATGTGATGTTTAATATTACTCAATTTAATTTCCCCCTCAATGCTTTCATTCTCAGGCTTATGCTCTACTCCAGGGTTGGTATACGACCGGGTGTCCAGGGTGCCTTTATCATATCAAGTTGTTTATCAAGATTCTGGATATCCTGTCCTGCCTTTTTTATTCTTTCAAGGATAGGTGGAAACTCAGTCTTAAGTATCTCAAGCTGATCTTTTGCAGTAATAGTAACATCACCGCTATTGCCATATGTTGCATAAGCCATCTCGCTTAATCTTGCTGTAAGCGGCATGTCGACAGGTGGAACTTCCTCCTGACTTGCCTTTGCCTCCGGACCATTGAAAATAAATTGGAGGTTAATCAGTTCATTATTGATTCTCTGAGCCTCTTTCATCATTTCGGATGAAACTCCTGATGTCTGAGAAATTGCCTGCATCACAGCATTGATCTTGTTAACGAGCTCATTTGTGTAACTGATTGAGCCATACATAGTTTTTGAAAACTCAGTGGCATCTTTTATCCATGCGTACTTGGCTTTATTGTCAACGGTCGTGAATGTTGTGTTTCCTAAAGGCTTACATTCAAACTGTACAGGTACTGCAAGTTCTTTTGTTTCACCTTTTGCATGCATGTCAAGGGATACTTTATAAGTCCCTGGCATTACAAGTATACCCCCGCGGCTTCTTCTTCCGCCATCACCACCCAGAGGATCAAACTTTGTTGTGGTGACAGGTGAGAAACCTTCATATGTAAAATTCCAGTTTACCCTGTTCACTCCGTTGGAAGCAGATTTATACATTCTCTTTACAACAGTATTATTTTCATCAGTGATTGTGAATACCAGATACGGTTTGGTCTCATTTGATTCGGCATTTAATTCATCAATTGATGGTTGAGGAATTGGCTCTCCTTTTTCAAATAATGCTTTTTCTTTTTCCTGTCTGATTGCCTTAGCAGTTTTAGGCGCCTCTTTCACGTAATATGTAATTACAGCTCCAAACTCGGGATTAGCTGATTTGAAGTAGGATGAGCCCTGATTATCGAATCCGCTCGATTGTACATACATTTTTGCATCTTTAACCGGGAAAATATGACCTTCTTTTTCAAGAATTTCTTTCTTGTAATTTCTCAAAGGAGTGTAGTCGTCCAAGATATAAAATCCTCTACCGAAAGTACCCAGAACTATGTCATTTTCACGTTCCTGGATTGCTATATCGCGAATTGCGATAGTAGGAAGTCCCGATTTTAATTCGACCCACTCAGTTCCTGCATCAATTGAAAAATAGAATCCGAATTCTGAGCCGGCGAAGAGAAGATCGGGATTAACATTATCCTGTTCGATCGAATGTATCGCACCATTTACCGGCAGCTTATTTGTTATTGCTGTCCAGGTTTTTCCTTTATCGGAACTTTTAAGTATATAGGGCATAAAATCATCACTTTGTGTGTTGTTGAAAGTGGCATATACCACATTCTCATTGAATTTATCAGGAAGTATATCGCTCACATAAGTATATTCCGGAATACCAGGGAAAGTAGTGTAGCGCTGCCATGTTTTTCCTGCATCTTCAGAAACTGCAATAACTCCGTCATCAGTGCCGGCATATAAGAGATCTTTTTTTACTCTTGACTCGGCAAGAGAGACTATTAAGCCCCATAATGAGGTTGAAACATCCTTTGCAACAGCGTCAACACTCCAGTATTTATCCATTACTTTGAACTGGTTACGATCTTCGTTTCGTGTAAGATCATCCGAGATTACTTCCCAGCTTCGACCGCGATTATCGCTGCGGAATACCTTATTGGCAGCCATATAAATCCTTTCCTTCTGGTGCGGGCTTATTACTATAGGTGTATCCCAAAACCAGCGATAGGTTTTTTCACCCTTGCGTGGAACCGGTCTGATGCTAACAGCTTCTTCACTCTTTTTATCCCAGAGGGCAGCATTTCCATATTGGGATTCTGTGTAAACAATATTTTCATCTTCAGGGTCTATCACGACAAAAAAGCCATCACCACCAACCGTAACTTTCCAGTCAGCATTTACAACTCCGTCGCGGTTTAAATTGCGTGATGGTCCTCCCATTGAATTATTATCCTGGGTGCCGCCATAAACATTATAAAAAGGTAATGCATTATCGACATTTACCCTATAGAACTGAGTTAAAGGCAGGTTCGATTTGAAGATATAATTCTTACCTTCATCAAATGTTTCATAGATTCCACCGTCACCACCTATATATAAATGGTTGGTATTTTGAGGGTCAATCCATAGTGCATGGTCATCAACATGTCGCTGGTTATTGCCAATTGTGTTCCAGGTCTTACCTCCGTCGAGAGTGACCTTTGAAACAGTTTCCATGCTGTATACCTTGTCAACAATTTTAGGGTCGCAGAAGATCTCATTGTAATACTGTCCACTTGAGGCATAAGTACTCATCTTTTCCCATGAAGCACCTCTGTTTACAGAACGGTAAAATCCGCTGGATTCACCTGCTGCTTCCATTATAATATAAAGAACATCAGGATTTGCAGGAGAAATTGCAATACCCATTCCTCCGATATGTGAAGAGGGGAGCCCTTTCATTATTTTATCCCAGGTTTTACCGGCATCTTTTGATTTATAAACGGCTGATTCAGGTCCACCACCTATTTTTGTATATACATGACGTCTTCTCTGTTCCGATGTTGCATATAGAATATCCGGATTACGAGGGTCCATCACTATATTGTTCACTCCGGTATTCTCACTGATATCCAATACTTTATTCCATGTTATTCCACCGTCAGTGGTTTTATATATTCCTCTTTCGCCACCCGGTCCCCATATTGAACCTTCTGCAGCAACATATACTACATCTGAGTTTCTTGGATCGATTTCAATCATTCCAATCTGTCTTGATTCCTTCAGACCCATGTTTTTCCAGGTTGCACCTCCATCTTCCGTCTTATAAACTCCATCACCATATCCAAGCTGGCGCTGATGATTATTTTCACCTGTTCCTGCCCATACAACAAAAGGATTGTTCGGATCCATTTTCAGGCAACCTATTGCATAAGCTCCGTAATTTTCAAAAACAGGAGACCATGTTGTTCCGTTATTTTCTGTTTTCCAGATATTTCCGGCAGATACTCCTACATATATTTCAGAATGATTTTCAGGGTTTACCGCAAAATCGGATATTCTTCCAGATGCCCAGGCAGGGCCTATGCTTCTGAATGATAATCCTGAAAAAACCGAACTAAGGCTTTTTTCTTTTTTTTCAGGTTCTTTAGCGTTGTCCTTCTTTTTCTGAGCCATTGCAGGGCTACAGGTAAAAATCAAGATAAGGACAAATGACAATACAAGGATTCTTTTCATAAAGGGTTAAGTTATATGATTCTATTTTATTCGACATGCAAGATAGGAAATTCATTATCATTCCTGCTTAATGTTTTATTTGAAATAGCTTACTTTGTGTGATATTCTACAACATATAATCATGACTGATATCAGCGATATTTTACTTAAGAGGAAATCCATAAGGAAGTACACAACAAAACCTATTGGAAATGAGTTGCTTAATGAGATTATTACAAGTGGTTGCAGGGCTTCGACGACTGGGAATATGCAATTATATAGTATAATAGTTACAAGGGAAGACAGTAAAAAGAAAGAGCTTTCTCCATGTCATTTTAATCAGAAAATGATTACTGAGGCACCTGTGGTTCTGACTTTTTGTGCCGATTTTAACCGGTTTAACAAATGGTGCACAATGCGGAATGCGGAACCGGGGTATGACAACTTCTTATCCTTTTTCACGGCATCGATTGATGCTTTACTGCTTGCTCAAACGGTTTGTATAGCAGCTGAATCTAAAGGATTAGGTATTTGCTATCTTGGAACAACCACCTATATGGCACATAAAATCATTGAAGTGCTAAAATTGCCAAAGGGTGTTGTGCCAGTGACAACAGTTAC
The DNA here is from genome assembly GCA_038247205.1 of Bacteroidales bacterium. Classification (GTDB taxonomy): domain Bacteria; phylum Bacteroidota; class Bacteroidia; order Bacteroidales; family VadinHA17; genus LD21. The sequence goes on from JBBRVC010000057.1 coordinate 20,098, forward strand.
ACTCGGATGGCCTTCCGAAAATCCTGAAATGATTGACAGGCTGCCGATAGATTCTATTATTCACCAGGAGCATTATGCTGACTATACAGACGAAAATCTTACAAAGTATTACTCGGAAAAGGAGAGCCGGAAAGATTCTCAGCAATTCATAAAAGAAAACAATAAAGAAACTCTGGCACAAGTATTTACTGATGTACGGTACAAAAAAACAGATAATATTCAATTCTCTAAAATGCTCTTAAAGGTTCTGAAGGATCAGGGTTTTATGGAAGAATATCCTTCAGGTACCATGCATTAATTGCGGTAAAATTCTGAATAATAGAGAATTCCAGCTGAGGGATTCGAGCACTCAGGCATGGGGCAATATCATAAACATCATACCCTGACATTGAAAAAAGAAGACCTTTTTTCGCTGAGATATTTGTTTTATTTGTTTATTTGTTTTTACTTTGTATTTCAAAGTACTTTTAACTAATGCTATGAAAGATAAATCAAAATCAGCAGAAGACCTGGTTACAATCCGGGCAATAATGGAAAATTCTACAAGGTTCTTATCGCTAAGCGGAATTTCAGGTGTTTTTGCAGGACTGATAGCCCTGATTGGTGGGGCCGTGGCATACTTTATAATATTAAATGGGAATTATACTAATGAATATTTCTCAGGGTTAACCGCAACTGAAATAAGCCTGATTCAGCATAAACTTATAATTGTTGCCACTGTTGTTCTGGCTGCTGCAGTGGTAGTTGCCTATTTGCTTTCTTACAGGAAGGCTGGTTTGAAGGGCCTAAGGATGTGGACCCCCGTTTCAAAAAGATTGCTTGTTAATATGCTTGTTCCTTTAACCACAGGCGTAATATTAATTATAATCTTTTTTCTGCAAAACTACTTCCATCTTATCATACCATCAATGCTGATCTTCTATGGCCTTGCCCTTGTAAATGCAGGGAAATTCACTTATAATGAAGTGTTTTATCTTGGACTATTTGAGATCATTACCGGACTGGCATCAGCAATTATGCCACAATACGGACTGATCTTCTGGCTTTTTGGTTTTGGATTACTTCACATTTCCTATGGACTTTTACTGTATAGAAAATACGAAAAATGAAGATCGAAATTTCCAGGTTAAATAAGCTGTTCGAGAGCAGGATAAGGCTGGGTATCATGTCGGTACTCATGGTTAATGATTCCTATGATTTCAACAGTCTTAAAGAAACTCTTGATGTTACCGATGGCAACCTTGCTAGCCATCTGAAGTCGCTGGAACAGCACGGCCTCGTAAATGTTATCAAACAATTCCAGGGTCGCAAGCCAAATACAAGCTATTCAATAACAGAGGAAGGTTCCAAGCTCTTTAAGCTTCATCTCAGAGCTCTGGAAGATATTATAAACGCACAATAATTTTTTTTACATAATCACTTTGTAATACAAAGTACTTTTAATAATCCGACAAAGCTATGAAAATCGAATTTAGTGAAAATGGAAAATGGCAGCATTCATTTACAATAAAAATGCTGTTGCTTGCCTTTATGGGTCTTATATTGCTTATACCCCTTGAACTGATCAAAGAAATGATCGGGGAGAGGCAGGCAAACGCGGAATTTGTCAAAAAGGAGATTTCTTCCCAGTGGTCTGGTTCGCAAATAATATCCGGTCCTCTACTTAATGTTCCACTTATCATCTATCCTGCAGGTAAAGATCTTGATCCATACCGGACTGTTTTTCATATAATGCCCGAAAACCTTGATATAAAGGGCGATGTAAAAACTGAAAAGAGACATAGAAGTATCTATGAAGCGGTTGTATATACCTCATCTATAAATATTTCCGGGAACATTATAATTCCTGAAATTAGCACGGGTGAAAAAACCGCTGTTTTATGGAGTGAAGCTTACTATTCAGTTGGTATTAGTGATAACAGGGGAATAAAAGGGGGTGTTACATTAACATCAGATTCAGATGTAATAGAAGCCGTACCCGGATTAAAAGATACTGATTTGTTCGCATCCGGCATAACTTTTCCAAAGAAAATGGAACCACAAACTGAGCAGATACAATTCTCCATGGCCTTTAACTTATCAGGTTCGGAAAGCATCTTCTTTACGCCTATGGGTAAGTCAACCAGTGTCTACCTTAAATCCACCTGGAGTTCACCCGGATTTCTTGGCAGCTTCCTTCCGGCAGAAAGAACAATAAATGAGAATGGATTTGAGGCGAAATGGCTGGTTACTAATCTGAACAGGAATTTCCCGCAATCATGGAGAGGGAATGCCTATAAGCCTGAAAGTGATTCATTTGGAACCAATTTTGTACTTCTTGTTGATCATTACCAGAAATCCATCCGGAGCGCAAAATATGGTATACTTTTCATTGCACTTACCTTTCTTGCGCTGCTTTTTGTTGAAATCTCCACCGATTTGAAGATCCATGTGTTCCATTATCTTCAACTTGCCCTAGGGCTGGTTCTTTTCTTTTCACTTTTGAATGCCCTGAGTGAGCAGATAGGGTTCAATCTTGCATATCTGGCAGCATCAGTCTCTACAATTGCATTAATATCCTCATTCCTAAAAGGTCTGATACCGCAAAATAAGCCGGTACTACTGTTAACCGGATTGCTCGTCTTTCTTTACTCATTCATTTTCATTCTGTTAACACTAAATGACTATGCATATCTTACAGGAAATATAGGTTTGTTTATTCTTCTTGCAATTACGATGAGATTTTCTTTAAAGCTTAATTTGAAGAACCAGAGTTAAGTTAAGGTTGGTAGCCGGTAAAATCGCACAGGCACACTATAATCCCTCTTTGTGAAATCAGAGAGGGATTTTTTTAAACCTTAAATTCTATACCGAGCTCAAAGGCTATTTCAATCAGGTCATTTTTTATAGCTGGTACCAGTTTTATGCCATTTTTCCTGTTTCTTAATTCTGCTTCCCGCTCAGGATCGCCCGGAATCAAAACTCTTTCTTCGCCGTTAATAGGTTTAGCTGAACGGAAGGTAAGGATCCATTCATCCATTTTTGCCTTGAATTCTTCGGCAGG
>JBBRVC010000058.1:0-22977 GCA_038247205.1 Bacteroidales bacterium
ATTGGGCTTACTTTATATTTCTACCGACATTTCATCCCTAACGGGATTGTCCCGTAGGGACAAAATATTGGTAGTAAAATAGTTAGGGAATAACCCAAAGTCCCGTTAGGGACGATATATTATTTTACCGGACAACAATGAAATAAATTATTTCATCTTCCAAATATCTGTAATTTTTAATAACTTGCGTCAGATTGAGGTTACTAGGTTAATTGATTAATATTGATGCGTTTAGTGAAGGGTAAACAGGCTAAGTTATTGGCGGTTTTTCTGCTATTGTCAGCATCAGCAGTTGGGCAGCCGGGGAGAACGTTCAAATATCGTTTTAACGATGATTTGAAGAAACGTGATCTAATCGTGACACCCGAAACCTTAGTAATAAACTATTCCATTTCTGATCTTAATATAGAAAGTATCACAAATGAAAACGGTACATTTTACAGGATCAGCATCCCTGGGCACTCCCCTACTTCAAACACAGGACAACCTGAATTGCCAGTTTTAAGCCGGCTTATTGAAGTACCTGATAATTACTCAGCTGCCATTAAAATAACCGGTGTAAAATCAGAAAAAATCAAACCATCAGCCGAAAATTTTAGAGGACTTCTCTATCCTACTCAGGAAGGTGAAACAAAAATAACACAAAAGGAAAAGCCTGTTTTCAAATTGGATAAAGCGACATATGCCGCCAGAGGATTAATCGCAAGTGATACCGTTAATATTGAGCCAGTTGGAACAATGAGGAACAGGAAACTGGCAAACCTGATTATTTCACCAGTAAGATATAATCCGAAATCAAATATTATCGAAGTTATTACCTCAATGAAAATTGAGATAACCTTTGACAGAAAAGGTAATTTACCCTCATCCGAAACCATCGAATCGCCAATTTTTAGTCAATCACTTGCAAAAGGCTTGCTTAATTATGATTCGGAAAACCTCATTCCGGGCTATACTGACAAGCCTGTTGAGATGATCATTCTTACTGATACTTCGTTTTTAAAGCATCTCGATCCTTTTTTGAAATGGAAAAAGCAAAGAGGATTCAACCTTACAGTACTTTCAAGGGGCGCAGCTTTGGCAGGAACAACCTACTCAGAGCTTAAGGCCTCAATAACAGATGTTTATAATGATATGTCACAGGATGGTACTCCTCCCGAATACCTCCTTATAATAGGTGATGTAAATAAGATACCCTATTACGGAACAGGCAATATCACAGATATGTATTATGGTGAATTTGACGGGAACGGGGATTATATTCCTGAAATGCTCATTGGCCGGATACCAGCTTCAGATACCACACAATTAAAATCTGTGATTAAAAAGATAATTCAGTATGAAAAGTACGAATTTGACAATATCTATGATTTTCAGTCGAATGCCCTTGTAACCGCCGGATATGATAATAATTACTCAACCATCATGAATGGACAGGTAAGATATGCTGTAGATAATTACATGACCACAGCGAACAGGATAAAGGAGTCTCATTTCTATCACCCTTCATCGCTTTCAGCAAAAGATACAATTATAAAGATTATCAATAAAGGGACATCCTTCATTAATTATACCGGTCATGGTGATGCATCAGGTTGGCTTCACCTTAATATTAAGGTAGCTGATACAGTCTTAATGAAGAATAAAAATATGTATCCTTTTATAATAAGTAATGCATGTAAAACATCACAGTTCAATCTTTCTTCATCATTTGGGAACAACATGCTTCTCACCCGGAATAAGGGTGCAATTGGCTTTATCGGTTGCTCTAATGATTCATACTGGGATGAAGATCTTTATTGGGCAGCCGGTAATGGTACCACTGCAATTGATCCGACATATGCCACTACCGGGCTGGGTTTTTATGATCGTCTGTTTCATACCCATAATGAGCCTGCATCTGAATGGTATGTCAGCATGGGTCAAATTAATTATGCAGGTAATCTGGCGGTGAGTGCAAGCACTTCCTCAAGGAAAAAATACTATTGGGAAACCTACAATCTGGTCGGTGATCCAAGCATACTGCCAATAATTGGCAAGCCCGAGACATTTAATATCAATATTCCAGATACACTTCCAAATTCTATAAAATCTCTGACAATAACCATAGATCCTTTTTCATATATAGCTGTTTCTCACTGGGATACACTATGGGACGCATCTTTTGCCAGCCCTTCAGGCTCTGTCACGCTTAACATGCCCGGATTATCGAACGACTCCTGTCTTGTTGTTGTTACCGGGCAGAACAAAATACCTGTAATTAAAACTGTTTACTTTTCAGCATTGACCAGTCAATTCCTGAACCTTACCTCAGTTGAAGTAAATGACAAAACTGCCAATAATGACGGAAAAGCTGATTACGGCGAAACAATCTCTTTGAGTTTTACCTTAGGCAATCTGGGATTGACAGATGCAAAAAATGTTTATGTAAAACTGTCTTCAGAATCTGATTTTGTGCGTATTAACACTGACTCCCTATACATTGGTTCCATTAACGCAGAATCAGATACTACGCTTTCCAATGGTTTCAACATTACAGTTTCCGATGCAGTACCTGATAATGGAATTGTAACTTTCAATCTGGTTGTAAAGAATTCCATTTCTGAGAAACATTATCCTATTGATATTAATGTTCACTCACCCAAATTGTTAATAGTGAGTTGCAAAATTGACGACTCACAAACGGGAAATGCTAATTTCATTGCAGATCCGGGAGAAGTGGTCAATCTGATTTTCGAGATCAGCAACATTGGTTCAAGCAACACATCAGGTGATCTGAATTTATATTCAGATGATGGAGATTTAACAATCCTGCAATCGAACATCATATCAGGAATTCTTCAGTTTGGCAAAACCACGCAATTAATCGTCCCGGTAAGATTTTCAGAAGATGCAAGCATTGGAAAAGTAGTCACTATAATGTCTTCGCTTGACTGCAGTCCTTATACAATAGATAAAATCTTTTCTTTCAGGATCGGCATGATAAGGGAGAGTTTTGAATCATCCTCATTTAAAATTTTCCCATGGATTAACATGAGCCCTGTTCCCTGGATCACAACCGGGGCAAATTCATACGAAGGTAATACTTCTGCAAGATCAGGTATTATAGGACATAATAGTTCTACCAGTTTAATGATCAAAACAGTTTTTTCTGAACCAGATTCAATCAAGTTCTATTATAAGGTTTCCTCTGAAGCAAACTTTGACTACGTTTCATTCCGGCTCAACGGAAAAGAACTTTTCAGGAAATCAGGTGAAATCAGTTGGGAGAAAAAAGTTTTTTCTGTTCAGGCCGGTCTAAACATCATGGAATGGATATACAAAAAGGACAACTCAGTGTCGAATGGCGCAGATGCAGCATGGATTGATCTAATAGATTTTTCAGTATCCGCATCGGTTAGATATATAAAGAAAGACCTCGAATCTGTTAAGATTGTATCACCTGTTCAATCTGATGATTTTGGCAGAGAGCATGTGTCTGTAAAAGTTTTTAACAGCGGTGCTGACACACTAAAAGGCTTCTACCTGGCGTATTCTGTCAATGATAACATGATGGCAGTAAAGCAGCATTTTAATAACAAGCTCATTCCGTTTATGGATACGGTTACTGTTACATTTGCAGCACCGGCAGACTTATCAAAGTATGGAGTATACAATTTCTGCATTTTCGGTTATGATAATGATGATGACTATCTGTTTAATGATACGCTTAGAATAAAGCTTGAAAACACAAGAATTGATGAGCCTTTGCTTGTGTTTCCCAATCCTTTCACCAATCAATTGAAAATAGTAATAAATTCAAATGTTAATGATGTTGTGCTTATGACTCTTGTAAACCATTCAGGAATAAAGATTTACAGTAATGAAAAGAATATTTCCACCGGTGAAAACATAATTATATTAGACAGAGATATTGCTAGGATCCCACCGGGTGTTTATTATTTAAATCTCACAGGCAATTCAATAAATAAGAGTATCCCTGTAATAAAGATGGGGCAATAGAACCATCTTACCCTGAATTAATTTATCTCGATTATATATGAAACAGAATACACCTGACCGCGAAAAGGCGCTTGTTCTATTTAAAAAATACAATAAAACGGATAGCCTGTTGAGACATGCCTTATCCGTTGAAGGAGTAATGCGCTATATGGCAGCAAAGAATGGCGAGGACCAGGAAAAGTGGGGAATTATTGGGCTTATTCATGATCTCGACTATGAAATGTATCCTGATCAGCATTGTATAATGACAAAAAAGATCCTGGAAGAGAACCACTGGCCTGACGAATACATCCGGGCTGTAATGAGCCATGGCTGGGGTCTTGTAACTAATGTTGAGCCGGTAACATTACTCGAAAAAACTATTTTTGCAATTGATGAACTAACCGGTCTTGTTGCAACAAGTGCCCTTGTTCGACCAACAAAAAGTGTTCTGGATATGGAGGTGCGGTCGGTGAGAAAGAAATGGAATGACAAAAAATTTGCGGCAGGAGTCGATCGTTCAGTGATCGAAAAAGGAGCTGAAATGCTTGGTGTTAGTGTTGATGAACTTATTAATGACTGTATAATGGGTATGCGTCAGGTTGCTTCGGAAATCGGCTTAAAAGGTACGATATAAATAGTCACCATAACCCCTCCCAACCCCCGCTGAGGCCGCTGAGGCGGGGCAGGCTCTCCCCTTAAACTATACTAATCTTTATACACATCATTTTCAGTTCAAAATATTAAAATTAAATGGGTGTAAATCAATGAGATCCCTCGCTGTCGAAATGAGGGATCTCATGGATTCATCTGTATAAGAAAAAGGGGTTGATGTCGAATTGAAAGCTGTAATTGTGTATAAAGCGTAGTAAACTATAAGGGGAGGGCTAAGATTCTGGAAAAAATACCCTTTCCCTTATTGTTTAAGGGAAAGGGCAGGGATAGGGTTAAGTTGATTAAGAGGATATTGAAACCCTCTATACATTATTTTGCTTTCCTGAAATTTACATTTCCTTTAGCTTGATGTTGCGGAACCATACACTGTTGCCATGATCCTGGAGACCAATGTAGCCTTCCTTAGCTGTGTTAATGAACCACTCCCAATCTTTGAATTTGGAATTTTCAATCATCTTCTTCCAGTCCTCTGTCCAAAGATGAAATTCCACAACATTAGCGCCATTCTGCTTAAACACTACAGTTCCCTGATAGCAAAGAATACCTGCTGTATTCCATTCGCCAGCCTGTTTGGTGTTCTGAGGGACTGCAGGAATTAGATCATATAATGAGCCTGACATGCGGTTACCACTTACTCCAAGTTTTGCATCCGGATGTTTGTCATTATCAAGTACCTGCATCTCGGGAGAAGACTTGTAAATTGGTTCACCAGGGATCTCCTGTGCAAGAATGAAGATTCCACTATTACCACCTTCTGCAATTTTCCATTCGAGTGACAGTTCAAAATTGCTGAGTTTTTTATCATAGATAATGTCACCACCCATACCTGCTTCCCCGGTACCTGTTTCAAGGCAATGAAGTGTACCATCAACAACTTCCCATCCTTCTGCAGGAAACTCAGTCTTGTTATATCCTCTCCATCCGCTGGTGGTTGTACCATCGAAAATTGACACCCAGCCTTCATCCTCCACTTTGGTTTCGCTTGAGGGTTTGCTGCTTTTTGGACCGCAGGAAACGACAACCGCAGCTACGATTACAACTGAAAAAAGCTTATTTATTTGCTTCATAATTAGTAAAGTTTATAGTTAATAAATTCATAAATATTAAGCCGGCATTTCAGGTAATTTATACCCTTCGCGATAGTTATGCTTAATCATCTCAGAAGCAAACTGTCTGGCATTCAATTGAATATTAGGACGATCAAATTTCGGATCACCATCAATAATTGTGAAATTATCTGAAATTGTAAGACGAACATTGTCATTTTCTCCAATGTTTTTGAATTCCATCTTTTCACCATCCCATTCCAGTTCTTTATTCAGACCTTGGAGCCTTACAGCCAGAACACCCATTACAACCATTTCGTTAAATGGTCCTGCTTCAGAGAAGTCAGATTTTGTAATGATCCTGTTCTCAGGCGTTTCCTTGCATGCACGTACCCAGTCCATCTCATGCTTTTCACCTTCCACTCTGCGTTCTGTTTTTGGAGTAACAGGAACACGTCCTGATAGTAACCATGGATTTTTTCCGTAACAACCGCAGATAAGCTTATCTTTTGTTCCGTGGAAAATCACTCCCCCACCGGAATCATTCATATTCTTGCCTGCAGGCCATCCGGCAGGTTTTGGAGGTTGTAATCCTCCATCATACCATATAACCTCTACCTGTGGAAGTTTCATTTTAGCATTTTTAGGAGCAACTCTTTCAGGATATACGAGAGTAACCATCTGCGCATTTGGTGCACAGTCGGTTAATAACAATGTTGAACTGCCCTGAGCTTTGATCGGATACTGAAGCTTTAATCCTTTGAAAACCGGATGAAGTATATGGCAAGCCATATCGCCGAGAGCGCCTGTTCCAAAATCCCACCATCCTCTCCAGTTCCAAGGAGTGTAGATGCTGTTGTATGGTCTCATTGGGGCCGGTCCTACGAAAAGATCCCAATTGAGTGTATCAGGAACCCATTCACCTTTTGGACGATTTAATCCTTGTGGCCAGATAGGCCTGTCTGTGAATGCTTCTACTTTTCTGACATCACCAATTTCGCCTGCATTAAGCCATTCCATGATCAGGTTAATTCCTTCACCTGAAGAACCCTGGTTACCCATCTGTGTTGCAACTTTATGTTTTACAGCAAGTTTGGTAAGTAACCTGGATTCATAAACGGTATGAGTCAATGGTTTTTGTACATACACATGTTTTCCCATTGCCATTCCGGTTGCGGCAACAACTGCATGAGTATGATCGGCTGTTGCAACTATTACGGCATCTATTGATTTTCCCATCTCATCATACATCTTCCGGAAATCCCAATAAGGTTTTGCATTCGGATTGGCCTGGAATACTTCCTTGGAATATCCCCAGTCAACGTCACAAAGAGCAACGATATTTTCTGTCGGAGCTACTGCTTTAAGGTTTGAATTTCCCATTCCGCCAATACCAACTACAGCAATATTTAATTTATCGCTTGGAGCCCTTTTACCGAGGCCGCTGATAACAGAACTCGGAAGTATTGTGAAACCTGCAGCAACAGCACCAGTTGTTCCTATAAATGACCGTCGGGTAATCTGTTTTGAATTTTCTTTCATTTTCAGGTAGTTTAAAGATTAAATATTTTATAAATTTAATAATTCAATTTGATTTTATATGTCCGTAAACATCAAAATAAATATCTAATATAATCACAATCAGTTATTATCTAAACTATAATTGCTTGTATTTATTTCCAGAAAACTACAGCTCTCTGATCCATATATTTTTATACGCAACAGGATTTCCATGGTCCTGCAATACCAGGCTTCCGGGGCCATGAACTTCAATAAAATATTCAGGTATTCCGATATATTCTGTAGGTCCTCTCAGACTTACATTGTTCTGGACCAGAACTCCATTATGAATTACTGTTACCCGTGGAGGAGTGAAGTAAGTAGTTGTATCAGTATTAAAAGTCGGAGCAGTATATATTATATCATATGTTTGCCATTCACCGGGCTTTCTGCTCGCATTTACCAGCGGAGCGAATTGTTTGTAAATACTTGCTGCCTGCCCATGCCTGTATGTTGGATTATCGTAACTGTCAAGAACCTGTACTTCATAACGTTCCTGAAGAAATACACCGCTGTTGCCTCTTCCCTGGCTATTCCCGATCACCTCTGAAGGTGTTTTCCATTCGATGTGCAACTGAAAATTTGAAAATTTTCTTTTTGTTTGTATAACCCCTGAACCTTTAACACACACCAGTTCACCATTTTTTACAATCCATTTTGAAGGATTACCTTTATTATCAGACCATTCACCGTTTATATCATTGCCATTGAATAATATAATCGCATCAGAGGGTGCCTCGGCCGGGGTTATTCCGGGTTGGATGATTTTTACCTCTGGTTCCCATATCTCTGTCATTTCCGGGACCATTTTGACCGCTTCCTTAGGTTTCAGTGTTTGAGCCGGGGCAAGAACCGGTGCTAGGAGCATTAAGCTTAAAATAATTAGGTGTTTCATTGTTTTTTATTTCTGTTAGTTTATTTATTAGATATATTCCTTATTATTAACTCATTATAGATAAAACACACTATGGCCTCAGGAATCCTTAAGAAGTAACACATTCTGAAAAAGATTAATCCCTACATCAAAAATAATAATCTTTTGCAACAATGAGCCATCAAAGATCTGATCATTTTTATATTTGAAGACGAAATCCTTTAACCACAAAGACGCAAAGATTTAGCGCAAAGGCCACAAAGAAAATAAATAATGAACTGACACAGAGGAAATCCGGAGGAAAACAGAGGTACACAGAGAAGAAGTTTCAAATTAAAATCTCACCAATTTATTAGAATTTCATTCACATCCATAAACCCACCAAAAACTACAATAAGCGGGAGCAACTACTACAACTAACTCTGTGAACCTCTGCGTCTTCTCTGTGCCCCTCTGTGTAAGTTCTTCAAATTTTGTCCTTTGCCTAAAAATGGATAAATTGCCCGAAAATAAACCTTGATGGAAATAAAGTATTTTTCTTTGGAATTAAACGAAAGTAATAAAATTACAAAAATTGCCAAAGTAATATTTGGACTTGTATGCCTCTCATTATCAGCATACTGGATAATATTCAACATTACCTCATTACAGCCTGTCGGAGCTCAGTGGATATCAATTGTTTTTATTCTGGGATTCGGATTATATATGATATGGTCAGGAATGGGCTATGCAGGCAGATTTATTGAGATTGGATCAGACTTTATAAACCTGAAGAGAAATCCGGTATTGCCAGCCATAAGATTATCAGCGGCGAAAATTAAAGAAATTAAATTTTTTCCCCTTAGTGTGTCTTTCATTTCCGCTTCAGAAAAGCAGGTCATTCTGCGATTCGGAACTACATACTATGAAAATAATACAAAAATAACTGACGAAATAATCCGCTTTGCTGAACTCAACAAAGTACCATTCGAAATTATGGAGGACGAATTGTAATTAAAGTGCCTCAAAAAACCAATTCTTCTGTTCTTGCCCCCTAAAGGACTTTTGCTTTAACCGAAGGGAAACAGCTTAAATATTAAAATAATCCGGAGATTTTTCCATTCTCATCAATATCTATTCTTTCAGCTGAAGGCCTTGAGGGAAGTCCCGGCATACGCATTATTGTACCGGCAATTGGCACGATAAAACCTGCCCCGGATGAAAGCTCCACCTCCCTTATTTTGAAGGTAAATCCTGTTGGACAACCCTTTTTATGTTCATTGTCTGAAAGGGATTTCTGAGTTTTTGCAATACACACCGCAAGATTGCTAAGACAGAGATCTTCTATCTTTTTGATCTGCTGCTTTGCCAGCACAGTATATTCTATATGATCAGCACCATACATCTTTTTTGCTATCGTCTCAATTTTCTTTTCAAACGACCAGGAGAGGTCATAAAGAGGTTTCAGGCAATTCGGACAGTTTTTGACTGCTTCAACAATCATATTAGCCAGATCAATTGCTCCTTTACCTCCTTTCGACCAGGAGTCGTTAAGAGCTACATTTACCTTCATTTGTTTACAATGCTTAATCAGCAGATCAATTTCAGGGTTCGTATCCGAATCAAATTTGTTTATTGCTACAACCGGATTAAAACCATATAGCCTCATATTTTCAATATGCTTATCAAGGTTGTCAAAGCCGTTCTTAAGGGCTTCCAGGTCTTCCGCAGCAAGCTCTGACAGCTTGAGTCCACCATGGTACTTAAGTGCTCTTATTGTCGCCACGATGACAACAGCATCCGTATTGAGATTGCCAAAACGTGACTTTATGTTAAAGAATTTTTCAGCGCCGAGTTCACTTGCAAAGCCGGCCTCAGTTACAACATAGTCGCTGTAAGTAAGACCCATCTTTGTTGCAATGATTGAGTTTGTACCCTGTGCTATATTGGCAAACGGGCCGCCATGAATGATTGCAGGTGTTCCTTCAAGTGTCTGAACAAGGTTTGGTTTGATAGCCTCCTTCAGAAGTGCTGTCATAGCTCCCTGAGCTTTCAGGTCGTAAGCAAAAACAGGTTTTCCCGCATAAGTATAACCTATAAAAATATTCCCAAGTCGCTTTTTAAGGTCCATTAAGTCGTTGGCTATACAAAGAGTAGCCATCACCTCGGAAGCCGCCGTGATATTAAATCCGGACTCCCTTGGGACTCCCTGTCCGGTTCCTCCAAGTCCGATAATAATGTCACGTAACGATCTTTCATTCATATCCATAACCCTTTTCCATGTTATGGTTCTCGGGTCGATACCCAGATTACCTGTATCCGTCTGAATGTTGTTGTCAATAAGTGCTGACAGAAGGTTATGAGCCTTCTCAATAGCTGACATGTCACCTGTAAAGTGAAGATTTATATCCTCCATCGGAATTACCTGGGAATATCCACCACCTGCAGCTCCTCCCTTGATACCAAATACAGGTCCGAGAGAAGGTTCCCTGAGAACAACAGTTGTTTTCTTTCCAATCAGATTGAGAGCCTGTGCAAGCCCTATTGAAGTGGTTGTCTTTCCCTCACCTGCCGGCGTGGGAGTTATAGCTGTTACAAGTATCAGTTTTGCCTTCTTAACTTTTTCTTCATCAATCAGAGATAAAGGGATTTTTGCTTTGTATTTACCATACAATTCAAGTTTTTCAGGATTAATTCCAAGTCTTTCAGCAATTTCCGCTATCGGTCTGATCTCCACTTCCTGAGCAATTTCAATATCTGTTTTCATTACGATATTATTAGGTCAAAAAACACACAAATCGCTATTTAATATTTTAATCCTGAGTCGGTTACAATCCTGCCAACTGCCATATCACATCCCAGAGGCATTATATGAATTCCATTTATACCTTTCTTCTTTTTTACGGAATCCACCACTTCCAGGGCAATCTGAATGCCTTCCTCGGATGCACCGTCTCCTGCTTTTTCCATCCTGCTTAAGATTTTCTCAGGCAAAGTTACCCCCGGGACTTTGGTATGAAGGTACTCTGCAACCTTAAAGCTGTTGAGTGGAGAGATCCCTGCAAGTATGTATACTTTCTCAAGTATATTTCGTTTATCAAGCTGTTCAAGCCAGGCATCCAGCCGGTCAGGATCGAAGATCAGGTTGGTTTGGAAAAACTGTGCTCCGGCATTTACTTTTTTATGGTCCCTGATAGCCTGAAGAGCGGGATCGGAAGCAAAAGGAGATGATGATGCCCCAAGAAACATTTTCGGTGGACTTTTAATGCTCCTTCCATCTAAATAAACAGCGTTGTCGCGCATCCTTCTGAGGATCCACAACATCTGTATTGAATCAATGTCAAGTATGTTCAAACTTCCTGAGGGTGAAGGCCCAATCCTTGGGCTGTCGCCAGTAATGCACAGAACGTTTCTTACTCCCAGTTCATTAATTCCAATAATATCTGACTGAAGCCGTGTACGAGTTGTATCGCGGGCAGCTATCTGAAAAACAGGCTCAACATTCTGTTTATGAGCAATATGACTACATGCAATACTCGACATCCTCGGACGTGCTGATGATGAATCTGTAAAATTAACAGCAGTAACATAAGGCTTTACAATTTCAATATCGCTCACCAGTTTAGCTGTTTTGATACCTGTTGGCGGCGTCACTTCTGCTGTAACAACAAATTCGCCGGAGAGGAACTTTCTCTCAAGTTCAGAAATGGGTTCTGAGTAACCCGGAGCGTGGTATTCAGAATCACCACTCCACCATACAGGTTGACGAATGGTTTTAAAAACTGAGTCCATAGCTGCAGCCTTCTTTTCTTTATCCTTTGAAAGAACATTCCTAAAGAAAGATATAATCCCCACTTTTCTTACCTGACCTGCTACTTCGCCCCATGTCTCAGTACCAACCTTTTCATAATCAAGTGGAGGAAGTATCTCAAGAAGCATTTTTTCCCTGCCCCTCTTTTCAGCACTCTTGTAAATACAATACCAGACACATTTGCGGGTTTCGTCGACATAACAATGTTTTGTCGGTGTTACACCACCACAAGGCCCGTTTCTAAGTCCTTTCGAACATTCCATTGGACATATGAATGCTGTTTCCTGAAGTAAACAATTACCGCACATCCTGCATCCGAACACCGGACCTTTTACTAATAATTCCACTTTCCCAAGTAATCGTCTTGAGAAACTTTCCTTCTTAAAAGGATAAAAAGCAGGCTGCCACCTGCGTGAAGGTGTCAATTCTTATGCTTTTATTAAACTCTGAGATGACTCAATGAATCTCATTGCATAGTCATCCCTTCCAAGTATCAGATCTGCGGCTCTTATTGCAAGGGATATTTTCTCAGGATTAGCAATAGGACATGTAAGACCATTACGGATCGAAAGTACCATATGAACTATATTAAGCATCTCCCTGTCAGGCAGCCCGAATGAGATATTACTTGCACCCTGTGTAATATTCAAACCCAGTTTTTCATGTATAAGTCTTATTGTTTCGAGTGTTACAATACATGCCTGAGGATCGGCACTCACAGCCATTGCCAGAGGATCAATAATTACATCTTCCTGCTTAATTCCCAGCCTGACAGCCCTGTTAAGAATTGTTTCTGCAATCGCCAGTCTTTTATAGGGATCATGAGAAATACCGGCATCATCCATTGTTAATCCGATAACAGCAGCTCCATATTCCCTGATAACAGGAAGAATTGCATTCATCGATTTCTCCTCACCATTAACAGAATTTATAAGACATTTGCCTATAACAACTTTAAGTGCAGCTTCAATTGCTTTAGGATTAGGGGAATCAAGACACAGTGGTACATCAAAATGATTCTGAAGTTGCCTTACCGTTTCAGGAAGCAGTATTTCATCGTCAACACCAGGAAAGCCAACGTTTACGTCGAGGATGTCAGCCATTGCATCTATCTGATTTTTAGCCAGCTCCAATACATAACTAAAATCTCCGGCCTGTAAAGTCGAGACAAGTTTTTTTCGTCTTGTTGGATTAATACATTCGCCAATAATGATAACCGGTCCTTCAGTGCTGATAACAACTTCCCTGGATTTACTCCTTAAAACTGTCTCCATTGCTGCTAATTAACTGAAAGCCGGTTGATATAATTAACAGCACCCTGTGGATCGGGTGAATAGAAATCGGCGCCTATTTTGTTACAATAATCCTGGGTGACAGGAGCACCCCCGACAAGAATTATTGTATCATTAAATTTGGATTTGATTTCTGTAACTATTTTTTTCATGTTCTCCATCGTAGTTGTTAGCAATGCCGACAAACCTACAATGGCACCCGGCTTTTCTTCCAGAGCTTTAATGAATTTATCGGGCCCTACATCTACTCCCAGATCAATTACTTCCCAGCCACCACCTTCAATCATCAGAGAAACAAGATTCTTGCCGATATCGTGAAGATCACCCGTAACTGTACCGATTATAAATGTTCCTTTTCTTTTTGTTTCGCCCGACTGAAAGAATGGTTTCAGATGTACCATGGCACCACCCATTGCTTTGGCCGACATTAACATCTGTGGTACATATATCTCCTTGCGACTGAATTTATTACCTACATTTGCCATAGCAGGAATCAGAGCTTTCTCAAGAATTTCCTCAGGCTTATGACCTTGTTCAAGAGCTTGTTCGGTAAGTTCATAGGCTCCGTCTTTATCTTTTAACTGGGGAGGATATGGTGATTTTTTGTCAACCTTGCCCAATTCTACAGCCTCCAGCAATTTTTCAAGCAAATTTTCCATAGCATGTTATTAGTTATGTTTATTCAATTACAAACTTAAAATTGTAAGTGAATTAAATCTACATCAATTTTTACTACTTTTGATGCTATATTAACATTTTGTTAACTTTTAGTACAATTCTCACCACTATGCCGGCATTTTTCGAGAAAATATCTGCAAAAGAGAATGAATCATTCTTTATTGGAATTTTTCAGGACAATCTTGAAAAGAGCACATGGCATTATCATAATAACTATGAGATCAGTTTTATAACAGAAGGTTCTGGCAAGCGGATTGTAGCTGATTCAATTGAAGAATTTCAGCCCGGCGATCTTGCCTTCATTGGTCGTAACCTTCCTCATGTATGGCTTACTGACAGGGAAACGAGGATGCCATCGAGCAGGACTCTTGAAATGGTTTTCCTTCAATTCACACCTGATGTATTATCTCCCCAGTTGTTAGCACTCCCTGAATTCATTCATGTAAAGCGGGCTCTGGATCTGTCGGAGAGAGGGATTCAAATTGTTGGGCAGACGCTCAATGAAGTAAGTGAAATAATGCTTCAACTGCCTTATTTGAAAGGTTTCGACAGGATGCTCCATTTTCTGAGATTGATGGATATCATCGGAAAAAGTGAGACTAATATTCCCCTGGCCAGCAAAGAATACCTCAGGATGCGTTTCACTACTGCGAATAAGCGTATTGCAGCGCTTCACGAATTTTTAATGAACAACTACCGTGAGGAAATTGATCTGAAGAGGCTGGCAACACTGGTCAATATGGCTGAAGGCTCTCTTTGCAGGTATTTTAAGTTGAAAATGGGGATTACCCTGTTTGAATACCTTAATAAAATAAAGATAGAATTTGCCTGTAAATTATTGATGGACCAGGATTTAAGTATATTGGATGTATGTCTTGACAGTGGTTTCAGCAATATAAGCCATTTCAACAAGCAATTTAAAAGGACTACCGGGGTTCCTCCTTCCGAATACCGGAAACGATATAAGATAGTCAGGCAGGTTTGAAATAATTCCTGCCCGTAAAAATTTTGTAACTTTAACATTATCAAAGCATTTTATCATGGTCTCACTAAGTAAAGTTGAAGGAGACAAGCTGCAGTGTCTGTTATGTCCTCACTACTGCAAGCTGGCAAATGGAAAAACCGGGATATGCGGAGTAAGAAAGAATACAGGAAATGAGATTGAACTCATAACATATGGCATCGTCTCCGCTGTATCAACCGACCCCGTTGAGAAAAAACCTTTATATCATTTTTATCCGGGGTTTAATATTTTTTCAATAGGGTCGTATGGGTGTAATATGCGATGCGATTTTTGTCAGAATTATCATATTTCCCAGAATGTTCCAAATAATCATATTTCGAAGGAAACACCTGAAAAGCTTATTAATGAAGCACTTAAATTAGATAAGAACATAGGGATAGCCTTTACATATAACGAGCCAATGATATGGTTTGAATATGTAAGAGATACTGCCTTGCTTGCAAAAAAAGCAAGATTAAAAACTGTTATGGTCAGCAACGGTTTTGTTAATAAGGAGCCCCTTGATGAACTGCTTGGTTTTATAGATGCATTTAATATTGACCTGAAAGCTTTCAATAATGTATTTTATAAAAAACTGACGGGATCGGAAATTGAACCGGTTAAGGCCGGATTGAAACAGATAGCTCAGTCGGGTAAGCATCTTGAGGTAACGACACTGATTATCCCCGGCCAGAATGATTCTGAAAAAGAGATGGAAATGCAAGTGGAATGGATGGCTGATGAACTTGGCCGTGATGTTCCGTTTCATCTCAGCAAATACCATCCTATGTATAAAAGGGAGGATAGGGCTACACCTGAGTATAGTCTGTCGAAGCTTTTTGAAATAGCTTCGAAAAAACTTACTTATGTTTATCTGGGTAATACCCCTTCGTTTACCGGTAAGGATACATACTGTCCTTCCTGTGGAGCAATCGTTACCAGAAGATCAGGATTTAAAGCAACCCTTCTGAATCTCGATGAAAAAGGGAATTGTACTGAATGCGGTACAATGGTGTACCGGCACTTTTATTTATGATGCTTCGTTAAAGAACTTAGCTGATCAAAAAGTTTGTCAACACCTGCAACCAGATCATTCTGTACTGACTTAAAATGTTGTTTTACCAATTTTGGTTCACCTTTCACCGCAGGGTTGTTAACGCGGGTTATAAGGTCATTCCTTAAGCTGACCGCATCGTTAACTATACTTGATACTTCGTTTGTTTTATTGTCAGGATGGAGACCTGCATAAACAAAGCAGTCTGAGATTACTTCAAAAACAAGGTAATCTATATCCTTTTTTAATTCTCTTATACTTGCCATGACCTTTTATTATTTGAGCCCCCAAAGATAGTAATAATGTTTTGAACGTTACCACAATGGTAAAAAAAAGCATACCTGTCATGATTTCCTGTTAAACAGTTATACCGGACCTGAAAAAACTGATACTTTCCTCTGCTTTTTTGATATACAGGTCCCTCAATATTTTAATTATCGGATTTGTGACTTTAAAAGGGTGTTCATCAATGCAACAAAAAGGTATTACCATCGGTGATGTTCCCGTCATAAACACTGCATCAAAACCTGAAAGGTCTTCCACATTAATACATTCAAATTTTAGCCTGATACCATGCTCATTGCAGAGATCAATAATATATTTTCTGGTGATACCGCTCAGAACTACATGATCGGGTGCGGTAAAAAGAGTATCCTCCCTTACATAGAATATATTGGAGCGGCTTCCTTCAGTAATACAGTTATCTTCATTCACCAGCAGAGCCTCGTATGCTCCCTCCATTATGAGTTTATGGTATATTGATGATCTGAGCTTATGATTGATAACCTTTGACTCCGGAGTTTTTCTTTCAGCCTGGAAAAGAATGCCTTTAACACCGGTACGGTATTGTTCCTCAGTGGGATATATTGATTCGATAATATATACGAGATAATTGGCTATTTCATTATTATAATTGAATACAATTTTAAGATTGGCTTCCTTCTTCTTTTCTGTTTTTGTCAGATTAATTATATCTTTCTTAAGTGTGGAAATATCAGCAAGAGGCACTTTTTTCTGAAGTGAAACACTTTTTTGCAGCCTTTCCATGTGATCTTCGAAAAAAAGCGGATTGCTATTTTTCAATCTGAGAACCTCATATACTGATTCACCCTCGTATACAAGAGAATCATCAAACAAATCGGATGGTTGGGGTGACCCATTGAGAATAAATTTTTTTCCGAAGCATTCACTCATAACCGGCAGATTTATACCGCACAAAAATACTACTTTTGTCAATACCACTTTACAAATCTTGTTTATATTAGTACCCTATTTCAACCGGCTCTGCCACAGATGTACGCCATAATTGATATTGAAACAACAGGAGGGAGTTCAAAGACAGAAAAGATAACAGAGATTGCCATTTACCTTCATGACGGTGAAAAGATTACCGGTGAATTTGTCTCATTAATCAATCCTGAAAGGAACATTCCATACTTTATCACAAATCTCACAGGTATAACTAATGAGATGGTGGCTGATGCGCCTTGTTTCTACCAGGTGGCAAAAACTATAGTTGAAATTACTGAAGGAAGGATTTTTGTTGCTCATAATGCAAGATTCGATTACTCCTTCATAAGGCAGGAGTTTAAAGCTCTGGGGTTTAATTATCGAAGGAATATCCTTGATACTGTAGCTCTTAGCAGAAGAATCCTTCCGGGACATGCATCATATAGCCTAGGAAATATCTGCAGTGATCTGAATATTAACATCAATGGGAGGCACCGGGCGGGAGGAGATGCATTTGCAACAACAAAGCTTTTTGAGATCCTTCTTCAGAAAGACAAAGAGTTTACCGGACTTAGCACGGATCTTATAACGAATACAAAGAATTCAAAATTTCATCCGAAACTGGATGTTACCAAGATTGATAAGATCCCTGATGAAGCAGGCGTATACTATTTTTATAATGAAAAAGGCGATCTTATATATATTGGAAAAAGCTGTGATCTCCACCAGAGAATAAGCACGCATCTTTCAAACAACTCAACTAAGCGGGCCATGGAGATGCGTGACAGTATTGCCGACATTGACTGGGATGTAACAGGAAGTGAGCTGATTGCGCTCCTCCGTGAATCATATGAGATCAAGCATAATAAGCCATTATACAACCGGGCACAGAGAAGAACATCATTTCAGTGGGGAATTTTCAGTTTTACCGATTGCAACGGATTCATTAATTTCCGTTACGGACAGCTTGATACCGACGACTCTCCACTATGTGTTTTTAATTCGAGGGAAAATGTAAAGTCAAAGCTGAACTCGCTGGTCGAGACATACAAGCTCTGCCAGAAACTATCAGGACTTTACGATACTACCGGCTCATGTTTTCAGTTTCATGTAGGGATCTGCAACGGCGCCTGCAGTGGTAAAGAATCACCTGAAGAATATAATGTCAGGGCGATCAGGGCTACCGAGGAATTCCTGTTTAAAAGGAGGAATTTCTTTGTTATAGACAAAGGCAGGGATGTGGAAGAACGTTGCGCAGTTAAGATCCTTAACGGAAAGTACTCAGGATACGGCTATTTTAATATCAATGAAATGGGATTTGGACTGAGTGCAGTGCACGATTGCATTAAGACTTCTAATGACAACCGCGATATACAGGTGATTCTTAAGCAATTCCTAAAAAACAACAAGGTGGAAAAGATCATTGAATTCTGATTTATTAACCATATACTATGTCAGATAATATATCATAAACCAGCAAAATACTATATTTATACTTTAACCAAAATAATTTCGTATGCCTGTTTTTACACGAACTACAAAAAATCTGATTATAACAATTGATGAGTTCTTTGATGACATTGAACTTGGGTTGCTGGTATTCAGGGAAGCTATAAAGGCCTACCTGCATAAGGATACGGACTCTTTTGAAAGACATATTCATAAAGTTGACGAACTTGAGAGCAAAGCTGATAAGCTTCAGCGAATGATTGAGAATGAGATGATTACACATTATATTTTACCACAACACAGGGCCGAAGTAAGTACTCTTCTTGACCATCTTGACGAGATTATCGATGCAATGAAACACTCACTGAATGAAATAAATATTGAACAGCCTGAAATCCCTGAATCGCTCAATAAGAATTTTATAAGTATCACAGAAGCATCCATATGCGCCGCCGAAGAGCTAATTCCTGCTGCAAGAGCTTATTTCAGGGCTCCTCACACAGTAAGGGAAAAGCTTCTTAAAGTGTATTATTATGAATCTGAAACAGATAAGATATCATTAGGTACAAAGAAAATCATATTCCAGGATATGAAAGAACTGGATCTGGCACATAAAGCACATTTGAGATACATCATTCATCATATCGAAGGCATTTCCGACCGTGCACAGAAGGCCGCTGACCTGCTTTCCGGAATGGCGATCAAGATTATTATGTAGTTTAGCGATTTGTGTTTTGCGTTTAAGTTTAAGTTTAAATATCATAGATGATTTTATTTTTTCTGACAAGCGGGTTATTTCTGGGATGGTCATTAGGAGCCAATGATGCCTCAAATATTTTCGGATCAGCAGTTGGTTCGAAAATGGTTACATTCAGAAAAGCAGCAATAATCGCCTCGGTTTTTGTAATTTTTGGTGCTGTGTTCCAGGGTGCGGGTGCTTCACATACTCTAGGTAAGCTCGGTTCTGTTAATGCCATTGGGGGATCGTTTATCGTGGCTCTTGCAGCAGCAGTTACTGTTTATATGATGACAAGGTTCGCATTACCTGTCTCCACAACCCAGGCAATAGTGGGTGCAATTATCGGATGGAACTTTTTTACCGGGAATACAACTGACAGCGCAACACTTTCACGCATCATGGTGACCTGGGTATCTGGTCCTATATTGGGTGCAATTTTTGCCATATTACTTTTCATTCTCCTGAAAAAATTTAAAAGGTCAGCCGGCATTCACCTGGTCAGATTTGAATCATATATTAAAACAGGATTGATTCTTGTCGGAGCTTTCGGAGCATTTAGTCTTGGAGCAAATAATATTGCAAATGTTATGGGGGTATTTCTCCCTGCTTTTAATCTTGACGATATCAACCTTGGCATTATTATTCTTAACTCAAACCAGCAACTCTTCCTTCTTGGCGGTCTTGCAATCGCCCTTGGGATAATAACTTACTCAAAGAAGGTAATGGAAACAGTCGGTAATAATATTTTTGAACTTTCCTCCGAAGCGGCACTCGTAGTTGTTCTTGCACAGGCGTTAGTCCTTTTCATTTTTTCATCTTCAGGATTATCAGCCCTGATCGTTAAAATGGGCCTCCCTCCTATTCCGCTGGTCCCTGTTTCAAGCTCACAGGTAATAATCGGAAGCGTTCTGGGAATAGGATTATATAAAGGCGCCAGGAACATCAATTTCAAAATCCTGGGCGAAATAGCAATAGGCTGGATTTCAACACCAATTGCCTCCGGCCTGCTTGCATTCCTATCATTGTTTTTCATGAAAAATATTTTCGGCATCAATGTCGGATCAAAGGTTGAAGCAACACTGGATAGTGTCAAACCATTAGTCAGTGCAGTTAATGCAGGTTCAGATCTGTCTGATATAGTAAGATACTTACTTCTGGGAATACTTATATTTGGAATTGCCGGTATAATCTATTATCTGCTTCTTGAAAAAAAGAAAAAAAGAATTATGAAACATTCAGAGAATCTGTTCTGGAAGAATATGAAGTAAGAAAGCTATCAGTTGCCGGGCATGAAATCAAATCATAACCCGGCAACATTCAACAATTCAATTATTTCGTCACAGGTAAAAATGAATATTTGTTTCCATAATACAACATCTGACCAAGATAGTCATCAGTATATTCAACCTTAACATCTGTGATCTTTCCATTTGCATCATATGTCGGCAAGAGATAGGGATTAATGAACCCGGTATAAGGAGCAAGATTTAATTTTGCATAGCGATCAAGAATTTCAGCATGTAATTGCTGGTCTATTTTTACTCCGAAATCCTCTATGATTTTCTTTCCGGCTTCAAAATCCCCTTCCGACTTAACCCTCTGAACCTCCTTAAGAAGTTCTCCGAACAGAGCTCTCACCTTATTATAATCATTTATTCTGACGTAAGTTTTACCTTCACGATTAATAATTTCAACTGCATTATCCTTCTTACCATTCTCATAGACCCAGTGAGCGATAGCCGAACGGTTTCTCATATGAGCCTGCTCGATATCTTTTCCAGGTTTGATTCTAACTATCTGTGTAATAAGACCATTCCTCAGATAGCTATCGTATGCTGCATTTGCTGCGTCCTTATGCGGGAGTAAGCCTAATTCTGTGATCCTGTCATCCATCATATAATAAAGTGCAAAAAGGTCAGCCCTGGCCTCTTCGAGTGGCGATGCATAGTTTTTCAACGCATTAGGATCTGTGCCTTCTGCAAGTTTTCCGCTGGCGTGACCAACTACTTCATGGAGATCGGTGTGAAGGGCATCAGCAAATGTCCCATATTTTTTAATGCGATCGACTTCCCCCTGGTTTTCAGCGAACTCCTCGAGAAAGCCATTACCCTGTGATGCAATATCTATCGCAGAAGTGATGTTTGCCAGAGTAACTGATTTTGATCCAACTTCTTTCCTTATCCAGTCGGCATTGGGAAGATTAATTCCCAGTGGTGAAGCCGGGTAGCAATCACCGCCAAGCATGGCAATATTAATGACCTTGGCAGCAATACCTGTTACTTTTTCCTTTTTGTACTGAGGCATAATTGGGGAATTATCTTCAAACCACTGGGCATTTTCAGTAATTATCCTGGTACGCTTTGAAGATTCAACATCGATGTAATTGACTATCGCCTCCCATGTGGCTTTCATACCCAGCGGATCTTCATAGTTTTCAATGAAACCATTAATATAATCAATAGCCGGGTCGCTGTTTTTTGCCCACACAACATTGTATTTATCCCATGTCTTTAGATTACCGGTTTTATAATAGTCAATAAGAATCTTCAACTCTTCTTTCTGTGTTTCTGTCTCGGCAACGGTTATTGCTTTTTCAAGCCATACAATAATACTGTCGATAGCTTCTCCGTAAAGTCCGCCTGATTTGTACACCTCCTCGGTAACTTTACCATTTTTTTTCACAACTTTTGAATTTAGTCCAAGCGACACGGGTCGTGGATCGGATGTATCAGTTCTGGCAGCATAGTAATCTTCCACCTCTTTCTGGGTAACACCTTCGTAAAAGTTTGATGCTGATTCGGCAACCATATCGGCTCCCGATCTTTGTTCCACTTTGCGCGGGAATAAAGTATCATCAAATAAAATGGGTGTAAGGAGTGAAATCAGATCATCAGCTGTCTCTCCTTTTATAAGTGGAAGTAATTCACTATCAGCATCTTTCACCAATCCGGCAAAATAACTTTCAGAAAAGGCCGGCTTGAACTTATCGCTGGAATAGTGATGGTGGATCCCGTTGGCAAAAAATACTTTTTTTGCCCATGTAAGGAAAGCCTTATACTCATCAGAGGTTTTATCCCCCTGATAGTCCTTGATTATGGCTTCGATTGTTTTTCTGATAACCAGATTATACCTGAAGTTCTGATCCCATAAAATGTCCCTGCCGGCAAGGGCTGCCTGGCTTAGATAGTAGACATACTCTTTCTGCTGAAGTGTAAGTTCTTCAAATCCGGGAAGTTTATACCTCAGGACTCTAATATCGTCGAATTGATCAACAAAATATCCAAAATCGTCAGCTTGTTCGGTTACTGCCCCATCAGGATTTTTGCAGGAAACAAGATTTATTAATATCATAAACAGAAAAATTTGAGTTTTTAATAATGTCTTCATAGCTGCTAATAATTTGTTTATACTATGCTAAATTATTAAAATGCAAGTGAAATCTACTGTAAAGGTCGTAAGATTTTAACAAAGGTCAGCCGTTATTGTTGAAATTTGCTTAATTCCGTATTGATCTTTTTCAAAGGGTTATTGTAATAATAAAATTGCTTGTTTTTTGCCTGACCCTAAAGGGAAAACAAGCATTTTTTTCTTAAGCCTGCAATAGTC
>JBBRVC010000059.1:0-22434 GCA_038247205.1 Bacteroidales bacterium
GGCTGAAGTTTTTCAAGGCAAGGGCGATAATACCAGTGCTATGGAAGTATATACCAGTCTTATCGAAAGGAATCCCGAGAATCCGTCTGTTCAATTATCACTTTGTAACTTTCTGATAAATAGCAAACGCTATGATGATCTGTTTACTCTTCTTAATACGGTTTCGCTGAACGAAAATATTGAGCGGGAAGAAAAGCTTTCATTGTTTGTCCGGATCCTCGAAACAGAAGAAATAATTTCATCAAAGGGTGAGAACCTGTTGATGTCATTATTAGTTCTTGAGGCCAGCTACCCCTCTGACGATATAATACCTCTTCTTCGGGTCGATCTTCTTTTAAAAGGAAATAAGATCAGAGAAGCCGGAATAAGGCTCGAAGATATCATTAAAAAGAGACCGGAGAATTATTATGCCTGGGAGAAACTTCTTCTGGTGTATCTTCAGGAAAAAGATTACATAATGTTACAGAAAAGAGGAGATGAGGCCGCTACATTGTTTAACATGTCATATGTAGCCAAGATTCTTTATGCGAATGGTGCAATGGAGAATAAGAACTACAAGGTAGCCCTTGAAGAATTAAGAAAAGCAACTATTCTTGCAAGTGATGATAAGGATATGAACATACAAATCCTTACCATGAAAGCCGATATTTACTACAGGATGGATGATTTTAACAAGGCTTTTGAGACTTTCGAGGAAGCAATGAAGATTAATAGTGAGGATCTTACAATAATCAATAACTATGCATACTACCTGGCCGAACAAAATATGAGACTTAAGGAAGCTGAAGATATGTCAGAGAAGGTTATTGAAGCTGAGAGAAGCAATGTTTCTTTTCTTGATACTTATGGATGGATTCTTTATAAAAGAGGAAAGCTCAAAGCTGCCGGTAAAATCATGGATGAAATTATTTCAGGAAACGAGTTCCCCGGAGCAGAAATATATGAGCATTACGGTTATATACTAAAGAAACAAAAAAAGTGTGAAAAAGCAATTCAGAACTTTGAAATTGCTATGAAACTCGACACTACGAAAAATAAACTAATAATTGAAATAGAAAATTGTTTACGAGAACGTTGATATTGTTTATTGCATTATTGCTTGCAGGTGGATGTTCTGTTTTCAGGAAGTCCGCTCCTGACAATATTTCTGTAACAGCAGCCGAATCAAGCTCTATAATTTGGCAAGAGGCAATAAATCAGAATGTTACAGCCTCAAATTTTTTTATTTCGAAAGCGGAAGTTAATTTTAGCGGTAGGGGATGGAATGAAAAATTCATTTGCAGTGTAAAGTATCGTTTATCGGGTGAATACCTGATAAGTCTGCGAAACTGGACAGGAGTTGAAGGTGCCAGAATATACCTTGCAACAGATACCGTCTTGATAAATGACCGGATTAACAGGAAGTTGTATTTTGGTTCCGGCGATAAATTATCACAAAAATATGGAATAAGTCCAAAGCTGATTCCAGTTCTTTTTGGAGACATTGTAGCTGGTGAATATTATCGTGATAAAACAGCTAAATGTGTAAATGGGGAAGTTATAAACTCTCAAATATTGAATGGAACAGGCATTGAATACTCGATTAATTGTAAAAACCTTAAAGTCAATACTGCAACAACAGGAAGCATCAGGATTGAATTTTCAGATTATTTTAAATTGAACGGAAAAAAAATTCCGGGAGAAATTCAATTTGAAGATAGTGTGAGGAATATTAAAGTAACAATAAGAATTAAAAAAATAGAGCTACCGTGGGATGGAGAAATTGATTTTATTCCTGGATCCGAATATGAACAGATACCATTGATATGAAACATGTTCTCATTTTATTTATTGTATATTTCGCAATAATCTTTGATACATTTGGTCAAACAAAAGCTGAACTGGAGGAGCAAAGAAAAAGAACTCTCAATGAGATTTCATATGTGGACAATCTGTTAAAGACTACAAGCAGGGAGAAGACAGAAAGCCTTAATTCACTTAAAATTATAGGGAGAAAATTAACCCTGAGGGAGGATGTAATAAAGGGTATGAAAGAAGAAGGTAATTTACTTGAGGAGCGCATTTCTCTGAATAAGACTGCCATTGAATTAATGGAACAAGACCTGAAGGAGTTAAAGGAAGATTATGCCCTGGCTGTAGTTAATTCATACAAGTCGCACAAAATGAATCTTGAACTTATATATGTATTATCAGCAAGAGATTTTAATCAGGGGTACAAGAGATTAAAATATTTAAAGCAGGCTGCCAAGTTTCGAAGAAGCGAATCTGAAATTATTACCGAAATTAAAAGCCAGATTGAGCAGAGTAAAGTTGATCTTGAGAAGGATCTTTTAAAGATATCAGAATTAAAATCACGTGAGGAGCAGCAGAAAAGTCTCTTGCAAGGAGAGCAGCGACGAAAACAAACCATAGTTAAATCGCTTGGTAATAAAGAAAAGCAGCTTAAAAAAGAGTTGGAAGATAAGAAGCGTATTGCAAAGAAAATTGAGAGTGAAATTGCAAAATTAATTGAAGAAGAAAGAAAGAGAAGTTTAAAAAGTGATATGACTCCCGATCAGAAATTGATTGGAGATAATTTTAGTGACAATAAAGGTCTCTTACCCTGGCCTGTAGAAAAAGGAATTATTACGGGTCACTTTGGAGTTCAGAATCATCCCGTTCTAAAATATGTTACCGAAGATAATATTGGAATTGAGATCACAAGCTCGGGTGTTACTCCTGTAAGATCAATATTCAAAGGAGAAGTTGCAAGGGTTTTTGCGATTTCCGGAGCAAACATGGCAATAATTATCCGTCATGGAAAATATTTGTCTGTTTACCAGAATATCGTTAATGTAAAAGTTAAATCCGGCCAAAAGGTCGATACTAGGCAGGAAATTGGAAATGTTTTCTGTGAAACTGGAAATGGTGATAATGCTATTATGAAATTGATGATCTTTGAAGAGAAGGAAAAATTGAATCCTGAGCTATGGCTTTCGAAAAAAAAGTGAAATAATTGAAACAAAAGCTGATATAAGTAGTATAAAGGCTTAATAGACAAGTATTATGCACAAACGCCTTATTATTGAATCAAGAATTGCCAATTTGAGTGTTGTTGAGAATGCATTGGATTCAGTGACCAATGAAATAGGTTTGAATAAGGAAAACTATGGAAAGGTTATGGTTTCTACTCTTGAAGCCGTTAATAACGCCATAGTCCACGGAAACAAATCAGATCCGGCCAAAAATGTAGATATAGAAATCAGCTTCATCAAAGACGAATTGCAGATTAAAGTTACTGATGAAGGTAAAGGATTCAACCCGGGAAATATACCTGACCCGACAAAACCTGAAAATATCGAAGCCCTGAACGGAAGAGGAGTTTTCCTAATGTCCAGACTTTCTGATTCGATAGAATTCAGTGAGCAGGGAAACAGTGTAAAGATGACATTTAAAAGAATTCTCCATTGAGTATCAGAATATTTTATGATGAAGTAAACTTCAGACTCCGCGGATGGAGGAAAGCAACAAAATTATTTGGGAAGGTCGTTGGGAGTGAAAATAAATTGCCCGGTGACCTTAATTTCATTGTGACAAATGACAACTCAATAAAACAAATCAATGTGGAATTCTTACAACATAACTACTTTACTGATGTTATAGCATTTGATTATGGAAGTCGCAATGTTGTAAGCGGGGAAGTTTATTTAAGTATAGATACCGTTAAAGTTAACGCCATAAACTATAAGGTTAGTTTAAACTGTGAAGTATTGAGAGTCATGGTTCATGGTTTACTTCACCTGTGCGGATATACAGATAGTACTGAAGAGACCAAAAGCAG
Source organism: Bacteroidales bacterium (assembly GCA_038247205.1). Lineage (GTDB taxonomy): Bacteria > Bacteroidota > Bacteroidia > Bacteroidales > VadinHA17 > LD21. The sequence continues at coordinate 3,821 of JBBRVC010000059.1, forward strand.
AATGAAGGAGAAGGAGGATTTCTGGGTTAAGGAATTTGAAAGAGAGAAATAATGAAGTTTGAATACGATATAATTGTTGTCGGCGGGGGTCATGCGGGGTGTGAAGCCGCTCATATATCTGCTGTTATGGGGGCAAAAACCCTTCTTATAACAATGGATATGACCAAGCTCGCTCAAATGTCTTGCAATCCGGCAATGGGAGGAATTGCTAAAGGTCAGATTGTAAGAGAAATCGATGCCCTGGGAGGATATAGCGGTATTGTAACCGACCGTAGTATTATCCAGTTCAGAATGCTTAACAAGTCTAAAGGACCCGCTATGTGGAGTCCGCGGGCTCAATGTGACAGGCAAAAATTCACTACAGAGTGGCGGAAAGTTCTGGAAGGAACAGAGAATCTTCACATATGGCAGGAGCAAGCACAGTCTCTGATAATCGAGAACGGTATAGTAAAGGGAGTTGGTACCTCGTTTGGGGCAAAGTTCTACGCCTCAGCGATAGTCCTTACAAATGGAACCTTTCTGAATGGTTTGATGCATGTTGGTTTCAGGAATATCACAGGAGGCAGATCCGGTGATCAATCTTCAACAGGACTGAGTGAACAGCTGAGAGATCTTGGATTTTCAGTTGAGAGAATGAAAACCGGAACAAGCGCAAGAATTGATGGACGGACTATCAATTTTAATGAGATGGGAGAACAGAAGGGTGACGATGAAGGACGGACTTTTTCATATATGGATAATGCGAGAGTAATTCCCGGCCAAATGAGTTGCTTCATAACTCATACAAGTGAAGAGGTGCATGATGAGATAAGAAAGGGACTTGAATTCAGTCCGTTGTTTACAGGTAAGATTAAGGGAAGGGGACCAAGGTATTGTCCAAGTATCGAAGATAAGGTTGTTACATTCAAAGACAAAACATCACACCAACTGTTTATAGAACCTGAGGGAAATGACACTGTTGAATATTATGTTAATGGTTTCTCAAGTAGTTTGCCACTTGAGGTTCAACTGAAATCATTGAGAAAAGTGAAGGGTCTTGAAAATGTTGAAATTTTCAGACCTGGCTATGCTATCGAATATGACTTCTTCCAGCCAACACAACTGAAGCACACTCTTGAAACAAAACGAATAAGTAACCTGTATTTTGCAGGTCAGATAAATGGCACAACCGGATATGAGGAAGCAGCTGCTCAGGGATTAATGGCAGGCATAAATGCGGTTTTGAAATTTAGAAATCAGGATTCTTTTATTCTGGGAAGGGATGAGTCTTATATAGGAGTCCTTATTGACGATCTGGTTACAAAGGGTGTTGATGAACCTTATAGAATGTTCACCTCGAGGGCCGAGTACAGAATTCTGTTGCGTCAGGATAATGCAGATGAACGATTGACCAGAAAGGCTTATAAGATCGGAACTGTAAAACAAGACAGAATTGACAGGCTTGAGGAAAAGGAAAGGTTCATTAACCAGATTATTTCATTTCTCTCAGATACTAGTGTTAGTCCGGATGATATTAATCCATATCTGCAAAAATATGAAACCAGCCCAATCGGCCAGAAATTGAAAGCTATTTCGATCGCTGCCAGACCGCAGGTTGAATTGATTGAATTATTGAAAATTCTTGATGGAACAGAAAATCTGGAAGCATTGGTCTCCCCCCGGTTTAAGGAAATTTGCGAGTCGGCAGAAATCGCTATAAAGTATGAGGGGTACATTGTGAGGGAAAAATTGATTGCGCAAAAAATTACCAGACTTGAAAATGTCAAAATTCCTGACGACATCAGCTATCTGGAACTGGCCTCAATCTCAACCGAGGGAAGGCAAAAGCTCACCAGGATAAAGCCTGTCAATATCGGACACGCATCAAGGATAAGTGGAGTTTCTCCCTCTGATGTTAATATTTTACTAATGTATCTTGGACGATAAGGTTCCACGTGGAACATATTGAAAATTAAAATTTGTAAAATGGAAATTTCAGGAAGGATTGTAGATATTCACAATCAATTAATTTTCCCGGGAAAAATATTTATACAAAATGGAATAATTAAAAGGATTGAGCAAAGTGCTGATGTCCCGGATCATTATATCTTGCCGGGATTGATTGATTCCCACATTCATATTGAGAGTTCCATGATTACACCGGGCTCCTTTGCAAGAGCTGCTGTTTCACGTGGAACAACTGCTGTGGTTTCTGACCCACATGAAATTGCAAATGTTTTGGGTATTGAAGGCGTAAACTTTATGATAACTGATTCCAAAAAAGTCCCCCTTAAATTCTATTTTGGCGCTCCTTCCTGTGTACCTGCAACAGGATTTGAACGAAATGGGGCCACAATAAGCCCTGACGAAATTAAGGCATTGATGAAGTTTCCCGAAATAAAATTCCTTTCGGAAATGATGAACTACCCTGGTGTAATCAACCACGACCAGGTAGTGATTGAGAAAATTGAAATGGCAAAAAATGAGGGAAAACCTATTGACGGACATGCGCCCGGATTAACAGGAGATGATCTTATAAAATATGTCAATGCTGGAATAAGCACCGATCATGAGTGCAGTTCAATCGAAGAGGCCAGAGAAAAGATCGGACTTGGAATGAAGATTATTATCAGGGAAGGTAGTGCTGCGAAAAACTTGGATTCTCTGATGCCGCTTTTTAAAACCAAAGCCGAAATGATTATGCTTTGCAGTGATGATCTACATCCTGAAATGCTGGCAAAAGGACATATAAACAAACTCGTGGCTCGTTTGATTGCGGATGGATATGATCTTTTTGACGTAATCCGAAGTTGTACTCTGAACCCGGTGCTGCATTATAATCTTGAGTCCGGTTTATTAAGGCGCGGGGATCCTGCTGATATTATAGTTGTAGATGATTATCATACCATGAATATATTGGAAACATGGATTGATGGTGAGAAGGTATTCGGTCAGGGATTGGTTAATTTTGAATATGAAAATGCCGTTCCGGTTAACAAATTCAATAGCTCATTAATAAACATTGATAATATTTCGGTTCCGGCCAAGGGGGAAAGGATAAGGGTTATCCAGGCTTTTGATAATGAACTTTTCACCAAAGAAATTATTGTGGAGTCTCATTCAGGTAATTTTATATCCTCTGATACGGATGAAGATATTTTAAAAATTGTTGTGAAAGACAGGTATTTTGACTCTCCTCCTGCAGTTGGTTTTATTAAAGGATTTGGTCTTAAACGTGGAGCATTCGCCAGTTCGGTAGCCCACGACAGCCATAATATTATCTGCATTGGTGTATCAGATGAAGATATCGTTTGTGCTGTAAATGAAATTGTGAAATTAAAAGGCGGGCTAGCGGTATGTGACAGGGGAGAAGTTTCGTCTTTACAGCTGAAAATAGCCGGTATAATGTCAGACCAGCCCTGCGAATCTGTTGCGTCTGATTATGAATCTCTGTCGGGCCGGGTACAATCAATGGGTTGCAACTTGTCAGCTCCGTTTATGACACTATCTTTTATGGCCTTACTGGTGATACCAGAACTCAAGATCAGCGACAGTGGACTTTTCGACGGAAATAAATTCTGTCATGTCCCGGTGTTTGTCTGAACCGGAATCGAGACAAGAACTTAAAGTAGGATGCTGATTGGCGCCCCTTCGGCTTCGCTCAGGGAGTTTTAGGCTAATGTCGAAGGGAGGCCGGTCGAAATCCACGAGCTGATACAACATACAAAAGCGTTGTGGATAAAGTCAGAATATCCTAAAAAACTCCGCATTAGCCTACCTTCAGGTGGGTTGGAGGGCAAGATACAGTGGGATGAATACAGAAGATTTAAAAGAATCTATTGCTATCTTTGTAGTCTTAAACAAGGAATAATAAATGACTACAGAGCTGAAAATTAAATCATTAGTCTGTCTTCTGCCTGATAAACCGGGTATTTATCAATTTATAGATGCTTTTGGGAATCTGCTTTATGTAGGTAAGGCAAGAAGCCTTAGAAAACGCGTGGCGTCATATTTTGGCAAGAACCAGTCAGGTAAAACTTATGTAATGCTCAAAAAGGCAACCGATATAAGGCATATTGTTGTCGATAATGAATCTGACGCTTTGTTGCTTGAAAATAATCTCATTAAAAACCATCAGCCAAGATATAATATACTACTGAAGGATGATAAAACATTTCCCTGGATATGTATTAAAAATGAACCATTCCCCCGTGTATTTTCCACAAGAACCGTGATAAAGGATGGATCCTATTACTTCGGTCCGTATACATCCGGGCTAATGGTTAAGACATTGATTGATCTGATCAGGCAGTTATATAAATTGCGAACCTGTAACTTAAACCTCTCAGAATCAAATATTAATGCAGGTAAATTTAAAGTTTGTCTTGAATACCATATCGGTAATTGCAAGGGGCCCTGTGTAGGAAACCAGATTCGTGCAGATTATGATGAAGCGATGTTTGAGATCAGGGAAATACTCAAGGGTCACTTGTCATCGGTTATCGATCACCTTAAAAAGCTGATGGCAGATTTTTCAAAAAGTATGGAATATGAAAAGGCTCAGTCTGTTAAGGACAAAATTGAAATTCTTTCACGCTTTAAGAGCAAGTCCTCTGTTGTAAGTTCAACAATTAAAAATGTTGATGTTTTTGCAATGTCGCAGGATGATGATATGGCATACGTTAATTTTTTAAAGGTTGTTCAGGGCTCAATTATTCAGGCCTATACTATCGAAATAAAAACCAGGATGGATGAGGAGGCTGATTCTCTCCTGGGATTTGCCATAAACGAAATCAGACAGAGGCTGGATAGCGATTCTACTGAAATTATTGTACCGTATCACCCTGATATACAACTTAATAACGTTAAATATATCGTTCCTAAACAGGGTGATAAACTCAAACTGCTTCAACTGGCCGAGCGTAATGCAATATATTATAAGCTTGAACAACGAAAAAAGCGGACCGAGCATTCACCGGAACAAAGAACAGGAAAAAATCTTGAGAAGTTGAAAAATGACCTTCACATGTCTGCTCTTCCTGTTCATATAGAGTGTTTTGACAATTCAAATATTATGGGCAGCAATCCGGTGGCGGCGTGTGTTGTTTTCAGGAATGCAAAACCGAGTAAAAAGGATTACCGGCACTTCAATATTAAATCTGTGTCCGGACCTGATGATTTTTTGTCCATGGAGGAAGTTATTTACCGCAGATACAAACGCATGATTGAAGAGGGTCAGAGTCTTCCGCAGCTTATAATTGTCGATGGGGGTAAGGGGCAGCTCTCTTCAGCTTTGAAAAGTCTGGACAGTCTGGGACTCAGAAATAAAATCGCAATTATAGGAATTGCAAAAAAGCTTGAAGAGATTTATTTCCCCGGCGACTCTGTTCCGATATATCTTGATAAAAATTCAATCAGCCTGAAAATTATTCAGAACCTGAGAAATGAAGCTCACCGGTTTGGAATTAATTTTCACCGTGATAAACGTTCTTCAGAAATGACAAAATCAGAATTGGACACAATCAGAGGAATTGGTCCCAAGACAAAAGAGATCCTGCTGAAACATTTTGGTTCTGTCGCCAAAATTAAAATGGCATCCCCGGACGAGCTCGAAAAAGTCATAGGACCTTCAAAAATGTCAGTTTTATCTGGTTTTCTTGAAAAAGCTCGCTGATTAAAGAAATTCCACTCTTCTCCTTTAAGCAACATAACATACAGTAAGAGAAGAAATTAAAAGTATTTTCTCAATTTTTAACTTCCTATGAATTGATTATTCAAAGGTGAATCGGCCTGTGATACGGAATTTTATATCCTGAAGGAATAAAAATGCACGGTTAATTATTAAAATATACTTTCAGCTGAATTCAGACATGAAATCCAAATGCAGGAATAACTTTTCGAATACCGGTTATCGTAAAATATTCTGACGGATACTGAATGCTGATTTTTCAAAAATGATTTACTGTGAATAATTTCACAGTACTAAGTTGCCGGGCAATTTATTTTAAATCTTCTGCAAACTTCATCTGATATATCATGAGAGGCTTCTGTAAAGAATCCGGTCATGCCTATAGCCTCAGAAGTGAGAACATTCGGTTCGAGATCATCAATGTAAAGACATTCTGCTGCACTTAAATTATATTTGTCAAGAAGAATTTTGTAAATCTGAGTTCCCGGTTTGGAGAATTTCACCTCCGCAGATATTATCCCGCCATCGAAATAAGAGAAGAACTGGTATTGATTTCTGACTTCAGGAAAAATATCAATAGGGAAGTTGGAAAGATAGTATAGCCTGAAACCATGTTTTTTTAGCTCAGGAAGGAGTTTTATGTTCTTTTCGAGTGGATGTAGTATCTCGGTACGTAAATCGAAAATATGCACGATTTCGTCCCTTGTAAGCGATGTTTTGGGAAGGATTGAATCAATTGCCTCACTTACCGTCATAGCCCCGTCATCGAGCAATTGCCATTCATTGCTGGCAAAAATATCGGAAAGTACTGATAATCTGAAGCTTTCAGTATAATTTAACTTCTGTAGGTATTCAGCAGGTCTGAAACTGAGAAGTACATTTCCCAGGTCAAAAACGACATTCTTCAACATATTAAGGATTTTTCATATTCACCGGTTGGCCTGTTGCTTCGAGAACATTCCACCATAACTCACCTTCCACATCTATCCTTTTGCGTTTAGCAATCACCATCGGTATGGGAATCAACGTGAAATGATTATTCCAGAATCCGACCGCAAAATCCGTTTTACCCGCAAGCGCTGCATGCACTGCATTCTGCGCCAGTAGATTACAAAACTTACTGTCGTTCGCATTGGCCGGAGAGCTTCTTATAATATAACTCGGATCGATATATCTGATCACATGCGGAACCCCTTTTTCATCAAACTCCTCTTTAATTTTTTCCTTGAGGTACAGGCCAATATCCTTATGCTTGATATTTCCCGAGGCATCCTTTTCATGGCTTCCGGGTTCAAAGAAATCCTGACCTGCGCCTTCAGCCACAACTATTACGGCATGATGCCTGGCTTCGAGCCGTTGCCTCAGAACTTTAAGAAATCCGCGCTGACCGTAAAGGTCAAAAGATATTTCAGGGATAAGAACAAAATTTACATCCTGGATTGACAGTGCCGCACTTGCAGCTATAAATCCTGAATCGCGGCCCATCAGCTTAACGAGCGCTATCCCGTTATAAGCTCCCGATGCTTCATTATGTGCATTTTCGATAATATCGTTGGCTATAGAAAACGCAGTTTCAAAGCCAAATGATTTTTGAATCATGTCGATATCATTATCAATTGTCTTCGGGATTCCGGCTATCGAGATCCTGAGCTTGCGCTTTTCAACTTCCTGATGTATGGCATGAGCTCCTCTCATTGTCCCGTCTCCACCTATACAGAAAAGTATATTTATATTAAGTATTTCGAGGGTGTCAACCATCTCCCCGACATCCTGATTCCCACGGGAAGAACCAAGTATGGTTCCTCCAAAAAGATGGATGTTGCTTACCATCTGGGGTGTTAGTTCTGTAACCGGATGATTGTATTTTGAAACCAGCCCTTCATAGCCGTAATTAATTCCCAAAACACGGGTAATACCGTATCGGTAATAAAGCTCATTTACGAGTGCGCGTATTACATTATTTAACCCGGGGCATAAACCGCCGCAGGTTACAATAGCTACTTTTGTCTTTGCCGGTTCGAAAAAAATGGTTTCTTTGGGTCCTGTTCTTTCAAACGAAATGGGTGTCTCACCTGTTTCTTTATATCTTAAGAAATTCTCAGTTGATACATCGTAGAGTATCCTGTCGTTCTCATCTACAAAGCGATGAACAGGGCTGTCCGATTTTTGCGTATTCTTAAGAGGAGAAATAACATTCCCTTTCCCAAGGGAATGCACTAAAAAATCCTCATACTTCATTAATACCGGCTTTCGTTAAAAAAATATCAAGATTGAAAACAACTTATCCGACTTGTTTTATTCTGCCGATCTGGCCGTTTTCAAGCATTACTTTTATTCCGTGAGGATGAGTTGGAGAAGAGGTTAAAACTTCTTTCACCGTGCCACCTGTCAATTTGCCTGTACGTTTATCTTCAGATAATTCAACCATTACAAAAAGACCTGGCTTTATATCTGCCCTGCGAGTTCCTTCCATATAAAATTAATTGTTTTCGCTATCAAATTTAGGTATAGTCATTATCGGTACAATGATAATGAAATTTGACTAATACATTCAGAAAAATGATTTTGACATCAAAAAAATTCGGGTTATTTAAATCTTATCTGACACCTTTTATATTCATCTTTATGGAATATATTCCGGTTCTGGCTGTTACAAACAAAGTTTTTAAATCTTTTCCTCCGAAACATACATTTGTTGGTCCTTCAGGAATATCAATAGTACCCACTTGCTTTCCTGTCTTGTCAAAAATTACCACACCTCTGCCGGTTAGATAGATGTTACCCTTTGAGTCTATCGTCATGCCATCTGAACCCATTTCGCAGAATAAGGTTTTGTTGGCAAGGCTCCCGTCTTTCCGGATACTATATTTGTAGGTTTTCTTTGCTCCCTGATCGGAAACATAAAGAGTTTTTCCGTCAACTGATCCGATCAGTCCGTTTGGCTTAACGAGATCGCCATCAGCACGTGTTAATGCAGAATGGTCAGGATGAAGGTAATAGAGTGATTCTTTTTTCTGAGGTTGTTCAGAATGATCCCAAAATGACCTTCTCCAGAAAGGATCGGTAAAATAGACTCCGTTTCCCTTTGTGATCCACATGTCGTTAGGACCGTTAAAAATGTTCCCTTCAAAGTTTAAGGGAATTTTGGTAACTTGTTTATCAGGACTGATTGACCAGAGTTCATTTTTTGCCTCAGCACAAGCCCACAAATTGCCTTTTTTGTCAAAAAAGAGTCCGTTTGCGCGACCGGCAGGTTCAAGGAAGGTTGTAAGCTTACCTTCTGTGCTCCAGATATGTATTTTGTCATTTGGCTGATCGGTAAAATAGATATTGCCATTCGCATCGGCAATCGGTCCTTCAGTAAATAGAAATCCGCCAGAAAGCTTTTCAATTTTTGCATCAGATGCAATCAGTGAGTTCCCTTTGGAATTCTCGTTCTGGCCAAAGCACTGAACAGAAAAAGACAAAACAGTGATTAGTAAAATGGGTAATTTAGACATCGTTGGAAGGTTAGATTATTAATTGTTTAAATATATGGTAAATATTTTATTGAGCCTCATATTCTTACATTCTCAACCCTGCTGATATAATTGTCTATCTGATCGGGATTGCAGAAGTCCGGTTGAAACCGCTGGAACCGGTTCCCATCCCAAGAAGGGTTGTTGTAATAACGGATTTTCCCAGACTGACTTTCTGGAATGGTGATCGTGAACTTCCGGCTGATTCAGAAAAAATATTAGCTGCAGTGCCTCCGATGAGAACAGTTCCTGCTCCGTTGGCGACAGTGGCAACAAATTGTGTTCGGGTAAGTTTCTTCTTTTCCATAATAAAAAGAATTATGTTTTGAAAACTTTTTTACTCCAAACCCAACTCTTTTACCAGGCTACCCGGGGGTACTGGTCTTCCATTTTTTGTTGCAACACCCGTTACCCTGGCATGAACTATGGGTTTTTCATCAGGTAGTCTGAATATATCCTGTACAAACAGCAGCCTTACATTCCCCTCTCTTTCGATATTTGTTCTTACAATAAACGAGTCCCGGCTTTTCAGTGGAAATTTATAATTTATATCTACCCTGGTAACCACCAGATCCAGACCCTCTTCGTGCAGCTTCATAAAGCTGATACCTTTCGAAAGGAGAAATTCATGCCGCGCATGCTCAAGGTAGTGCTGATAATTTGCATTATTTACAACACCCTGAACGTCACATTCATAATCCCTGACCTTAAATTCAACATCATAACTTTTTACTAACATATCCGAACCTAAAATTGTTCTAATCATTTACGCGACACAAGGTACAAATTTATAAAAACAACTCTGTCGACTTCATCTTTTCACTTCGGGAACCGGCCGAAAAATTTCTTTATCGCTCCGTGGAATTTATGAATACTGTGAGGTTTATAGTACATCAGGATACATTCGCCTGTGATACAATTGATGCCGGAACCGGTAAGTTGGCTTACAGCTTCCGGGCTATCAGCCATTTGCTGTATCCATATGTGTTTTACCCCTTTTTGCATTGCCTCCTTTATTACAGATGCGGTTTGATCCTTTTTTGTCATTATGATTATGCTTTTAACCGCTTCAGGTAAGGATTTAACGTCAGGATATGTTTTTTCTCCCAGTATTTCTGAAGCATTTGGATTGACAGGGATAATATTCATTCCTTTCTCTTTTAGCTCTTTAAAAGCGGTATATCCGAATTTTTTCGGATTTCTGGAAACACCTATAAGTGCAATTGGCTCTGCTGCAATAAAATCCTGTATCTGCTTTAAGCTTGTCATGGTTTTGTTTATTTTAGGGGTTGAAATTACTTTGTTAATAGTCTTACCGACTAAGTATAAAGACCTAAAATTACTAAAAATTAAATAAAGGATAAATATTTTTATTTACTTGGTATTGGGATGACGACCCATTTTCTGCATGATACAGAAATTTATTGGTTCCCCTGACTCGAACAGCTATGACAAAAACCCCTAATGACCGCGAGGGCTATCTCTTTTCGAAAAGATATTCCAACTATGTTTTTACTTTGCTTTTCCTGCTTTATCTTTTCGATTATGCCGACAGGATGGTTGTTACTTCAATGTTTACCTCAATTGAAAGAGACTGGGGTATTACTCACACACAAAGTGGATTGCTTGTATCAGCCGTTTACTGGGCTATTGTACTTTTAACGTTTCCGATATCCATACTTGTTGACAGGTGGAGCCGTTCAAAAACAATTGGAATAATGGCCGTTCTATGGAGTCTTGCAACGGCTCTTTGTGCACTTACAGGAAACTTTACCCAGCTTTTTCTTGCCAGGTTACTTATCGGAGTAGGAGAGGCCGGTTATGCTCCCGGAGGAAGTGCCATGATTTCTGGTCTTTATCCTGTTGATAAACGGGCTAAAATGATTGGATTGTGGAACGCATCCATCCCCCTCGGAACTGCCATAGGAGTACTGATGGGAGGACTGATTGCAGAACACCTGGGCTGGAAACATGCCTTTGGCATTGTTGCCATACCCGGATTGATAGTTGCTGTTTTGTTTCTCTTTGTAAAAGACTATAAGACAGTTGACCTGTCGTTCCTGGATAAAAGCCACAAGAGGGTTAAAATGGAGAGAAAGGATATGGTCAGGGAATTTATAACCAAACCATCAGTGATTTATACTTACTTCGGTTTTGCAGCTGTGATCTTTGTCACTACATCAATGATCACCTGGCTTTCAACCTATTTCCAGAATATGAGGGGTCTTCCTCAGGCCAAAGCCGGGACTATGGCAAGCGCTGTTATGGTACTGGCTCTGATTGGCGCACCCTTAGGCGGATATCTTACCGACAGGTGGAGAAAATCTCAGCCAAGGGCAAGGTTGCTTTTGCCTGCGATTTCAACAATGGTTACTGCTGTGCTTTTGTTCGCAGCTCTGTACCTGTTTAAAGGAACGGTACAGTACATCACCCTCCTTCTGTTCGGGATATCAATTATGCTTTTCATTGCCGGAGCGGCAGCAGTGACCCAGGATGTTATTCATCCAGGGCTCAGAGCTACGTCTTATGCAATAGCGGTGGTTGTTCAGAACCTTCTGGGCGCTTCTACAGCACCTCTGATAATGGGTAAAATCTATGATCTTACAAATATCCAGACAGCTTTTGCAATGTTGCCATTTGTTCTTGTAGTGGGATCAATTCTGTTCTATATGGGATCAAGATACTATGTTGAGGATCTTGGTAAAGTTCCAAAAATTACGCTTGAAGCAGAAGACTAATAGACTATAAAAGAGGAGAATACAATTATTTATCTCTTGATGTAGTGTATAGCACAAATTTATATAACGAGTTTCGAACATCTGAAAGAGGATAGGAATCGAGTATTGCTAGGGCTTTATCGCGGTATAAATTCATCTTTAGTTCGGCATATTCAAGGCCCCCTGTGTCTGAAACAAATTTAATAACTTCATTTATTTCAGCCTTTGTCTTTTTTGAGCTCTTGACTATTGAAAGAATGTGTCTTTTCTGAGAATTTGTTGTTAATTCAAGGGCATGAATGAGTGGGAGTGTTATTTTCTTTTCTTTAATGTCGTTGCCAAAGGTTTTACCCGACAAACTGTTTCCTTCATAATCAAGTAGATCATCTCTTATCTGGAAAGCGATACCGATGTTTTCCCCGAAATCTTTCATCAGCTGAATAGCATCCGGATCTTCTGTTACCGACTTGGCCCCTGTAGCAGTACATGCAGCAATCAATGCCGCTGTCTTGCATTTTATGATCTGAAAATAATCTTCTTCTTTTATGCTTTGCTTCCTTGACTTTTGCAATTGAAGTAGTTCTCCCTCTGCCATCGATTTAACAGCCTCGGAGACTATTTCCAGCATGTCAAACCTTGATTTCTCAACACTTATCAGTAGTCCCTTTGAAAGCATATAATCGCCAACAAGAACTGCGATCTTGGAATTCCATAGAGCATTGATCGAAAGAGCTCCCCGGCGCTCATTTGCATCATCAACCACATCATCATGAACTATTGAGGCAGTATGAAGAAGCTCAATCAGTGTCGCTGCTACATAAGTTGGTTCACCAATTTCACCGTTAAGTCTGGCTGTCAGGAAAACAAGCAACGGACGCATTTGCTTACCTTTGCGACGAAGTATGTAATTAAGAATTATTTTGAGGAGCGGGATCTCGCTGCGGAGGGTCCTGTTAAAATAGGCTTCAAAACCAGCCATCTCATTTTCGACAGGTTTTCTGATCTCAGCGAGAATAGACATATTTAATTGTTTTGTTCAAATATAATAAATTCAAAATAAAAGGTCGGATAAATATTCAATTGTTAATTATAAAGTCCCTTATTGGATTACTGATGACTCAAAAACCATCATATCGACATATTTATATATCTTTGTAACTTGAAATAGTCTAGAAATGGAATTTAAAGAACTTAGTCCTGAGAGTCTCGAAAAGGCTGCTGGCATGCTTAAAGCTATTGCTCACCCTATAAGGATCTCAATTATAGGGTGTCTTGAAGACGGTCAAAAGCATACTGTGACGGAAATTTATAATCAGGTTGGTATAGAACAGTCAATCGCATCCCACCATCTGGGCATACTTAAGGATAAAGGCGTTCTTCTTTCAAAAAGAGAAGGAAAAAATACCTGGTATTTCCTTAAACATGAGAATCTTACCATACTGCTCAACTGTATAGGTGGCTGCTGTCAGTAGGCTGATCAGGATAAATCCTTAAACATTTTTTTTTGGAAAAGGAGGATTGATATAACTCCGCAGGTTATGGCTGAATCCGCTACATTAAATACCGGGCGAAAGAATATTAGCGACTCGCCGGACTTGATAGGTGACCACTTCGGCCATTGTGTGTCAATAATTGGAAAATAGAACATATCCACCACTCTGCCATGAAGAAATGAGGCGTAGCCGCCTCCGGGAGGGAATAAAATAGCCGCCTGACTGTAGCTTTCGCTGAATATAAGTCCATAAAAAGCACTGTCTATAATATTCCCTATCGCACCTGCCATTATTGCGCTCACAGAGAGTATTAAACCAAGGTTTGCTTTCTTATTTATAAGGGATGCCAGAAACCATCCAATCCCAAAAATGGCAATTATTCTGAATATGCTTAGAATGAATTTTCCGAATCTTCCACCCATTTCCATTCCAAAGGCCATTCCGTTATTTTCAATAAAATGGAGGATCCCCCAATCACCGAAGAGCCTGATTTCCTGTCCAATCTCCATATTGGTCTTAACCCAGAACTTAAGTGTCTGATCAATTATCAGTATTATAATAATCAATATGACCGATTTCTTTCCCAGAGACATGTTTAATTTTTTAATTCAGTGGCGCAAAATAACGAAAAATCCCAAAGAAATCCTACCCCCGGCACGATTCTCCCTGCAGACGTTATATTTATCGAGTTTTTTTATTTGTTAACGGATATGAGCCGCAGCTATTGACACAGTGTATTAATCCTGTTTGCATTCCAGCAATACCAGTTTTGATTGCCAAAGTGACCAAAACTCTTTACTCTTCCATTATGGGTGGTAGTGTTCCATTCAATATTTACATCAGAAAAATCAATGCCATTGTAATAATGAATATTATAATATGCATTTAACGTGGCGCTTGTCAGGCCATATTCAATATAGCTATTCTTAAATGTATCGGCCACTCTGTTATTATTAAGGGTCCTGACATAAGTATATTTTATAGTTCCGATATCGGAAGAGCTTTTGGTCCAGTCAATATTAAGTACCGGCTCGGGATATTGAGCATTATAATTTACAATCCACTTTCCGCTTGTTCCGTCAAGTTTTGATGTTCCCTCGAACCATACAAATTCAGCAAAAGCTCCTGTTCCTGTCCTGGAAATATACATCTTCCATATTACTTCAGTCGCAGTTATTTGTCCCGTAAGGCGGGCCTTATATGTAACGCTGACCTGGTTAATTGTTACCGGAGCATCATAGCTCCACTGCCATGTTTTATTATCAAGATAAGCAGGTTTGTTTTCTGTTGCCCGTTCGAAAGTTGAAACAGGAACAGCAAGATTGATAACAAGTATAGAGTTCCAGAATCCTGCCACCAGGGCGGCAAATTCCCAGCTGCTGTTTTCTATACCTTTGGTTACATTAATTGCAGGATCTGATTTTTTTCCCGATTGAAAGTTGCTGAAATCAATTATCATTGATGCCACAGGAGGTAGAATTGGTGGATTTCCTTTGTCTTTTTTACAGCCGGGTCCAATGTATAATGCTAAAAAAATGACGAGCGCGATTGATATATATTTTTTCATAAAGAATAAATATTAATTATAGAAAAGATATGAGTTAGATCTGAAATATTTTACGGTTTTGTGAGGTCCTTTTCAGAGTATATGCCCGCTATCATTAAAGAACCTCCCATAAGAGAGATATCTTTTAATAGCGCTATCAGTGTTGGTGTTGTGTTCACCCCATTTATGAGATGAGGAATATGTATTGTAACAATGAAGATGAAAAGCAGGATTGCAAGAACTATTGACGATAACTTCACATACCTGTTTGAAATGATACTGATACTTACGGCAATAAGTACAATTCCTGTAAGGATTAGGGTAAAGGCTGTTTTTGGAATAAAGGAAGTTAGCAAACCCATGTAATAATCCATCATTATAAAATGGTTTATTCCAAAAACTGCAAACGGAAGAGCAAATAAAATTCTTCCTGCTATTGTAATATTTTTCATTTTTCGATAGGTTGGTTAAAAGGGCTGATCGGAATAAAAAGGAGAAATTATTCCACCGGTGCCCCCGGTTCTACAGGATTGAATTTTACCACTCCATAACCTGAGCGGGTAATCATTTCTTTAATTTTAACGGTGTCTGTTACTCCGGGCAGATATTCAATCACAGCTTTCCCTGTTTCGAAAGATGCCTTAACTGACTTTACTCCCTCAAGCCCTCCTACCCGTGTCTGGATTGTTTCCTCACACCCTGTGCAGGTCATGCCTTTTATGGAGACCTCAATTAATGAAGGGCTAAGACTTTCGTCCTTTACTGCCTTGCTCTTGTTACCGGAGCAAGATATAGCCAGAAAAACAATAACTATCAGAGTGGCTATGGATTTGTGATTATTATTAACCATATTAATAAATTTAAGATTAAATAGTTACAGGTTACGAAATCACCATAAAATTACAAAAAATTCGGTTATTATATGCAGTATGATCTTTAAATTTCATATTATAAATTTTAATCAGTAGAGACTTATTTGAACAAAATCCGAATACTGTTGTTTAAAAAATAAAACTAAACGAATGGAACGCAGAAATTTTTTAAAAAATCTTGGTCTTGGTATCGCTGCAACTTATGTCGGCGGGAAGGCCATAGCCGGTAACGTAAATAATACAAACACATTAACTATGGAAACACTTGCAACACTTCAACTTACAACTCTTGAATTTCCGGCATTACCATATGCCTATGATGCGCTGGAACCATATATTGACGCAAAAACAATGGAAATTCATTACGATAAGCATCACAGAGCTTATTTTAATAATTACGTGAATGCAGTTAAGGGTACTGCATATGAAAAATCATCTGTCGAAAAAGTTTTTGCTGAGATTTCAAAAGCCAGCGACGCCGTCAGAAATAATGGAGGAGGATATTATAACCATGTCTTTTTCTGGCAGAATCTTGGAAAAGACTCCAAAGGTCCTTCAGAGGAATTATCTGCAGCTCTTGTTAAAGAATTCACATCAGTTGACAAATTCAAGGAAACTTTCAGTAATGCCGCAAAAACCAGGTTTGGAAGCGGCTGGGCCTGGCTTTACCTGACAGCTGATAAAAAACTTGCTGTTGGTAGCACGGCAAATCAGGATAACACCCTGATGGATATTTCCACAATCAAAGGTACTCCACTGCTGACCCTTGATGTATGGGAACATGCATATTATCTTAAGTATCAGAACAGAAGACCGGAGTATGTTGATGCTTTCTGGAATGTTGTGAACTGGGATGTAGTAAATAAAAGATATCAGACTGCTATTAAATAATTAATCGGCATCCGAAATTTTACAGTCGGGTTGTTCCTGTTTCAATTATGAATTTTTACCCCCTTTGATCAAAGGGGGTTTTTAATTTTGTCTTTGTGCAAACCAGTAGTATAAAGGAATCTTTTTATTTTGAGCGTGGCTGTTTTCTGAAATGGTATTTGCTGATGCACAACTTTCTGGATCTGACTGAATTTATTTACCTGTGAATTAACATAATCCCGCAGTTCGGTTTTGATCTCTTCAATTTTTTGATCCAGATCCTGCTTCATATCCTGATATTTCTTTTCAAGTTCTTCCATATTGAAGTGAACAAGAGCCACCAGTTTTCCTTTTTGCTCCACAACAAGGGATTCGACAACGCCTTTAAAATTATTTATAACTGATTCAATCTCTTCCGGGTATATGTTTTCTCCGCTTGCTCCGACAATCATATTTTTTAATCTTCCCTTTATAAACAGATTCTTATTTGCATCCATTACTCCAAGATCTCCTGTTTTAAACCATCCGTCAGGAGTAAGAACTTCATTGGTAATCTCAGGTTCTTTATAATAACCCTTCATTACATTCGGACCTCTTGCCCAGATCTCTCCTTCGCCTGTTTTTGGATCCGGATCATGTATTATGAGTTCTATGCCTTCAATTGCCGGTCCGGTAGACTCAAGTACCGATTTGGAAGGATTAGCGCCGGCCAGAAGCGGGGCTGTTTCAGTGAGACCATATCCTATGGCGTATGGAAAGCCTGCTTCGATCAGGAATTTTTCAACAGTGCTGTTAAGCTTCGCTCCTCCAATACCAAAGAACTTCAGTTCCCCTCCAAATGTCTTCAAAAGCTTTTTCCCGGCAATGCTGTTAAGCTTCTTCCTGAAGACTGGTATTTTATAGATCAGACCCATAACCTTTTTATCGGTGAATGCCGGCCTTATCTTATTAAAATAAATCTTTTCAATTATGAGTGGTACGGTGAGCATTAAGGTAGGTCTGACAAGTTCCAGAGCCGGAAGCAACACTGCCGGTGTGGGAGGCTTCCTGAGGTAATAAACACTTGACCCGGCAAGCATTGGAAAGATAAGCCCGAGCGTATTTTCGTAAGTATGAGATAAAGGAAGAACAGATAAAAAACGATCTGTCTCATCAATTGGCTGTATTACCCTGCCTTTCATGGCGTTGAATGAGATGTTTTTATGAGTAAGCATCACCCCTTTTGACCTGCCGGTGGTTCCGGAAGTATAAATTATTGATGCAATATCATCTTCTTCAACTTCATACTGCCTCTGAGATTTGGACGAAATGTCAAAAACAGGATCTGAAGATCCCGGATTTATAATTGAAAAATCCTCAATCGCAATTCTTGTTTTTAGACTTTCAGATGTATAATCCTCAATCCTTGAATAAAGCGAAGCAGAGATAAAAATTGCTTTACTCTCTGAATGATCCAGTACATTTCCTGCCTCAATATTAGAAAAGTCAGGCAAAATCGGAACAGCAACTGCACCCATGAAAGTGATGGCAAAATAAGCAACCCCCCAGTTTGGCATATTCGTCGACAGAATTGCAACTCTGTCGCCCGGAATAATGCCAGCCTTTTCAAGAAAAGCCATTAATGCAGTAATATGAGCATCTATATCACTGTAACTTCTGGGCTCTTCTCCCACAAATGCATAAGCATTTTTGTCACCAAATTTCTCCAGCGTCAGGCTAAACAGGGCCGGAAAGGTATATTTTACAACCTTTTCATTCATATTTCGTGAATTAATGTACTGATAATAATTGCAAAGTTAAGAAATATTGGCCTTATAATTAATCTGAATATGAATATTACACTCAAATTGGGTCGGGATTCTTCAAATTAATTATTTTGTCGTATAGAAAAGTTAATTTTGTAAAATAATTTATTTGATATATGGCTTCA
>JBBRVC010000060.1:0-22094 GCA_038247205.1 Bacteroidales bacterium
GCTTGCATACAACGTTGAATCGAATTATAATCCGTATTGCAATACCGGCGCCTTCTCAATATATTTCGGTACCGATAGTCAGAATCTTGAAAAGAGTATTTCTGTGACCATGACTGAACTCAACAAATTACGAACTTCTCCTGTAGGTTCTGTACAGCTGAGCAAGGCAAAAAAACAGATAAAAGGCTATCTTGCAAGAGGTTATGAAAACCATGAGAGTCTTATGCTGAGCCTGGGCAAGAGTATGCTTGTATTTAACCGCATTGACACTATTGAAGAAATTTACAATAAAATCGATAGTGTAACTGCTGTACAATTACTTAATATTTCGAATGAGATATTTGAACCAACACAACTTTCAACGCTTATATATAAGTAGGAAGAGGATAGTTGGGGCAGATGAAGCACCAAATGAAAAGTGTAGTAGGAAATATGAGACCCCCGGGAAAGATGCGGTCGGAATATGAGACCCCTCTTCTGCTTCGCAGCACCTCCCCTGAGAGGGTCGGAAAATTAGGTTTGATTATTATTTTAAGCAGGTAAAAGCATGAATAAGAAACTGGAGCAATACATTGAGGATCATATCACTGCAGAAGATCCTGTTCTTGAAGATCTCTACCGGCAGACTCATATAAAGTTTATTAATCCCAATATGGTTTCGGGACATTTACAGGGAAAACTGCTTGAGCTTATCTCGAAAATGATTCGGCCCAAAAACATTCTTGAGATTGGGACTTTCACCGGTTATTCGGCAATATGCCTTGCAAAAGGATTAAAGAAAGGAGGCAGGCTCATCACACTTGAGTCAAATGATGAACTGAAAGCATTTTCAGATTCATACTTTAAGCGTGCCGGTGTTGATTCAAAAATTAAACAGATTACCGGAAATGCCCTTGAAATAATTCCCGGACTTGATAACAAGTTTGATCTTGTATTTCTTGATGGCGACAAGCGGGAGTATATTGATTATTACAGACTTATAATCGACAAAGTGACTCCTGGTGGTTTTATCCTTGCTGATAATGTACTATGGGGCGGTCAGGTACTTGATAAGGAAACAACTGATCTCCAGGCGAGAGGAATAATTGACTTCAATGAAATGATAAGGAATGAAAAGAATATTGAAGAAGTAATAATTCCTGTCAGGGATGGACTGATGCTGATCAGAAAATTATCTTAGCTTACCATCAGGAGTTGTATCTTTAATATGGTACAGTTTTTGAATATAAAAGAAAAATCACAGATATGAAAAACCTAATTTTGTCTTCCCTTTTCCTTCTTGGAACAATTTCAATAAATGGCCAAGCAGGCCGTAGTAATGTTCTTCAGAATCTTGAACAAAATCAGTCTGTTCAGGAAAATGCGGTAACAGCCACCTTAAAATCATCAAGCAGATTATTCGGAGCAAAGGATGATCTCACCACGGTAATACTTATAATACCATCAGGCTCTACTGTTGAAGTTATTGATTCTGACAGTACTTACCTTCATGTTCTTTTTGAAGAAAGCGAAGGCTATATATTTAAACGACATGCTGTTATTAAGCAGGCACCGCAACAACCCTCAAGAAACCAGACGGTCAGACCAGAACAAAGAACACAGCCCGTTCAGCAGAATGAGCAGCCTCAGCAACGACAGGAAGGCAGCAGGTTTTCACTTCTTGAAAACAAATATGGCTCCAGCATTGCAGCACGATTGATGACGGGCAAAATCTGGAAGGGAATGAGCAGTGAGATGGTCAGGGACAGCTGGGGTAATCCTATTAAAATCAACAGGGTAATAAGCAATAACCGTATAAAAGAAGAGTGGATATATAATAACTCATGGCTCTATATTGAAAATGATATGCTTGTTGAGTGGGGAGCAAGGAGACGTTAGTACAAAATCATTTCGTCTATTTTCACTTACACTGTTTGCAGATAAAAAAAATTTCTTATTTTTGCCGCGTGATTTTGCGGGAGTAGCTCAGTTGGTAGAGCACGACCTTGCCAAGGTCGGGGTCGCGGGTTCGAGTCCCGTCTCCCGCTCAAAAGAAACAAGAGGTTGCATTAGCAGCCTTTTTTTATTTTAACTCTGTGAGACTATGTATTTTGTTGCCCCTAAATCCCTGAAGTGACCCTGAAGGGAACTTGAAGACTGCCTTCTGCCTACTGCCTATTGCCTATTGCCTACTATTTACTTTTGCCTTTCCACAGCTCTTTTAATATTTTTGTTATATTCGTTGTCCTAATCTAATTACGAAAAATCAAAACTATGAAACGAGTTCTCCAATTATTCATCTTCCTGATTCCCGTTCTTCTCTTTTCCTGTAAAACAAAGCAGAAAGAAGCCGCCCTCTCAATTCCATTTGAGATGTACACTCTTTCAAACGGTCTGACAGTTGTCCTCAATGAAGACAAGTCTGACCCTATAGCTGCCCTGGCAGTATATTACCATGTCGGATCAAGTCGTGAGGTTCCCGGCAAAACCGGATTTGCCCATCTCTTTGAACACATGATGTTTCAGAAATCGGAGAACGTTGGTGAAGACCAGTTATTTAGAAACATCCAGGGTGCAGGTGGTACCTTAAATGGCAGCACAAGCCAGGACAGAACCAATTATTATGAAGTGGTTCCGAAAAACGCCCTTGAAATGGCAATGTGGATGGAAGCTGACAGAATGGGCTACCTTACAAACACGGTGACAAGAGCAGCTCTCACTAACCAGCAGAATGTCGTTCAGAATGAGAAACGCGAGAGTGTTGATAATGCAGCATATGGGTTTAATTCAGGGCTGATCTATAAAAACCTTTATCCTGTTGGTCACCCATACAGCTGGACTGTGATAGGTGAAATGGAAGATCTGGCTAATGCAACTGTGGAAGATGTACGAGCATTTCATAAAAAGTTTTACTCTCCTAATAATGCTACTTTGACAATATCCGGTGATATTAATAAGGATGAAGTTAAAGCATGGGTTGAAAAATATTTTGGCGAGATCCCGGCAGGTGAGCCGGTGGAAAAAAGGACTGCCATGCCTGTTTCACTGGCATCAACGATTAAACTTTACCATGAGGATAATTTTGCCAAAGCGCCACAGCTTACAATGGTATTTCCTGCTGTGGAAAGGTTCTCAAAAGATTCATATGCGTTGAATTTTCTTGGCGAACTGCTTTCAAATACTAAAAAAGCACCTCTTTATGTAGTGCTGGTAAAAGATAAAAAACTTACATCGCGCGTTTCAACAAGAAACGGATCGCAGGAGCTGGCAGGAAGCTTTATGATTTCTGTTGCTGCAAATCCCGGGGTTAATCTTACCGAGGTTGAAAAAGCAATCTTTGAAGGTTTTGCAAAATTCGAACAGGATGGAATAACAGAAGATGACCTTACCAGAATAAAGGCTTCTTATGAGACCCGGTTCTATAACTCTTTTGCAAGTGTACAGGGCAAAGCATTTCAATTTGCCGACTATACCATGAATACCGGGGATCCTGAATATTACAAAAAAGATCTTGCTGCTATTCAGTCTGTTACAATGGAAGATATTAAGAATGTTTATGAGAAATACATAAAGGGAAAGAATTTTATCCAGACGAGTTTTGTTCCGAAGGGTGAAGTCGCCCTTATTGCAGAAGGCTCTGTTAATGCAGGCATTGTCGAAGAAGACGTTTCCAAAGCTGCCGAGGTTAAAGCTGTTGCAGTTTCCGGAGTTGAAGAAAATATAGCCAAGACCCCTTCAAAATTCGACAGATCGGTGATGCCGGCCTTTGGTCCTGATCCGTCAGTTACTGTACCACAGGTATGGACAGCAACACTTGGTAACGGAATTAAAGTTTATGGAATAAATCAATCTGAGCTTCCGCTTGTTCAGTATTCTATTATTATAGATGGCGGGCATTCTGCCGAAGATATTTCAAAAGCAGGACTTGCAAACCTCGTTGCTTCGCTTATGAATGAGGGAACAAGAAACAAAACTCCTGAAGAACTGGAAGATGCGATTGGTCTGCTGGGAGCTTCAATAAGAATAACAGCCGGGGATGAAGAAATCTCAATAGATGTCAGCACCATGGCCAAAAATTTTGAACCCACAATTGCCCTTGTTGAGGAGATGCTCCTTGAGCCAAGATGGGATGAGGAACAATTTGCACTTGCCAAAAGCAGAGTGATCAACTCATTGAAGCGTAACCAGGCAAGTCCTGATTATCTGGCGTCAACAACACTCAATAAGCTTATTTTTGGTGAAAACAATATTCTTGCTATTGAAACATCGGGAACCGAAGCTACAGTTTCATCAATCACAATTGATGATTTGAAAAGCTTCTATAATGCCACCTTCTCTCCTTCTGTTTCAAGGCTTCTTGTTGCAGGAGATCTTGATCAGCAGAGAGTTGAAACAGCTTTTGAAGGATTGAATCAGAAATGGCTTTCAAAAGATGTTACACTTCCTGAATTGAAAATAGCTGAAGCCCCTGAAAAATCTGCAGTTTACTTTGTAGATGTACCCGGAGCCAAACAGTCGGTTATTGCTATCGGAGCTCCTTCCATTCCACGTACTGATCCTGATTATTATCCTGCTTATGTTGCCAATTTCAAACTGGGAGGATCGTTTAATGGAATTTTCAATCTTATACTCAGAGAAGAGAAAGGGTTTACTTACGGAGCAAGATCAAGCATGACCGGTTATAAGAATTATGGGGATTTTTCAGCTTCCTCGAGAGTACGTACAAATTCAACTCTTGAATCAGTAACAATTTTTAAAACTGAGATGGAAAAATACCGGGCCAACATGCCTGAGGAGTATATCAGCTTTACCAAAGATGCACTTATAAAAGGTAATGCCTTAAGGTTTGAGACCCTTGGAAGTCTGTTGGGAATGTTGAATACAATGACTGCATACAATCTGCCTGCAGATTATATCAAACTGGAGGAGGAATATGTAAAAGCACTTACCCCGGAGAAACAGCTGGAAGTTGCAAAGATTTACATTGATCCCTCAAGAATGTATTATGTTGTTGTCGGTGATGCTAAGACACAGTTGAAAGAGCTTGAGAAACTTGGATTAGGAAAACCTGTTCTTATAAAATAAAATATCATAAAATAATCTCTGTGGCCTCTGTCTTTTTTCTGCTTAACACAGTGTAAAATAATATAGTTACACCGGGGATAGTGAAAAAACACAGAGAGTCACAGGGATTTTTATTTACTACAGGTCGTTACCGGTTTTTAATTGAGGATTATTTGTTTTAAATTTGCCTCACAATTCGCCCAGATTATAAGGGCAAGCTTAAAGTTCTTTATTGAATATATTAAGAATTTAGTCTACTAAAAATTTAATGCCCGGATGGTGGAATGGTAGACACGCAGGACTTAAAATCCTGTGACCATTACGGTTGTGCGGGTTCAAGTCCCGCTCCGGGTACTTAAAAAAGAGCGAGAGTGAGAGCGAGTGCGAGAGCAATCGCGAGCACTCTCGTCTCTTTTTCCTCAATACTCACTCACACTAGGAGGTTTTTTTGATCTCATCCCTCCTATTATAACAACTAGCTTATTACCTTATGCGTTTTAATATATTCCGGATCAATTATCACTCCCAAACCAGAACCTGTTGGCACTTTAATAATCCCGTTAACTGAAGAAAATGCTTCTGTTTCACTTTCGATCGGGATAATTGTCCCATTGGCATCGCGTGTTTCGAACATTTTAAATTCATGGAATTTGTCAGCATTTGGAGTTGCTGAAACCATTTGCAACATATACAAATAGCCCAATCCGCCTTCCGACATGTGTGGTGTAATCGTTTTTCCGACGGCAGCAGCCATACGTGCTACCTGCATACTGCGAATCATCCCTCCAAAATAAAACAAATCGGGCTGGAAAATATCAAAAGCATTGTTTGCAATTAGCCAACGGAAAGCATGTAATCCAAATTCCTCCTCGCCTCCGGCCATTTTTATTTTCAAACCTTCTTTTACCTGTTTTTGTTCTTCGTACCAATCCCATGGCACCGGTTCTTCCCAGAAATAATAATTGTATTCTTCCAGCATTTTTCCCAGCCTGATGGCTTCTTTTACTGAATATGTGCCGTTTCCATCAATCATCAATACCATTTTGTCGCCAAACATTTCGCGAGCCATACGAATCAGTTTTTCAGTTTGTCCGGGACGGTTATCCATGTCGGAACCCGAATTATCGCCAACTCCGGCACGTATTTTAATGGCTTGAGCTTTTGTTTCCTGATAATCTTGCATCACCAATTGCAGCGATTCTTCAGGAATTTGTTTCCGTAACTCGTTAATTCTTGTACCTAAATATATAGAAACTTCAGGATGATAAATATCGCCAAGAAGTTGCCCAATCTGTTTATTAGCAATATTCCCGAGCATATCCAAAATAGCAAATTCAACTGTTGCAATTTGAACGCACAAAGGTATACCTTGCTTTTTTATATTATTCTCGACTGCTTTAAAAATAAGTGCATCAAGATTTCGAGCATCCTGCCCCATAAAAATCGGTTTCAACAATTGCGAAAACATAGGGTAGCTTAAATTCGAAATAAACGGATGACCAATTGAAATTCCCTCTGCCCCGTCTTTTGATCGAACACGACAAATAAAATTATTCCTATCCTGAAGCAATTCAAGCTTTTCAATAATAACAGGTTGCGAAAACAATTCTTTTTTCAATACAGGTTTTCGCATAGCTTCATCCAATGCCGTATAATCGGGGTATTTAGTTGTATCCTTTTTTGAGGAAAAAGCTGATAAAGGAAAGAGAGAGGCTGTTGCCCCGGCAAGAGCGGCAATATTTATAAAGTTTCGGCGGTTAGTTCTCATAGTAGTTATTAGTTATTAAATAGTTAGTATTTCAATCCTCTTTATCACAAATCAATATTGAATAAGCACCACATCGTATGTATCCAACTCAGGAACTGTAATTTCAATTTTACCATTACCGAGCTTTTTATAGGGAATAATCTTATGATCTCTCATACTGGTTACTGATTTTACTTTTTTATCAGGTGTAATACAAAAAACTGTTTTAAAAACCGGAAGCGGTGAATGAAATGCATTTCCTAATTGTCCGGAATGATTCAACATACCGTACCATTCAAAACTTCCGTCTTTACTTTTCTGACGTGAAATCTCAATTAGTGGTGAAGCACTTGTTTCAATTTCGGCCTTTACATCTAATAAATTTGCTAATGTATTCATCACTAATGCGGCATGTCCATAGTGCCGGGTGTGATGATAAAGGGTACCAATCCTAAAGGGGAAAAATGCTGTTTTGCCTTGGCCTGAATTAGAAAGAATCAATCCGGGAATATCGGTCACTTCGGTATAATAATTTTTCTCCGGAGGACCAATCATTTCAGGAGGAATAAACCCAAGCAAGCCTTCTGATTCAGGTTTTAATTTACAAAAAAGACCTTCTTCCCATGCATAGATTATATCCAATCCATTGAAAACCTCACTATTAAATCGTTTTTTATCTTTCTCAAAGATTCGATAAAAAGTTCCTTGCTCTTTAGTAAAGGTTTTATATTCAGGTTCAACACCTAAAGTATTTAATTGTATTTTATTGAGTGGGTTTCCGATGGCATCTTTAGTGGAAGTAAAACCTGTGGCTAACAATTTGCCACCATTTTCAACATATTGGTCGAGTTTTGCACATTGCTTCTGGCTTAAACGGCTGATTTCAGGAAGAATAATCAACTCATAACTATTCAGATCTCGAGGAATATCAGCATTATTGGTACAGTTATACTCCATTACATCAAATAGCACGTGGTTTTCTGTAAGCATTTCGAAAAAACCTTGGTACTCATTTTCCGATTGTGAGTCGTGCAACAAAAGTACTCTATTACCCGAAATAGTGTGGTGAAGATATCTCTCGTTTACTTTCTGAAACTGAAAAACTTCTTTTACATTTTGTAATACCGTCCGATCTTCGAGATTATCGAGTCGTCCCATGCAATAAAAATCAAGACCAGCACCATACATTATATCCTGAACCAAACGAATCTGAGTTAGCCATCGGGCATCGGCGGCATGTCGTGCCGGATATCCGTAAAAATGTACAGCCGCATTGCTGACTTGCTTATCTTTCCAGGAGCCTAAAGCGCTTTTTACATTATGGGCGGCCTCATATTCCCAGGGAACAAAATTATCATAAAGCGCTGCGTGAGAGTTCGATTCTTTACGGTAAAAGTCGGTTCCTGCCGCAGTATAAGTGTTTATGGCGATGTGATTTCCAAACGATTTAATTACATCGTGAATACGATGATAAAGCTCATCGGCAGTTTCAATTTTAAATTGCTCATATTTTCTGTAAACTGAATCGTTTTTATCAGACATCTTTGGCAAAACCAGACCATGCGACCAATTTTTAAATTTATCACGACAAGCATTGCATTGACAAATTCCGTGATCAACATTACTGTAATCTTTGGTTTGATATCCGGTCATGTTAAAAAACACGCCATCCAACGGAAATTTGGATAGTGCTTCCTTCAGAATTTCCAGAGAATAATCCCACTGATAACCGCCATTTAAGCAGCAATGAACTTGTCCGTTGTAATTAACGGTCTCGTGTTTCAAGCTTTTGTATAACCATTCGGGTTTCCTTGGTGCCAGAGTTTCGTTGAGCTTACTGAAATCGAAGCGTCCGATAACACGTATTCCTTCCTTGTGAAGTCGATCGGTCACTTCTTTTATCATATCCGATTTCAAATAAGGATTCCTGTAATGAAATTCAAGTTCGGTATAGTAATTGGCAACAATACCGCCAACATTAATTAAAACTACGTTGGCGCCAATATCTTTTATTGAATTTACATACACATCCAAATCAAAATCACGGGCATCAATCTCGCGTAAATTAGTCTGAACCAAACGATAAGGCTCTTTTAGCCACCACTCGTCCAATGGTTTAACCTGTGCAGAGGTGCTTGAAAAACAAGCTTGCAAAAGCCATAATCCGATTAATCTATTTAATGATTTCATAACTTATTTTAAATATGAGTTAAAGACATATTTCGAGAGTTGAGGCTTTTCTTTTTAAAATCCTTTATCAGGCGTATAATTTATGAGGTCAAGTTCAAGGGACGTTTTATCAAGACCGGCCGGATTGATGCGTTCCATCCAGGATGCCCTGTCATCCAATCCGTTAGTCCCTATATCACCAGGGTTTCCATAATGGAACATCTTCCCTACACGGGCAACATAGTTATAAACTACTCTTTTCGGTGCCATTGTTTAACCCAAATATATATTTTAGTTTTCTAAAAACCTAATTTCTGCCCTCCCCCCATTTTATATATCTCTAATAATTAATACATTATAACATGGCGGTTTTTACACTTGGGCATACCTATCCCATAACAACTACAATTTTAAACTGAACACAGCGACAAATATTGAATGTTCATTATTCCAATCTTTGCTTTAGCCATTCTAATGCCGATTGTACGTATAAACGAACCATTCATGCTGTTTTCTACAAATCCATACTAACCCTGCGCATTGAGCTCCTTAAAATATTCTTAATTGTCCATTCATTATACATTATGGTATCTGAGAAATCCCACAAAATGTTATTAACTTAATGAAAAATTGAAATTAGTTGCTATGGAACTACACCAGGAAGTGCATTTATTGATATGACATAAAGAGACGACACATCAATTTTATTATGCCCAGTCGATCTGACGGGTCGAAGCGGAATAAAGACTTCTGAGTCCGACACCGAAGGTCCAAGTTGAAGGTAATAGGATCTGAGTGCATAATCCTGAATAATTTTTGTCTGAAAACGAATTACACTTGAAAAAACGATTAGCCTTGATCAAAGACGTGTGAATTTTACATACCACCCCGCTCTAAGTTTATTCAGCTCCGAAAAGCATTAATATTTAAATATTTTTTTATATATTCCCAAAACCACATTTGTCATAAATCAATACTTTCCAATTGTCCCAATTTTATAATCATCTTTTAACCAATCAGAGAGCTCTTATTCTCAGAAAACTGATTCATCTGACTATCGGTCTTTTACTATTTATGCTTACCTGTTTTGTTGAAAAGGATATTCTCTTATACTTGATTATTTCAGGGACAATATTTTCCTTTTTAACCTTCAGGCAGGAAAAATTTCAATTTATTCATAAATCGAATGATACAAGTCTTGGTACATTGTTTTATCCACTGGGAATCCTTTCATCCTATCTGACTCTTTATAATCTGCCGCTGTACTATTTCCAATCCTCTTTACTGATACTTTCAGTATCTGATACTCTGGCAAACTTTTCAGGTCGCATAAAGAAGGGCAATAAATGGTTCCGGATTTTTCACGACAAAAAAAGCTTGTTTGGAACTCTGGCTTTTGCTGTTTCTTCCTATTTAATATTCAAACTTATCTTACCATCCTTTTTAAATTCAAATTTTGAATATCTCATTTTTGGTGTATTGCTGGCAGTCATTCTCGAGAATGCAGCATTGAAAGGTTCAGATAATTTCTTGGTGTTTAGTTTTTATATGATGCTTGGGACATCATTGTTCTCGTGTAAAAATGTGAAAATTTCAGCGGACTCCGATGAAGGTCTGGCAACACTCGCACGGGAAGTAAGACCCGATTTCTACCTGGGTTCTTTTGCAAGCGGACTGAACCCTTCTGACACAGCCTTTGCAAGGATCTCCGGAATCTTTAAAAAGAATTTTAATATAGCTACAATCGGAGTTTATATGATGAGTATGCAAAAGGAACAAGGACAGTACAACCTCGAAAGAATTGACGGGCTGGTTGACTTTGCAACTGCCAATAATATTAAAATACATTTTCACCTAACGTAATTCGCTGGATTCTGAATATTAAAAATAAATTTGTAAAACATTAAATTATATAAATTCTTATAATCATGAAAAAACTACCATTTCTACTTTTATTATGTTTTATAGTCATTTCCATTTCAGCAACTTCTCAGATTCTTTCAAAAGAAGAACTGATATTTTTAACATCGGAGTGGAAGGGTGAGCGTTTTCCGGATGGTCGTCCTAAAATCTCTGATGATCTGATTAAACGTGCCAGTAAGCTTGTTATAGAAGATGGATGGCAGATTTTAAACAATGAAGGGTATACAAACCAATTTGAAGGAAAATGGAAAACTGTAAATGATATTCCAATTATCGGAAGGGCTGTTACAGCTACTTTTATGCCAAGCCGTCCGGATATAGAAAAGAATATTAAAGAGAGAGGATGGAAGAATGGCTTTGTCGGGAATACAAACTCCTGGCCGATTTCAGTGCTACAGAAAGGTGATGTATATGTCGCTGATTGTTTCGGAAAAATCAAAGGTGGCACAATGATGGGTGATATGCTTGCAACTTCTATCTATGCCAAAACTGGTACAGGCGTGATATTCGATGCAGCTGCACGTGACTTAACAGGCATCTCCTTAATTGAAGGATTCAATGCATATGTACGCGAATGGCACCCATCCTTTTTGGTGGAAGTCGTTCTTACAGGATTGAATACACCAACCCGTATAGGTGAGGCGATTGTAATGCCGGGTGATCTTGTTATCACGGATAAAGAAGGAGTTTTGTTTATACCTGCCCATATGGCTGAAATGGTAATAGCTACAGCAGAATTCATGACTTCGCGAGCCAATTTCAGCAGGGCTATGCTTAAAGCTGGAACATACAGTTCCGGTCAGATGGATTCCCAATGGACCAATGCAATAAAAGATCATTTTATTAAATGGCTGCAGGAGACTCCCGGCGAGATAAAGATGACAAGAGCACAGCTTGATGAATTTATGTCAAAAAGAACCTGGTAAGAGCTCTTAAAGGTTTTTAACAATTTATTATCAGATCTTTAATTAAACTTACAAGGTGTTGACTTTTTTTATTCAACACCTTGTTTTATATTGCTAATATTCAGATTAACAATCTTTTACCAAATTATTCTGATTCTATTTTATTATTTTCTCCTTTTGACCTACAAATTGTGCTCCGGTAAGCGAGATTTTTGAATAATCGTCTTTTGTAATATTGTAGTAAGGTGAATACATCTTCCCATTAATGGTACCTTCTTTTGTATCGATTTCAAGAAGGCGGATATATCCACCCCCTGCATCCTGACTCTGATAATCTTGCAGGATCTGATAAATATGGTTGCCATTTTCACCTATATCATCACGATATGTTGAGCTACCGGTATGACCACAAAAAACGAACCTTACATTGGAATGCTTTGATATCATCCGGTCAAATATCTGCTGTGGACTAAGATCTCCGTAACCGGCATTCCGCTGATCAATTATCCCGTCTCCGGTCAGGTGTGAATGTGTAAGAATTATTACATTGTGTTTCGGAAATTTTGGAATAATTGTATTTGCCCATTCGACAGGCTCTGCCCTGGCACAAAATTCCAGACTCACTACCAGCCATTTCAAACCTCCGGCTTTAAAGGTATAGTAGGCATTATCACTTTTTTTCTCTTCAAATCTGCCTTTCTGGTATCTGAACCTTTCAACCGGAAAATAAGAGTTGAATCTCAGGGTTTGCCTGAGGTTCGTGTTTGTGTTTCCCGGAGCAGCACTGCCTGAATTCTCCCCTACAGCATCAGTGTCATGGTTACCCAGACATAATGCATAAGGTACTTTGGCATTGTCGAGTATTTTAAAGCCGTCACTTGCCCTCTGATAATGTATAATGTTGTTATAATCCACAATATCACCAACATGCAGAACTATTGGCATATTAAGCGAATCACTCTTTGCAGCCAGCCAGTTCATCTGACTCATAAACATCTCAGGTTTTGTGTTCACCTCAACCTGAGTATCGGGCAGTATCCCTATCACAAATTTCTGCGCTTGTACTGACTGGATAATTAGCAAATGCAGTAATAACAGTATTATTCTCTGTCTTATTGAAGATTTGATTATGAGTATCATATTATTTTTATTTGGAGTGGAATTTTAAAGTAAGGAAATGCAGGGGATTAAAGCAAATAAAAATTATTCTGAACTGATCTCAGTTTTTTCGGTCAGACTACTTATGAACAAAAATTAATCTGAGTGTGTTCTTCCATAAACAAAATCTGTTTTATGCTGTTCTTGAAAATCTTAAATAACCTTAAAAATATTTACTGAAATGAATCAAAAAAAACTTATCATCCTGTTAACAGGCATTTTTCTTTCCCTGACACCAATAATTAAAGCACAGACGGTTAATTCTGAACTCCCACCAGACAAGCTGGTAGTGATTTGGACAAGTGATGATCCGATGGTTGCTGAAAGAGTTGCGTTCATGTATACTCATGCGGCTAAAACTGCCGTATGGTTCAAGGAGGTTACACTTATTATATGGGGGCCATCTGCAAAGCTTATTCAAGCGGATCTCAAACTTCAGGAAAAGTTAAAAGCCATGCAGAAAGATGGCGTTATTATTGAAGCTTGTATTGCCTGTGCAAATGCCTATGGAGTAGCTGAAGATCTTAAAAAACTCGGCTATGATGTCAAAGGTATGGGAAAACCTCTCACCGATTATCTAAAATCAGGAGCGAAGGTATTAACCTTTTGAAAATCTTTTTGTCAGTTGGTTTATTGTTTCCAGAGTTGAATAACTGTTCATAAGTATAAAATAGCCCTTCCCCGGCGTTTAAGTATTCATTTTCTTGCAGGTAGATTGGCAAGCTGTATAAGTTGGGAGAGTTATCATTAATAATGCGATTAGGTAAAAATGAAAATGTAAATTTTAAAGAAATAGTAATGAAAGCAATATGGAATAATAAGGTCATCGCGGAAAGTTTTTTTGACGCAGTTTTCCATAGACTTGAATAACTCTATGAATTGTTTCTTCAGCATTTTGTACTGTCTTAAGACCCTGAAATATTAAAAATTTATGGAACGTTAAAAAGTAAACTGATTAACAATGGGAATTACAATAAGTGTTATGTATGGATCGGTACGCAGCGACCGGCAGGGAATTAAGGCAGCAAAATATCTTGAAAATAAACTGCTCGAAAGAGATTTTAAGGTACACTTCATAGATCCTCTTAAATTTAAACTTCCTCTGCTTGACAAAATGTATAAGGAATTTGATAAAGGTGCAGCACCTGAACCAATGGAGACTATTGCAACAATGCTCAATGATTCGGATGGCTTTCTCATAGTTACAGGAGAATATAATCACAGTATTCCCCCCGCTCTGAAAAATATGATGGATCATTTTCAGAAGGAATATTTTTTCAAACCATCAGCTATTGCATCATATTCCGCCGGTTCATTTGGAGGAGTAAGAGCAGCAGTACATCTTAGAGAAGTAGTAGGTGAATTGGGTATGCCGGCAATTTCATCAATTCTTCCTTTCCCGCTAATCGGCAATTTGTTTGACGAAAACATGGAACCGCTAAATGACCGTATTAATTCATCAACATCACGTTTTTTAGATGAATTTATATGGTACATTAATGCTCTTAAAAGACAGAGAGCCGAAGGTGTGCCATACTAACACTACCGGCAAAAGCCTAGAATAATTCCCTGCTCATTTCTCAGTGTATCAGCCGGATTCAGATTTGCAGCTTTTATTGTATGTAAAACTAATGTAAATGCTGAAATCAATATTATAATCAGAATTGCTGCCAAAAAATATGCCGGTGTCAATATTCAAGAAACCGGAGAACCGGAAAGGAGAGCCAGCCTCGCTTCGGCGGGGGTTGGGTCTTCCGGATGAAGTTAATATAGACCTGGCAACCAGGTTGCATTAAATATTATTTTACTGTTTGACTTTCAGCAATTACGTTGTTAACAGCTTCCATTCCAAGTCGTTCATTAAGTTGGGTAAGGTAAAGACTCCTGGGAGTGACATGTTTATCCAACGATTCGATATGTCCATTCGGTTTGGTAAGATCCTGCAAACCCGCATTAAATATTACGGCATTAATCCCGATATGCCCGAATGAATAATTTTGTGCAGTTGGGGGTTTCTGAATCAGAAAATCTCCCTCACAATTCCAGAAAACAATATTTGCGCCGGCCCAACCAATTATGTAATCCCAGTACCTGGCCGTAAGTGGCGCTTTTATGTTATCATACAAAACACCATTAACCCAGTGATTATGCGGTTCACTCGTTGAATATGGATTAACAGCCTGACAATCAAGGTAAACATTGCCACTTGATTCAGACCCTTGTAAAACAAAAGAATGCCGCCCTTTCTGTGAAAAACATCTTTGAACCAGACATAATTGTCCATTCATCTGGTATGTAAAACGCCTTGCGCCCATTCTGATAGAAACGGGCTCCCTTGATTCACAATCCTGCACAGTGATCCACTTGGACCCTGCATTACTCTGTATCACACTATTTACAAAGTGCAGAGCGCTTATGTTCCTTACCCATACATTTTTTGAATTGGAAATTACTATAAAATTACTTATGTGATTTTCATCAGAAAAATATTCATCGCCATGATACGGAAATTTAGGACCTGCTTTGTCACGATCCATATTGCCATAAGTGGTGGTGCGAACTGAAGGATCATATTCTGAAACCCCACGCAGATTTTCAACTCCTGCCTGTTCTATACGCTCGTCATTGTATCGGAGAATCTCTCCTCCGCCCCAACGGATATCAACAGCTGTGAAAATGGTAACATCGGTGGTTATTGTATTTCCCTTTATATCGACGATTATTCTATCGTATGTAATATTAAAGGGCCTCCACCTGTTCCTTCCTGCAGCAACACTGTCTTCACCAATTTCCTTAATCCAATCCTGGTTTCCAATACGCCTTACCAAAACCTTGTCACCAACTTTGAAACCCTTTGCAGAAACTACATTAAAGCTGCGGATACCAACGGGTACATATTTATCTGTAATAGTCTGTTTTGTTTCCTCCTGCGGAACTATAGCTGTAGTACCGCTAATGTTAATAAGCCCTCCTCTTCCATAGATCTGTCTGTCTTTCGGTATTTTGCCAATCAGAATAGTTCCGATATCACTCATTCCTTCACCCCGAAGCACCACACCTGATGCTTTTATGGTTATTGGTTTTTCAAGTTCATACGCACCCATTTTAAGAAGTACGGCACCTCTGAATCCTGAAGTATCAAGAGGCATTGCTGATACCCGGTCGATAGCTGACTGGATACTGGCAGAA
Source organism: Bacteroidales bacterium (assembly GCA_038247205.1). Lineage (GTDB taxonomy): Bacteria > Bacteroidota > Bacteroidia > Bacteroidales > VadinHA17 > LD21. The sequence continues at coordinate 16,135 of JBBRVC010000060.1, forward strand.
TTGTCACCAGGATGAGGCCATACGATTTCCTTGGTATTAACATATGGAATAGCTACTCCACCTCCTTTATATCCGGCATTTGAGAAATCAGGAATCTTATTGCCAAGGCTGTCGGCAACATAAACCAGCTTTCCGTCAGTACCAGGGTATACCAATGATGCTGCCGGAGGAAGATCCTGAACCGGAAAACTCCCTCTGAAACCCGGATTTGCATGGACTATTTGTGACTGGGAATCATGGCTGCCTGATAACCCAATAATACAGAGCAAGAATACACCTGAAATAGGTAAAATTTTCATGTTAAATTAAATTTAAAGTTAAATTATTTGCATTGCTCTTTAAAGATCCGTCGCGATGAGCGCCTGGGCTTTTATCCATTTCAGGATATCAGGAAAACCACTCTCTCTCCCGTTTTTTAAGGTCTCCCAGGACTTCATTGGCGATATTTACATTGTCTATAACCTGCCAGTCAAACATCCCCACCAGTATGAAGTCGGCTCCGTTTTCAAATGCATAACGGAAACCATCTGCCGGTCGTATCGCTCCTGCTGCCAGTACCTTAAAAGCAATAAAGGGTTTCTTTACATTTTTGATAACTTCAACAGAATGTTTAGGAAACAAATCCCATGTGTTGTCATGGTACTTATTGTGATCAACATATGATGGTCCTATAGTAAGATACGGATCATCCCGATTCTCTTCGGGGAGTGCAGACCAGTATTTATCATGATGGAAGGCTTTAAGATAATAATCTGATGGTATCCCATCTTTTTCGCAGGCCTCAATTGTCTCTATGCAATGTGCACCCATTCCAGCCTGGAATCCTTGTTTTCTGATATGTTCCATTGCTTTGATTAACTCATCTTTTTTACCTTCCCTGATGTAAGCATCAGCCACCCTCCCATGGATATAAATTGAAGTTGGTTCGAAAGCTATCGCCCTGTTTATATCTGATAATAAATCGTTCTTTGGCAAGCCTGCCATACAAATTCCCTGAATCTTACTCTTATATAAATCATTGTATTTTATAAGATACGAATAAGATTCAATTGTCAGCACTAATGTATCTATTCCTGCCTGCACACCAAGATGAATGGTCTCAAGAATTTTTTGCTCTGTATTGTATGCCTTCATAAGACCATTAACATAAATTAGATCACGTCCATGTGAATGACCTAAAAACGGATTGCATCCCATGATCATCCTGCTGACAGTAAGGTTCCCCAGCTTTCCTTTCGGCAATACTCCTTTAAGATCCTTTATAGATTTATTTCCGGATAAAGCCCCTTGGGGGTTTTGGGTTTTTGTATCTTCTGCCGGCAGATAAATATTCATTAATCCACCCAGAGCAACACCACCCAGGGCCACCTTCTTAATGAAACTGCGACGATCATTGGCTTTGTTTAGATTTGTAGATTCTGTCTTAATGGCTCTTGTTTCTGCCACATCCGGTTGTTCATTTATTCTGGCAGTTTGGAATGGAAGTCTTTTCATAAATTTTAAGAATTAAGTTTCAAATATTAAAATCTAAGAATATAGGTCTCGGGAATAAAATTTCTGGCCGTTAAAAGCTGTTTAACTTTTCCTATAACAATGTAGATTGTTTTTACCACTTCTCAAAATTAAAACTCAGGCACAGGTCTACTAATTTGAAGCAGACAATTCGTAATTCACGACTACAAAGTTTTTTCGAATATTTCTTAACATTTTATTTGGTAAAGAATTTTTATTAGATTTATGTTACGTTTCACATAATTCATAACACTATGTCGTTAGCACGTTTTGGAGTAAGCCTGGATGAAGATATCCTTAAAGCCCTGGATGAGTACGTTATAGAGAATAGATTCCCTAATCGTTCTCAGGCAATCAGGCATTTAGTCGAAAAAAATATTGTTGAGAAAAAATGGCAATGCAATCAGATCGTTGCCGGTGCAGTTGTAATGCTTTACGATCACCACAAAGGAGATGTTACAGTCAAGGCCAATGAAATTCAACACGACTATTTTGATGTAATCCTGTCGAACCAGCATTTTCACCTGAGCCATGATAATTGCCTTGAGATAATTGCAGTAAAAGGGACTGCGAACAGACTAACCGAATTGTCTGATAAACTTATTGGAATCAAAGGGGTCATTCATGGTAAACTGGTAATGAGCCGTTCCGAATAATACAATAAAATACATTAGCTATTACAACACGAGAACCTATTTCTTATTCGTCAGTGCATTTTTTGCACTTTTATGCACAGAATACCGGTTGTTGCCCTGAAATATTTTTATTATCTTTAGTTCCGGTTAGTTCATTTCATTTTTCTTTTTAAAACGAAGCACTATGAGTGAAAATGTTTCGATCAGTCCGAATGGAGAAAAATTTCCATTACCAAAACAGGAAGATTATAAAAGTGAATTCGAAAGCCTGAAAAAACGCATTGACAAGGAACGTTCAGATGGTCGCGAAATTGTAGTTGTTATGGGCGTCGGATTCGTGGGCGCAGTCATGGCAGCAATTGTTGCCGACACCGTTGATAAGAGTGGCAAGCCTTCAAAATTTGTTATTGGCATGCAACGTCCGAGTGCACGGAGTTTTTGGAAGATTCCATTGCTTAACAGGGGTATCTCTCCTGTGAAAGCTGAAGATCCTGAAGTCGATCCCATGATTTCACGATGTGTAAATGAGAAAAAAACCCTTATCGCGACCTTTACTCATGACGTGCTGAAATTCGCTGATGTTGTTGTGGTTGATGTACAGTGTGATTATATCAAGGAGGATCTGGGCAATGTTCGCTCAGGACAGACTGACATGGCTGCCCTTGAGGCCTCAATAAGTGTAATAGCCGAGAATATACCTCCGGAAGCACTTGTCCTGATCGAAACAACAGTAGCACCTGGTACTACAGAACAGGTTGCGTATCCCATAATGAAAAAGATATTCAAAAAACGCGGAATAGAATCAGATCCACTGCTTGCTCATAGTTATGAGAGAGTTATGCCGGGTCGAAATTATGTTGCCAGCATCCGTGACTTCTGGAGGGTTTGCAGTGGCATAAACGAAAAAGCGAAAAACCGGGTAGTTAAATTTCTCAATGAAGTACTGAATACAGAAAAATTTCCCCTGACGGTAATGGACCGGCCGATTGAATCAGAAACAGCTAAAATTGTTGAAAACAGTTACCGGGCTACAATTCTTGCCTTTCTTGATGAATGGAGCTTATATTCTGAACGAAATGGGGTGGATCTGGTAAAAGTAATTAAAGCCATAAAAGTACGGCCAACGCACAGTAATATTATTTTTCCCGGCCCGGGTATTGGCGGTTACTGCCTCCCTAAAGACGGAGGCCTCGGGGTTTGGGCATATAAGCATATCCTTGGATTTGAGGATGATATATTTAAGATAACACCCCTGGCTATTGATATAAATGACACCCGCGGTTTGCATGTAGGTCAACTAACACGCGATGCAATGCGCAATATGGGACGTCCTATAGCTTCGGCCGAGGTCTTGATCCTTGGGGCTGCATACAGGGAAGATGTTGGTGACACCCGCTACAGTGGATCGGAAATTGTAATACGGAAACTTGCTGAAATGGGGGCTGAAATAAAAGTGCATGATCCGTATGTCGAACACTGGTGGGAATTTGAACAGCAGGATACTTACCCGGCAACCGGACAAAGCAAAGCACGGTTCTTCAGGAATCAGGAAAAATTAAAAGATATACGTGTTGAACAGGATTTGAGTAAATCGTTAAAAAACTCTGAAGCTGTAATTTTTGCAGTGCCACACAAAGCATATCTTGATCTGGACCCTGACGATGTGGTAAGTAAAATTGGTCAGCCGGCAGCAATAATTGATTGTTTCGGCATACTGACTGATGACAATATACGGAGATATTTTCAACTCGGGTGTGAAGTCAAAGGATTAGGACGAGGACATATACAGCGTATTAAGGATGAGATACGTAAAGCCTGACCTTACGGTTACATATGAACTTCTGACTTAATATAACTCAAATAACTCTTCAACCTGATAATCATCTACATAGTCAGGTTTGTGGTTGATAATCCCCTCCCTTAAGCTTTTCAGACCACTTGAATTTCCAAGGAGGGTGTTGTTGATGAAAGAAAGCGTATACCCCGATATAAGATCATTTGGATAGGTTTGGCCAAAGAATACCCTCTGATTGATATGATCCATCAGATCAATGAAAATCGGAGAATAATCTTTATCAACTACAATTGGCCATTTGTTATGAGTATTGTAACGATGGTTATAATGCATAGCAGCAGTAACACCATATTTCTGACCCAGTTTTTGATATTCGTCGTTTGATAAAGCCCATTCAACAGCATCTGCCCAGCTCTCGTAAATAATCTTTGATGTGCCCCAGAATCTGAGATCACCAACATACTGAGAGTGTGACTGATGACCAAGTTCATGCGCTGTGGTGCCAAAAATCTGATTGGTTGGCTTATATCTCCCACGGGTTTTTCCCCAAACCTGAATATCAGGAAATACCCCTGCACTCCAGTTTCCCCAGAAGACACCTTTACCATCTGAATCTCTGTAGCTGATTTTGGTTCTGTTACCATTCTTTAGAATTGGTCGCAATATTCCCAGATTATCACCATAAAAATGTTTGTATGCCGCACGATGAATAGTTGCGTACATTACCGCCTCGCCGCCTTTAATGTCAAGGTTCCAGTCACCCTTTATTTTTGGACCATTGTACCATGCCTGCAAAAACATCCCATTTCGGATACTGTAGTATGACCTCTCCCACTTAATTGAATAGTTGACTTTATATCTGAATGGACTTGTTTGAAAATAGCCGTTCTCATCAGTTAAATCAGTTTCAACATGTGTGAACCAGCGTGCATGAACGCTCACGTGAGTCAGGGGAATGAACCTGGCAAGAACATCATCCCAAACGTTGATTGTACCCTTTGGAGTCCATTTTGATCCTTTGGCATCAATAACAGACTCATCATCCTTTGTTAGATTTCCTGTAAGCCTGGCTGATTCAAGTTCTAAATCCTGATAAAACTGACCTGTTTCACCTGATAAGCTTTTACCTGCACTCTGAACATCGGATGGAATAAATACTTCATATAAAATTTCATGTTGTATACCAGGAATCTTCTTATTAACAGGTATTACACAATATTGCCACGTAATTGATGAATCAGGAATGGAGGGATCCTGATACAAATCTCCATTTTGTGTAATTTCATAATCCAGCGGATAATCATACAATATCAAAGCAGAGTCATTTTGTAATAAACCCCACTCCTCATCATTTTTCGGCAAGAATCTGAGGTAAATGTAATTTGCTTTTATTTCATCGATTGGAGTTTCACCTCTGGCTAATTTTATGTTTGAATATGCTTTCCGTATGTTGTGAATTGCGTATGGATCCTCAAGTTTTCTTCCAAGGATCAGTCTGCCCTGAATCTCAGGCCTCTTCAATTCCTGCATGTTCTCAAATTCATCTTCAGGTTTCATGCAACCTGATAATAAAATCAACACAAACAATACTGAAAAACTAAACTTTTTTGCAGGGTTCAATGTTGGTTAGTTTAGGAATTTAAAACTCCTCCAATATTGAACTAAAAAAAAATATACCGATACATATTTATACTTAATTTACAACAGATCAATAATTTAGAATCATTCTAAACATTGACGGGAAACAAAATGACACTTTTTGAAGAAATGCTCATAAAATGAATTTTAACACTTAATTGTCCCGTCAGGGACAGATGAGTCCACAATTTATATACATTTTTTTGTACATCAGGTATTATGTCATCTGCCCGCTCGAAAATCAATTTATTTACCCCAGCCCCAAGTAAATTGATTTTCGAGCTTCCCTTGGGTCGGGATAAACGAAGAACCAACGAAACGCAGTGGAGGAGTTCGACGAAGTCAAAATCAAATTTACGGTCTCATAAAAGTTGTCATCA
>JBBRVC010000061.1:0-21994 GCA_038247205.1 Bacteroidales bacterium
ACTCCCTGTCCGGAGACTTTCTGACTGACAAAAGCCATATATAAAATCAAAATACACCAGAAAAACCGGGAACGCGATCTTTTGAGATGCTTTCCAAGCCGGCCATTTTTATAAAATGGTTCTGATAATCTGTCTTGTGCGTTATTCATGATATACCTCCTCATTTTGTGTGGTATGTTTTAAAATATTTTTACAAAAACATATTCCTTATTCAAAATCTAAATATGTCTTTTTACTTTCCAAATTGATATATTACTAATTTTCAATTAATTACACTTGTCTCTCAATGCTTACAGACTTCAGTTAACACAAATAGAATATCGTCTGACCTTAAGCTCTTTTTTTTTTAAAGCCGATCAGATGATAACATTCCAAACCTTCACCCGGTCCTCACAAAGTCCAACGGGGTACTAAAAGTCTTATAACAAGACTAATGTTGTTAAAACATGGTTGCATTAAAACAGCCACACTTTAACAGTTTTTAAAGATAGAAATTATTTTAGATTTTCAATTTTTTTGAGAAATCGACAGATAAAGAAGTAAACAGGTTATCTTAAAATCTTGATAAACTGTTTACATTCGTTCTATTTGATGACCAGGGATGGAATCCCAGGATACCGGTAATTTGTTAAATTACCAGCATGGCATCACCATAAGTACCAAAACGATACTTTTCCTTCACTGCTGTTTTATATGCATCAAAAACCAGGTCAAATCCGCCAAAAGCGGCAACCATCATAAGTAAAGTTGAATAGGGAAGATGAAAATTGCTGATCATCATGTCGGGAACCTTAAACTCAAAGGGAGGGAAGATAAATTTATTTGTCCACCCATCAAATGGTTTCAGATAACCATCAGTTGAGACAGAACTCTCGAGTGTACGGACTACAGTTGTTCCAACGGCACAGATCTTATGCTTTTCATCCTTAGCCTTATTAACTATTTCAACTGCTTCATCAGAGATAATAATTCTTTCAGAATCTACTTTATGTTTAGTAAGATCTTCAACATCCACGCTCCGGAAATTTCCAAGTCCGACATGCAGTGTTATTTCAGCGAAATTAACGCCTAAAATTTCGAGCTTTTTCAATAATTCCCTGCTGAAATGAAGACCGGCTGTAGGAGCAGCCACAGCCCCCTCGTGCTTTGCAAAGATTGTTTGGTAGCGCTCGTTATCTTCAGGCTCTACAGGCCTGTTGATAAATTTTGGAAGCGGTGTTTTCCCGAGACCGTACAATGTTTGTTTAAATTCCTCATAAGAACCATCGAACAAGAATCTGAGGGTCCGTCCCCTTGATGTCGTATTATCAATAACTTCAGCCACAAGAAGATCATCTTCACCAAAATATAGTTTGTTGCCTATCCTGATCTTCCTTGCCGGATCAACCAATACATCCCATAACCTCTGCTCCTTATTAAGCTCCCTTAATAAAAAAACTTCAATTTCGGCACCTGTTTTTTCCTTGTTTCCATATAACCTGGCAGGAAAAACTTTAGTGTTATTGAAAACCAAAACGTCCTTCTCATTGAAATATTCCGGAATATCCTTGAAAATCCTATGCTCAATTTTTCCACTTTTTCTGTCCACTACCAATAACCTCGATTCGTCCCTGTTTGGTGAAGGATACAGGGCAATCAGCTCCTGTGGCAAATTGTACTTGAATTGCGATAATTTCATGTTGAATTATTAATATTAATATATACGAGTTCCTTTATACGTGGGAATTTCCATTTTGTTTCAATAAAAGCACTTTTTCCTGAAAATTCTCAATACACCAGGCATCTTTTACATTCAGGCTGCCAATAGCCGTCCGTTTCAGCGATGAGAGACATGCACCTGAATTGAGTGCAAGACCGAAATCCCTGGCAAATGACCTTACATATGTTCCCTTACTAACTAAAAGTCTGACCTCTGTTTCAGGTATGCCAAAGGACAAAAGTTCAATTTCGCGAAAGAAGACGTTGACCGGCTCAAGTTCCTTTACTATACCCTGTCGGGCATATTCATATGCCCTCTTTCCTGCAATAAATTTTGCCGAATGCATTGGCGGCACCTGTTTTTGTTCTCCTGTAAAATCCAAAAGTACCTTTCTAACAAGATTTTCATTAATATGTTCAGTAGGATACGTCCCGTCAGTTTGTGTTTCAAGATCAAATGAAGGTGTAGTTGCACCAAGATGTATAGTTGCAATATATTCTTTATCAAGATCCCTGAACTCGTCTATTTTCTTTGTGGCTTTTCCGGTACAGATAATCATAAGACCGCTTGCAAGAGGATCCAGTGTTCCTGCATGTCCGACTTTGATTTTTTTTATCCCAAGAGTACTCCTGATGATATTTCTTACCTTGTTGACAAGATCGAATGAGGTCCAGTACAGAGGTTTATCAAACAACAGTACCTGGCCTTCTTCGTATATGCTTTTTGTTTCGTTAACCATCTAATTAAAAAGTACTAATAATAATCCGACGACTGCACAGTAAATCGAAAAGCCTATCAGTTTGCTTTTCTTTACCAGGTTGATCATCATCTTACATGCAAAATATCCTGTAACAAATGCAGAAACAAAACCTGCCAGAATCACTCCGATCCCAACACTGGCATTTGCAAAATGCCCTGAAGTTATTTCAAGTATATTGGCGCCAATAATAGGAAGAATAACCATCAGAAAGGAAAATTTTGCTATTTCTTCTTTTCTGTTCCCAATCATCAGTCCGGTAGCAATAGTCATTCCGGAACGTGATATACCCGGTACAACAGCTATAGCCTGGGCCAATCCAATAATAAATGCATCGGGAAAGCCAATGCTTCTATCTCCTTTTTTTATGAAATGGGCGATGGCCAGAATAAGTGCAGTGATTAACAACATTAACCCTATAAATAACAGATTGCCGTCAAAGAGCTGCTCAATGGGTTCTTTAAAATACAAACCTGCAATTGCTACGGGGATCATCGAAAAAAATATTTTCAGAACGAAAGAGGATTCTTCATTCGATTTAAATTTTAGTGTTCCTTCAAAGAGTGTGAGGATTTCTTTCCAGAATACAATTATTGTACTTAATACAGTAGCGCCATGAACAGCAACAGTAAAAAGGAGACTCGCATCCGGATCAACACCTAAAAAAGATTTAGCAATCTCAAGATGTCCTGAGCTGCTGACAGGTAAAAATTCAGTTAGTCCCTGTATAATTCCAAGAATAATCGCATCAAGCCAATTCATGGGTAAATATTATTAATAATGAGGAGAAAAGGATTAAAAGTCCGTAATAGCTGAGTAATTTTTACACAATTTTGTTTGTGTCTTTAGGCCTTTTCATAATAGCCCAAATTTCGAAGATAAATCCTGCCAGAACAACAATCGGGGCAAGGGTTATTCTTCTGAAACTGAAAATATCATCACTGAATACTTCCGGGCTCTCTGATTTACCTCCCAGCATAAGGAGAAATCCTATAACGATTATTGCAAAACCTATGGCCATTAATTTATAGTTTTCTGCTCCAAGGGCAAAATTCAGTTTATCCTTATTGTCATTCTTTGCAACCATGATTTTTAATAATAAAGTTTGTCTTCGGAAATGCTTAAATATCTGTTAACGGAGAAAAAAGTTGAAATAATATTAATCAAAACCCCTGTGATTATTATAGAAAATCCAAGTAAAAACAGAAGTCTGGTACTTTCAAATGTAAACATCATAAAAAATTCTTTTTCAACCAGATAGAGCAGGCCAAGCAGAAGCAGCATAGCTATCAGAGACGCAATAAGACCGTTTACAGCGCTCTGCAATAAAAAAGGCTTCCTGATAAATGACCTTGTTGCCCCTACCAGTTGCATAGTCCTGATAATAAACCTTCTTGAGTATATTGAGAGCCTTATGGTATTATTTATTATTGTCAGTGCAATAACAAACAGGAATGAACTTAAAACCAATAAGAACAGACTTATCTTGTTAACATTTTCATTGATAAGAAATAATAAGGATTCCTGATAATATACCTCTTTAACAAACGGATATTCAAGAATATACTTTTCTATTTTCGCAACACTGTCAGGACTGGTATATCCCGAATAAAGATAGACATCTATTGAAGGAGGAAGCGGGTTATCTCCAAGGAAACTGATGAAATCTTCTCCAAGTTCATCCTTCATTTTGATTGCAGCCTCATTTTTAGAAATGTAATCGGTAGATTTTACATAGTGCTTGGCATCAAGATCCTTTTGCAACATCCTTATATCAGGTTCTTTAGCACCATCATCGAGCATAACTGAGAATGACAGACTCTCACGGAAATAATCTGACAGTTCTCTGGCATTTATAAGAACAAGACCCAGAATTCCAAGGAGAAACAGGACAAGTGACACACTTATAATAAGAGTGAGATAAGATCCTCTCAGCTTTCCTTTGGATAGTCTTGTCTCCCTTCTCTTCATTTAATAATTCTATAAACTTTCTTCAGTGTTAACTGACTTTCTCTATTCAACGATGGTCATCCAGCCAAAAGTATCAGCTTCATCTCCGTTCTGGATTCCAACCAGCTTATTGTAAAGCTTCAATGTCAAAGGTCCCGGCCGGCCATCCATGCAATATTCATAGATTCTGTTATTTTGAGGATCAAAGATTTTGGCAATCGGGCTTATGACTGCAGCAGTACCGCAGGCGCCTACTTCAGTAAAAGTAGCCAGCTCCTCAACTTCCACAGGCCGTCGCTCGACTTTCATTCCAATACTTTCCGCAATCCTGAGAAGACTCATGTTAGTTATGGAGTTCAAAATCGATTCTGATTTTGGTGTGATATATGTATTATTTTTTATCCCAAAAAAATTAGCAGGACCGCACTCATCAATAAACTTCTTTTCTTTTGCATCGAGAAACAGAGTATTTGAATAACCCTTCTCCCTTGCATCTACAATCGCACGCAGACTTGCTGCATAATTGCCACCTACTTTATAGATGCCCGTTCCCATAGGGGCAGCCCTGTCAACATCTCTGGAAACGATCATGTTAACCGGCTTTATACCCTCCTTGAAATAAGGGCCCACAGGAGTGACGAAAATAATAAATGTGTATTCAGAAGCGGGCTTAACCCCTACTTCAGCCCCACTGCCATAAAGCAAAGGGCGGATATACAGTGTTGCACCTGATCCGTATGGAGGCATAAAAGCTTTATTCATCCCAATCACTTTGAATAATGCCTCCCTGAACATTTCCATCGGCACGGGTGCCATTTTAATGCCATCAGCAGATGATATGAACCGTTTTGCATTTTCCTCCCACCTGAATAACCTGATCTTTCCATCCTTACCCATATACGCCTTTAAACCTTCAAAGGCTTCCTGTCCATAGTGAAGACCGGTGGCTGCTATGTGTACATTAACGAACTCTGATGCCGAAACCTCAAGTTTCCCCCATTTGCCATCCTTGTAAACACTTCGTATGTTGTAGTCTGTCTTTATGTAACCAAAAGGCAAATTCTTCCAATCCAAATTATTCATAACCGACCTGTTAATTATGCGGCAAAAGTACATCTTTAAAAATAAATCTTCTGATCTTTTACACAGAAAATAGAATAATCATTTTATGATTGAAGTCCGGCAATCTGATCTTCAAGAGAGACACTCCGCAGAAATTTGCCTGTACTTGTTGTAAATTCATGATCAATAAGTTGCTTTCGCTGGTACTCAATCCATGCTTTTTGTTCCGTTGCCTTTCCATACTCGGTTCTCTCCTTCAGCAGTTTTTCTGACAGCTTTGCGAAATCCACCCGGCCCAGGTAGTCATACCTGGCATCATGTAAAATGTTATCTGACAGAGACTCACGTATATTTTTAAATGAATTCACAATTAATTTTTTTGTTATCTCAAGATTATTATCTCCAAAACCATATTTTGGAAGTATTTCCTCAGCAAGGCGAAGAGAAGCCTCCATCGGCCTTTCGTAATCGGAGATAAATCCGGTGATAAGAAATATCGAAGCAAGCTTCAGATCAATATAAATTTCCTCATCTATTCTTTCTGCATTTGCAAGCAGCTCAACCTGGTTTGTGATATTTTTAAGTAATGTTGAATTGTGGAAATACAGGTTCGGAGGAGCTTCCTCGTCAAACAATTTTGCTATCATTTCCTCAACATCCTGGAGCTTAATTTTTTGCATCCTCACGATGAACCTGCGATTGGGATTTCCATTCTCATCTCTTAGTTCCGGCACAATACCTGTTACAAAATACATATCAAGCTCACCTTTGTATTTTACAGGCATCTTGCCCCTGTGCTCACACAAGAAAAACTCTTTCACAAACTCATATGTTGTTCCTGAGATATTTATTTTACCTGCTTCTCCGGCAGATTCCATCCTGCTGGCAGTATTAACTGTGTCGCCCCATATGTCATATGACAGCTTCTTATGCCCTACAACTCCCGCCACAACAGTCCCGGTATGTATGCCAATCCGGATATCCCAGTATTTTATACCATCAATTTTTGAAGATTCTTTCAGAGCATCCATATACTCTTGCATTTCAAGAGCAGCAAGAATAACTTCTACAGGATTGGTCCTGTTTTTCTCAGGAATCCCGCCGGCACACATGTATGCATCACCTATTGTCTTTATCTTTTCAATGCCGAATTTTTCAACCACCGAGTCAAAGTGGAAAAAGAACTTATCCAGTTCATCTATCAAAACTTCGGGGTTCATCTCTTCGGCAATCTTTGTAAAACCCTGTATATCTGAAAACAACACCGTCACAAAGTTATATTTTATCTTGGTCGCCTTTCCCTTTGCCATCAGTTCATCGGCAGTATTTTTCGGCAAAACGTTAGCTAGGAGCGCCTCAGTTTTTTCTTTTTCAATTATCAGGTCCTCTGTACGGTTATTGATGATTTGCTCAAGCATGTATTGCTTTCGGGCAAATCGAAGGTCAAGATGAACATAGATGGTCCATATTACAAGTACGAGGAGGATAAAATATAATACTCCGGCCACTGTGGAAGTGTGCCAGGGCGGGAGTACCTTAAATTTAAAATCTGAGATCTCACTTTCTGCCCCGGATGAATTTCTGGCACGTGCGATAAATGCATATTTCCCGGGATTGAGATTGGTGTATTCTTTATAATTGCTGACTTCCCAGCCACTCCATTTATCATCAAACCCTTTCAAAAAGTATTGAATACTGAATGTGTCACTGGCCAAAAACTCAAATTTTATGTTATTGTTGCGGTAATTGACGGGAAGTTCCTGCCCATTAATCCTGTTTTCTGCATTTATTACCGAATCACCATTCAGAATGATGCGGGAAAGTACAGGTGCTGCCTGCTGAGCAAGAGAAAAAGGTTCCGCGAAAACATCCGGAAGAATAGAAACTAATGATATAAAAAGAAAACTCAATCGGGCCGGACAGCGCATAAATCAATTACCTTGGTTGACAGATTCAAAAATACCATTTATGTTGAACTATTCATAACCTTTATGATCCTTTGTTGGACAGGTATGTTACTATGGGGTAAATTTATATTTTTACCGCAACAAATATTTTGATTTTATGGAGCTCATCTTCGCTACAAAAAACGATAATAAGATAAAGGAAATCAGACATCTTCTCGGAGACAGCTTTCAGCTTCTTAGCATGAAGGATATAAATCTCGAAGATGATATTCCGGAGAATGAACCTACTCTCGAAGGAAATGCACTTTTTAAAGCAAAGTATATATTTACACTTACTTCACGTGATGTATTTTCTGATGATACCGGTCTTGAAATAGAAGCGCTCAACGGGAAACCGGGTGTGCACTCTGCCCGCTTTGCGGGTGAGGATAAAGATTCAAACGATAATATTGCCAAGGTACTCCTGTTGTTACGCAATACTGAAAACAGAAAAGCAAGGTTCAGAACAGTTATCGCATTGATTCTTAATGGCAGGGAATATCTTTTCGAAGGAATCGTAACCGGGAAAATTATAACCGAAAAGATGGGGAACCAAGGGTTTGGCTATGATCCCGTATTTATACCTGATGGAAAAAACCTGACATTTGCAGAGATGGGTCTTGACGAAAAAAACACAATTTCACACAGGGCAATCGCCTTTGAAAAACTGAGGGAGTTCCTTTATCACTTTCCCATTTCGGACAATAAAGAATCCAATTAATTGTTTACATCCAAATGAAACAATTAACAGTTACACTCTGGCTTCTGTTTTTCATTTTTACTTCATGGGCACAAACGCCGGTAGGCACATGGTCCGATCATCTTGTTTATAGTACCGCCAGGTATATTGCTGTTTCACCGGATGAAGTTTACTCTTCAACCGGTTCATCTGTTTTAGTTTACAATAAAAAATTTGCTGAACTGAGAAAATTATCACCTGTTACCGGGCTTACCGAAACCGGTATAAGTTCAATAGCCTGGTCAACTGAAAATAAGGCTCTGATAATTGCCTACAACAGTACAAATGTCGATCTTTTCATTAATAACACTTATTATAATATCCCCGACATAAACCGTGCTTATATCGCCGGCAGGAAAGAAATTTACAGGATCAGAACGAATGGCAGGTATGCATACCTTTTAAGCAGCTTTGGCATTGTAGTGGTTGATATTATTAAGAGGGAAATTCACGATACATGGAAACCGGGACCCGGATCTGAGCAAAATGAGGTACGTGATATAGCTTTTGGCAATGGTAAAATTTATGCTGCCACAGGATTTGGTGTCTATACAGCTGAACAATCCAACCCCGGGTTATCATACTATGGCAACTGGAGCCGATTAAGCAACCTCCCTTTTCCCCAGGCTGCTTACTCATCTGTTATATTCACCGGAAATAAATTTTACGTAAATATGTCTGATCCGGCGGGCTCAACAATTTATAATGCTGATGAAGCTTCAGTTTTATCATTTGAGTCGGGGATTCACAATTCTTCCCTGGACAATGCGATAAATTCAACCGGATTCACAGTGACTTCCACCGGCAGATTAAAATATTATAACAACCAGGGAGTTCTTCAAAAAGTGATAACCGGATATGAATGGGGAGCAGCGAAAATTTCACATGCCATTGCTGAAGATGATAATCTCTGGATTGCTGATATTGCATCAGGACTTGTTCATGGTGAGCAAATGTCAGTTTTTACAAGACTGATTCTTCCCGGGCCTGTTTCAAATGACATCTTCCACATTAATTCAAGTAATGGCAAAACACTGATAAGCGGGGGCGGGATAAATGCCTGGTGGACAAACCTGAACAGGCCATTGGAGGTTTCAGTATTTGAAAACAATACCTGGAATACAATAACATCATCTGTCATCAATGATGCTATGAGATCCATAACAGATCCGTTTGACAGGGATCGTATGTTCGTTGCTACATGGGGAGGAGGATTACTTGAGTACAGAAACAACATTCTTGTAAACCATTATTCTTATCAGAATTCACCCCTGCAAACAATTATCGCGGGTCAACCTTATGTAAGGATATGCGGAATGGCATTTGACAAGCAAGGATTATTATGGATAACACAAACACAGGTACCGGGCAGTGTAAAGGTTCTTAAGCCGGATGGCCAATGGATTGTGAATCCATTAACAATAGAAACCACTACCGTAGGCGATATTATTATTACGCTAACAGGGAAAAAATGGATAGTTCTTCCCCGTGGTCCGGGCCTGTTTGTCCTCGATGATAATGGTACCCCTGAAATCTTCAGTGATGACAGGAAGAAGATGCTGATAGTAAAAGATACTGAAAACAAAAAAATAACATCGGTATTTTCAATTGCAGAAGACCTGGATGGAAATATATGGGTTGGCACAGATCAGGGACCCTTGATATACTATAATCCTGATAAGGTGTTTGATGAGGAACTAAAAGCATTCAGAATAAAAGCTCCGAGGAACGACGGCTCAGAACTTTCTGACCTGGTTCTTGTTACAGAGACGATCAAAACAATTTCGGTTGATGGGGCTAACAGGAAGTGGCTTGGAACAAATAGTTCGGGAGCTTATTTGCTGTCTCCTGATGGAATAAACCTTATAAAACATTTTAACGAACAAAACAGTCCGATTCTTTCAAATAATATCATATCACTGGCCATTGATAATAAAACCGGAGATGTATGGTTTGGTACAGGTGCCGGAGTTGTTTCATACCGCGGGAATTCGACTTCAGGAGAAGAAAGGTTTTCAAAAGTATATACATTCCCAAATCCTGTGAGAGAGGATTTTACCGGCAATGTCACCATAACAGGACTGCTTAGAGACACCCAGATAAGAATTACAGATATAAGCGGCAATCTTGTATACGAAACTGAATCTGATGGAGGTGAAGCTTCCTGGAACCTCAGCAACTACAACGGCAAACGTGTTTCTACCGGAGTATATCTGGTTTTTTGCGCCAGTAAGGACGGAACACAATCCACAGTAACCAAAATGCTTGTTATAAGGTAAGGTTCAATCTGTTATAAGGCTTTGTATCCGCTCTATCTGCAGTTGTTTGTTTACCTCCCTTAAGCTTCTCGCAGTATTTGTAAAATATTGGTGACCCGAAATGAATCTCACCTGTATTTTATTCCAGTCATTTAGGGAACCCATTTTATTCTGCGCTTTCAGCTCCTCATAAAGGGTATTTGATACGGGAATGAAATCACTCCTGCCGAGATAATCAAGATCAGAATCGCAAATTATGCTCTCGAGCAAATTGGTTGGTTTAGGGGGAAGCTGCGTTGACATAATTACCGAACAGATCTTTTCTATCTGATCAGGAGTATAATTAAATTTAGGAAGCATCTCTTTAACGATTACGGTCCCATGATGCTCATGATTGTCATAAGATACAGTGTGGCCCACATCATGGAAAAGGGCAGCTGTTTTCAGCAACAGAATCTCTTCGTCGGAGCACCCTTCGCCCCATCCGATCAACTCAACCTCCGTTACCACATCAACAGTATGCTTCACATTATGATAGAAGAGATAACGTGGCAGCTCTTTCTCAAGCTTATCAAGTATAATCTCCTGTATGTCAGTAAACTGGATAAGTCCGAATTTTATTCTGAAACTATCGTTTGGCACAATGCCTAAGCCGTCAACAGAGAATTCAGGCTTTAAACCAATCACCTTGTACATCTGTAGATCGCCCTTGTATTTAACAGGCAGCTTGCCAAAGTACTCACAATCGAAAAATTCCTTTACAAGCTCATAGGTCATAACAGAGATCAGAACCGAACCCCTTTCAGAAACTGCCTCAACACGACTGGCTGTATTTACAGTATCACCTTTAATGTCATAGTTTATTTTTTTCTTCCCTGAGATCGAGGCAGTAACCGGACCAGTATGGATACCTATTTTCAGGTCCCAGATCCTGTCAGCCCTTCCTCTTTTTTTAAGTTCATAGTCCTCAAGGAAATTTCTCATCTCCATCGCTGCCATTACGACATCGACCGGGTTAGTGATATTCTTTACCGGTATGCCTCCCGCACACATATAAGTGTCGCCAATTGTCTTTATTTTTTCAATTTTGTATCTTGAAGCAATTGCATCAAATTCATAAAGTACTTCATCAAGCTCATCCATAACAGCAGATGAATCCATTCCTTCAACCACCCTGGAAAATCCATGAATATCGGCGAAGAGAACTGTCGCCATGTTGAATTTTAACGACCTATCCTTCTTTTCAGCCTCAGGAGTACCGGTTACGCCTTCCGGAGAGATCTTTTCAGGAAGAGCCTTGATTTTTTTATTTTCCCCGGTAAGCTTTTCATTCTGCTTCTCCAGTTTTTTAATATATTCCTCAAGCTCTTTATTTTGCTTTGCCAGTCTGGCAATTCTCCTTACAAGTTCCTCGTTGTTAATGGAAGTCATAATCAAGTTTGTTTAAAAGTAAATATAATACATTTATATTTGAATAATCAATCCAAATAATGCTCAGCAAAACAAGCGGGATAGTACTCCATCAAATTAAATATACAGATTCAGGGATCATAGTTCATCTCTATACGCGGGAATTTGGAAGGCAATCCGTGCTTATCAGAGGAATGAGAAATAAAAAAACCGGTAAGCATAATGTCCTTTTTCAACCCATGTCTGTTCTCAACCTTGAAATCAATATTAAAGACAACCGGAGGATACAGTTGCTTAAAGAATTTTCGGTTTCATATGCCCCTTCAGACATATACGGCAATATTAAAAAAAGCTCTATTGCAATTTTCCTTGGTGAACTATTAGACGCAGTTCTGAAGGAGGAGAGCCCTCATGAGGAATTATTTGACTTCATTAAAGAGTCGATTATATACTTTAATGAGCAAGCCAACGGATATGTAAATTTTCATATAGCATTTCTGGCGGGGCTCAGCAGTTTCCTTGGCTTTGAACCATCACCCAGGGAGTCTGCAACCGATACTTTTTTTGATATGATAAACGGGGTATTTATTCCTGTCCCCCCTGTTCATGGGAATTATGCCTCCCCTGAGATTTCAGAAGTCCTTGCAGCATTTTTTACGAGCTCATATGATCAGATCGACCGGATTCCGCTTAATGGCTCGCTAAGAAATGAAATACTTGATATATTTATTCATTACTATTCGCTTCATCTCCCCGGACTGAAGAACTTCAAATCGCTGGAGATACTTAAGGAAGTTTTCAGGTAACCGGCTTTCCACTGGCCATTTTTTTCTATCTTTGTTTCAAACTGATCATTATTTATGGCTATAATTCCCTCCATTGTTAACTGGCTGAATAATAAGAGGATCAATCAGATAGAACTTTTTAAAAAGTATCCCGGTGAAACACAGGAGGAAATCTTATATAAACTTCTGGCAAAAGCTTCACACACTGAATGGGGAAGAACATTCGATTATTCTTCCATCACATCAATCAGGGAATATCAATCCAGGGTACCTATTCAGGATTATGAAGAATTAATACCTTTTGTTGAAAGGCTGAGAAAGGGTGAAACGAATCTGTTATGGCCCGGCGAAATCAAATGGTTTGCAAAGTCTTCGGGAACAACCTCAACAAAAAGCAAGTTCATCCCCATGAGTACTGAAGCTCTGGAGGATTGTCATTACAGGGCGGGAAAGGACATTCTTGCAATTTATACCATGAACCATCCTGAGACACGGATCTTTACCGGAAAAGGACTGACATTAGGAGGAAGCCACAGGATTAATCAGTTCAGCAATGATTCATTATACGGTGATCTCTCTGCAATTCTGATTGAAAATGCACCTTTCTGGGTCGAATTGATCAGAACACCCAAACTAAAAATTGCACTTCTCGAGGATTTCGAGGAAAAGCTGCTGAAAATAACAGAATCTACTATCAATGAAAACGTTACCAGCATTTCCGGAGTTCCGTCATGGTACCTTGTATTGATTAAACAGGTACTTGCCTACTCAGGGAAATCTAACCTGCTTGATGTGTGGCCGAATCTCGAAGTCTTTTTTCATGGCGGGATAAGCTTTACACCTTACCGGGAACAATACCGGAAGTTGATTAACGGAAGTCAGATGAATTACATGGAAACCTATAATGCATCAGAAGGATTTTTCGGCATTCAGGATGACCCGTCACGAAACGATATGCTGCTTATGCTGGATTATGGGATTTTCTATGAATTTATTCCGGCTGATAAAGTGAGATCATCCTCACCTCCTGTTCTTACTATCGGCGAAATAGAACCCGGAATAAGTTATGCCATTGTTATCTCAACCAATGGCGGCCTATGGAGATATCTGATAGGCGATACCGTAGTATTTACTTCGACAAATCCATACAGATTCAGAATTTCCGGCAGAACCCGTCATTTTATAAATGCATTTGGCGAAGAGGTTATAGTTGAAAATGCAGACAAGGCACTTGATACGGCATGTAAATTTACTAATGCAATAATTGCCGAGTATACTGCCGGACCTGTATTTATGGATACTACATCGAAAGGTTCGCATGAATGGATAATCGAATTCGAAATTGAGCCGGACGATATGGAAAAGTTTATTGACTTGCTTGATACAACGCTGAAATCAATTAATTCTGATTATGAAGCAAAGCGGTTTAAGAATTTAAGTATTATTCGGCCGGTAATAAGATCTGTTCCAAAGGGCACTTTCTCCAAATGGTTGAAAAATAAAAACAAGCTGGGAGGACAGAACAAGGTTCCCCGGCTATCCAATACAAGGGAATTTATTGAGGACCTGTACGAAATTGCGGAGATAAAGGTAAAGGTGTGAGATCATATAACAGCTACAAATGGTTAAATCTATGTACGGGTAACTCTGATTCTAAACTTTTCTAAAATTACATCCTGAAATTAGAACCATAATCAAATTTTAGTAAATTTATGCAGTATAAGCAAACCTCTGACCTATGCATATAGCTATTGCCGGAAATATCGGATCGGGCAAGACAACCCTTGCCGGCCTGCTTGCCAAACAATATGGCTGGACTCCTCATTATGAAGATGTTGACGACAATCCATATCTGAACGATTTTTATGAAGATATGCAACGTTGGTCATTCAATCTGCAGATATACTTCCTTAACTCCCGGTTTAGCCAGATCCTTGAAATAAGAAAATCTGACAAAACAATAATCCAGGACCGAACTATATACGAGGATGCATATATTTTTGCTCCAAACCTTCATTCAATGGGACTGATGTCAACAAGGGACTTTGATAATTATTCAACCTTGTTCAAGATGATGAGTTCACTGGTTAAACCTCCTGATCTGCTTTTATATCTCAGGGCATCGGTGCCTACGCTTGTTAATCAGATTCAGAAACGTGGTCGCGAATATGAAAGCTCAATACGAATTGACTACCTTAAGAGGTTAAATGAACGATACGAGGCGTGGATGGAGACATATAACCTTGGAAAGGTTCTGATAATAGAGGCTGATCACTATAACTTCCCAAATAACAACGCGCATCTGAGTGAGGTAATTGACAAGATCAATGCCGAATTACACGGTCTTTTCTGACTATTCACTTGATAATTAGGAATTAGTTATATATCTTTATCTTTCATCTTGCTGCAATAACGATGAATTATAACTGTCAATCTTAATTTTTATCTTATCCAACCAGTATGAAAACAAGTAAAACTCTTTTCATTTCATTCCTTATTTTATTAATCACCGGGAGTGCTTATTCACAGATTGATCTTAACCGGCCGGCACCGACTGATCCTGATATCAGAATTGGGAAACTTTCAAACGGGATGACCTATTTTATCCGGAATAACAAAGAACCTGAAAAGAGAGCAAGTTTTTATATCATACAGAATGTGGGGGCAATCCTTGAGAATGACGATCAGAATGGACTGGCTCATTTTCTTGAACATATGGCATTTAACGGTACTGAAAATTTTCCGGGGAAGAAGATAATTAATCTGCTGGAAAGACATGGAGTGGCCTTCGGAAGAAATATAAATGCATATACCGGTTTTGATGAAACAGTTTACAACATGTCTGATGTACCTGTAGACTCTCCCGGCCTTATCGACACATGTTTGCTTATATTACATGACTGGTCTGATTTTATTTCTCTGGACGAAAAAGAAATTGACCTTGAGCGGGGTGTGATTTCCGAGGAATACCGGACAAGCAAAAATGCCGAGAGGCGTATGATCTTCGATGTTATACCCGTCGTTTTAAAAGGATCGAGATATGCCGAACGGGACATTCTTGGAGATCTGGATATCATTAAGAACTTCTCTTACAACTCACTGCGTAGTTTTTACCATAACTGGTACAGAACCGATCTCCAGGCTATTGCTATAGTTGGCGATATCAATGCAGATGCTGTTGAGGCAAGCATAAAATCAATTTTCTCAAAAATTCCAACCGTCGATAATCCTCCATCACGAACAATTGAAGAAGTTCCCTACCATAAAGAGACATATTTTGTACTTGCTCAGGATAAAGAATCGCCGCAGACATCAGTGTCGGTTGTTACACTTGTAAAATCAGTTCCCCCGGAGGAAAAAAATCTCAATTACATCCGGAACAACCATGTTATTTCCCTGATGAACTCAATGATAAACACCAGGATAAGCGAAATGCTGCAGAAAGCAAATCCTCCTTTTGTTGCAGGATCGGTTAGCTTGGGAGCTTACTATGCAAGGGGTTATGATGCGTTTACAATTGCTGCTGTTGCCCGTAAAAATGAAGAAGCACGAGCTCTCGAAGCTGTTTATTCAGAAGCAGAACGTGCAAAGAAATTCGGATTTACACCAAATGAACTTGAGCGTGCAAAGGCAAGAATGCTTTCCACATATGAAAATAATTACAAACAGAAGGATAAAATTGACAATGACACCTATATAGCCGGGATACAGGAATATTATCTGAGTAATGAACCTCTTACATCAATGGATTTCGATTATGAGTTTATTAAACTTGTTTTAGGTGGCATCACAACGGAAGAGGTCTGGACAAAATATAAAGAGGTAATGACCGATGAGAACAGAACAATAATTGTTCAGGGCATTGAAGGTGAGGATATTAAACATCTTACCAAAGAAGAGTCACTCGATATAATCAGTAAGGTCAGGAACTCAGCTCTGACACCATATTCTGAGGAAGAACTCTCCGGATCTCTTATCAGGGAGAAGCTTACCGGTTCAAAGATTGTTAAGACAACCCCTCTTCCACAATTCAATGGTGTTGAATGGACACTCGGAAACAACGCAAAAGTTATATACAGGAAAGCCGATTATGAAAAGGATAATGTACTTTTTACAGCTTTTAGCTTCGGAGGAATCTCAAAACTTGAGGATGACCTTGTCCTTCCGGCAAACCTGATGTCGGCCATTGTACCTATGTATGGAACAGGCGATTATGATAATGTAACATTGCAGAAAATGCTCGCAGGCAAAAAGGCAAGTGTAGCATTCTCACTAGCTGAAACCACTGAGACAATATCAGGATCATCAACTCCTAAGGATTTTGAGACCATGCTCCAGTTGCTTTACCTCCGCCTTGTCCATCCACGGTTCGACGAAGCAGCACATAATGCAATTATTACGAGGTATGCTGCACAAGTCGGGAACATGGAGAAAGATCCGGAAAAGATGAGGAGTGATAGTATTTCACTGATTACCACAGGATATGATCCAAGGACTCCAGTGCTGTCAAAAGAGAGCATTGCAAAAATTACTGTGGATGAGATGAAGGAGATATATACCGACAGGTTCAATAATGCCGATGAATTCTTTTTCTTTATTGTAGGGAATATTGAACAGGATAGTGTCATTCCCCTCGTTGAAAAATATATAGGTTCATTGCCTTCAACAGGACGGAAAGAAACGTGGGTCGACAGAAATATAGGTCAGCCTGACGGCAAGCTTGCCAGAGAGATCATTTTCCCTGTCACAGTGCCAAAAGCGACTGTATTCCTGTCATTTGAAAAGGATTTAAAGTATGAACCTTATAATTATCTTGGTTTGTCTGTCATAAAGGGAATACTAGATATCGTATATACCGAAAAAGTTAGGGAAGACGAGGGTGGCACATATGGAGTTTCGGTTGCCCTGTCAAGCCAGAAAAGGCCTTCAGAGATAGGCGAAGGATATATAATGTTTGATTGCGATCCTGAGAGAGCAAACAGCCTCAGGGCCATAATTTACACCGAACTGGAAAATATTATGGATAACGGACCCGGAAAGGAAAACCTTGATAAGGCTGTAAAAAATATTCTCAAAACACGCGAGGAAAGCAAACTTCATAATTCATACTGGATGGGCACTTTTACAAGGTTCTACAGCTTTGGAATAAATTCTGACGACCCTCGTAACTATGAAGACATCCTAAAATCGTATACTGTAAAGGATATTAAAAAGATCGCACGTAAGATGTTCAAAAAGGCCGATGTTGTTGATCTGGTTTTCAAGCCGGGAAAATAATTGCCCTCCATCCCGATAGCTATCTGGACCAATAAATGGGCTAACTCACAGTATTTCTGAATATTGGATCATTAGAATCCCCTCCCTCGGTGGGGATTTAAGAAGTGCCTCTTCTATATTTTTCTTTGCGCTCTTTGCGTCGATTTCACTTTGCGGACTCTGCGGTTATGGATTGATTATTTATTAACTTGCAATTCAATAAACATTGAAATCATGAATTCATCACGCAGGAACTTTATTAAAACAGCATCAGCATATACAGCAGGATCTATGCTATCGCTTGATGCATTATTGAAAGCAAGAGCTACTTTATCTCCTAATGATAAGATCCAGGTGGGCCTTATCGGAGCAAACGGAATGGGATTTAATGATTTGACATCATTTTTGAAAAATCCGGAGATAGAATGTGTTGCCCTATGTGATGTTGATCGAAATGTTCTGAATAACAGAACTGATGCTCTTGTAAAACTTGGGTTTCCCAGACCAAAGCTTTATGTTGACTACCGTTTAATGCTCGAAAATAAAGATGTCGATGTTGTTGTAATTGGCACTCCTGACCATTGGCACTGTCTGATGCTTGTTGACACACTGGAAGCAGGGAAGCACGCATATGTTGAAAAGCCGATCGGCAATTCTATCGCAGAGATCAATGTAATGCAGAATGCAGTAAATAAACATGGGAAAATTGTTCAGGTTGGCCAATGGCAGAGAAGCCAGCCTCATTTTGTCGATGCTGTAAATTATATCAGGTCAGGAAAGCTTGGTCGCATACGCACATGTAAAGCCTGGTCGTATGTCGACTGGAAGGGAGCGGTTCCAAAAATTGCCGATTCCCCTGTACCTGAAGGAGTTAATTACGATCTGTGGCTCGGTCCTGCCCCAAGGCGTCCGTATAACAGGAACAGGTTTCATTTCACGTTTCGCTGGTACTGGGACTATGCCGGTGGTTTAATGACTGATTGGGGCGTTCATCTTATCGATTATCTGTTGTATGGAATGAATAAATCTGTTCCTGAATCAGTTATGGCAATTGGCGGCAAATATGCTTTCCCTGACGATGCGATGGAAACACCTGATACCATGACAGCCGTTTATGACTTCAAAGATTTCACCATGGTATGGGAACATACTATCGGTATTGGACTGGGCAATTGGAAAAGGCCTCATGGGATGTCATATATCGGCGAAAATGGAACTCTCGTTCTCGACCGGAACGGCTGGGAGGTAGTGCCCGAAAAACAAAGGCTCGAAGCTGTTCCTGTTCAGAAGAATGTTGGTGAAGGACTCGATTTGCATGTAAAGAACTTTCTTGATTGTCTTCGTAACAATACAGCCCAAAAGTTAAACGCTGGCATAAATATTGGTCGCGATGTTGCACTTGTTGCACAAATGGGAAACATTGCATTCCGGACAGGCGAAAAAGTATTCTGGAATGAAAACAGGCAACAATTTTCAACACAAGCAGCTAATAAGCTGATTGTACCAGAATACAATAATGGTTGGTCAATGCCTAAATATTAATCTGCTGAGGATTATTCTGCAGTAGAATTAATTAATAATTTAAATTTTCAAATCTCTTATTTCAAACTCAGAAGCATTATAAAGAACTTCATATCAAAATTAGACTATTAACATGGAGCAATATGACTGATTCTACCAATGGTCGTTCCCGATTTACAAATGGTAAATAATTGCCTGAATTCTTACAAAAAAGCCATAGGATAACCGGAATAATCATGAAAAGGGAAGTCGTATTTATCCGGGTTTTCTGTAAATCTTTGCAAAACCCTGAAAATAAGCGTACCTTAGCAG
This sequence comes from Bacteroidales bacterium, assembly GCA_038247205.1. Taxonomy (GTDB): domain Bacteria; phylum Bacteroidota; class Bacteroidia; order Bacteroidales; family VadinHA17; genus LD21. Next base: position 19,696 of record JBBRVC010000061.1, read on the forward strand.
AATAATTATTATTAAAATAAAGTAAAAATTAACTATGGGCAGATCGCAGGAAACATTCAACAAAAAAGAAGTAAGAAATAAGAAGGAGAAGAAAAGAAAAGACAAAGAAAAAAAGAAACTGGCCAGGAAAGATAGTCCAAAAGTAAGCAGCATGGAGGACATGATAGCTTATGTAGATGAGAACGGTAGATTGTCATCCACTCCTCCTGATCCAAGTAAGAAAAAAGATTTTAAACTTGAAAATATTGAAATTGATATCCGTAAGAGGGATGCAGTTCAAAAGCCTGACCCTATCAGAAAAGGTGTTGTAACTTTCTTTAATGAATCGAAAGGTTATGGCTTTATAAGGGATATGGAAACCCAGGAAAGTGTTTTTGTTCATGCCAATAATTTACTTGAAGATATAAAAGAAAATAATATTGTGACCTTTGAAGTAGGAATGGGACAAAAAGGACCGGCTGCGACTCAGGTAAAACTATTTAAATGAGATAGTATCAACAACGACTCTTTCCAGAAACATAAAAGCCCCGGTGTTATTCATATCAGGGCTTTTTTATGATCTGCCGTTACATTGAACGACTATTCTGCGACAGAAATCCGAATTTAGTATCGTTTATTATGGCGAAAGTGAAAAATTCTTCTCTTTTAATTGGACTGGATGTCTTTCACGAAAATCCCGTCAACCTGTAATAACTGACCTGTCTTCGGATTAAAAAACCCATTTTCCAATGAAAACAACTTAAAATCTTTATTTGAGATAAAATTAAGCATTTCAGAAAATAATATTCCATTTTCATATAATGGAACCATAGACATTTCAAGTTGTATAATCTTTACTCTTGGCGGTCAGCGCAAATTTTATTTTATCGACCGTCCAAGGAAGGAAAGGACACTTCCAACAGTACTCAACCAGGAAGAGGTAGTGAGGCTTTTTAGGGGTGTTGAGAATATTAAGCACAAATGTATGCTTATGCTTGCTTACTCAGCGGGTCTGCTTCTGGGTTAAATAATTCGATTAAAAATAGCAGACATCGATTATGAGCGCAAGCAAATTACATGTCAATTACTGAATTTACATGGTTGCTCTCTCTGACCCTGGGGATAAATCTCACGAAACTGCTCAGGTGATCAATATGAGGAAAACGGTTAAATGTCTCCAATTTCAGTCTTAAGTGCTGAAGAAGTCAGAGGACCTATGCCAGATATCGATTTTAACAATGAATAAAGCTCATTATCGTGTTCGCGGATCCCTTATCCTTCCCTGCCGGCTCAGACTTACCATTTGCTCTCTTTGATGGTCATACGACCGGACCAGATATCACGATGAATACTATAACCACAAAAACCTGCTTCATCAGCAGAATAATAGCTGCCGCCAGGAAACATTCTTTGAAGATAATTATTCAAAGCTACGGGATCGGGCGGTTGAGTAAAGGTTCTGTGTTCCACCCCATCAACGACAATCTCGTCCACTTAGAAAACTTATACCGCGATCGCGCCTGCATGCAATAAAACTTACACCCGGACGGCAAAAAGCACGCCCCCGTCTACGCTTCGCTTCGTCGGGGCACGGCATACCTGTCTTGCCACCGGGATAAATTATCGGCTAAAGTACCTGGATACGTTGCCGGATGGCTGACTAAAATTGCACAACGTGCAATTTCTTAACGCTCAGCCCTCGCAAGCAAGAGTTTGGCAGTCCGCCCCTTGCTATCCATACCCACGCTGCCAAACACATTCTTTATTTACCTGCGCTGGAATACAACGAGACAACTCCTGCTAATGTACCGAGACTTTGTCATCTACCATAAATAAATAATACCAGATGAACATTTATAGGGATACTCCTCACCTTTTTAAAACTTTATGTAAACAGTTATTCTTTGGCATATATTTCTTATTTTTATAAGATAAACGCCATAAAAGTGATGAAAGTTGCCAAAAGTAATTATATGGGCCGAGAAAGAATCGGTCTGCAATTCACTTACGATAAAGAGATCGTAAAGTTGATTAAACAGATTAAATATGCCACATGGGACAATACACTTAAAACATGGTACATCCCTTTTACAGTTGAAGCGTATGAAAGTCTCATTAAACTTTTTCCCGATGTTGCTGGTAGTATTTCAGAGTTTACAAAACCGGCAATAATAAAGGATAAAGAAGAAGATAAGCAACTACCTGCAGTTAAAAAGGATGTAAACATTGAAGTAGTTGGGCGTAAAATATTTTTAAGTTTACCTAAAAACGATGATGATGTACGGTTTATTCTTTCGATGCGGTACAGCAGGTGGGAAAG
>JBBRVC010000062.1:0-21768 GCA_038247205.1 Bacteroidales bacterium
ATAAAGACAGATCAGAATGTTAATACATTGAGAGTAACAATATCAAGAGCAAGAAAACTGATTAGAGAAGAATTTACCAAATATCAGCATGAAAGAAGAGGATTTAAAAAGATTGATTGAAAAGTACTACTCCGGAGAAAGTACTGAAGACGAGGAAATTGTATTAAGGAATTATTTTCTCAATACTGAAATACCACCATCTGGACTGGAAGCTGAAGCTGAGATATTCCGGAGCTATTCTTCATATATTGAAATACCTGAACCAACGCCTGAATTTGAGGAAAGGATAATTGAAGCAGGATTTTCAGGAAAAGACAGGGAATTGAAACAATTCAGAAGATTATTCCCTTACATAAGCGCAGCTGCAGGATTGCTCATCCTGGTTGCAACTTATTTTTTCTTCGTCAACAGGTCCGGTCCAGGTGATACCTTTACCGATCCGCAAATAGCCTATAATGAAACTATGAAAATTCTGCTGGATGTATCCTCCAGATTAAATCAGGGTACACAGGCACTTAAACCTGTAAGCAAATTCAACACTGCCACAGCCAAAAGCTTTAAAGTTATAGACAAATCAACTCAGGCAGTTGAGAAAAATCTCAGGAATCTCATACATCTTCAGGATGCAATTGGTACTGAAAAAACAGATACGATAAATAAATAATAATCAAGTATATGAAAAAATCTTTTCTTTTTGTTGCAGCTCTGTGCCTGATGGCTTTAGCCCGGGCGCAAACCGGTCCGGTTGATGAGATATTCAACAAATACTCTGAAAAAGAGGGATTTACAGTTGTGACAATATCAAGCAGGATGTTCAGCATGTTTGCAAATCATGATGCTGATAATAAGGATGCCGACAACATCATGCGGCAACTCAAATCAATTAAAATCCTTTCAGTTGAAGATTCACTATTGAATAAAAACCTGAATTTCTATACCGAACTGAACAAAAAGGAATTCCTGGAAGCTTATGAAGAGCTTCTGGTTGTAAAAGAAGGAGCTGATATAACCAAATTTCTTATAAAGGAGAACGGAGACAAAATATCTGAGTTATTGGTCATAACCGGCGGCCCCGGGGGTAATTCAATTATTTCAATAAAGGGGGACATAAATCTCAGGAACCTTTCTGATCTGTCAAAAAACATTGGCATACAGGAACTTAAGGGTCTCGATAATATTAACAAGAAAGCTCCGTGATCATCGATCACCGTTTTAAAGAAAAAACCAAAAGCAACCTTTAGCTGTAGAATTTAGTTATTGATACTGGATAGGTTTCTTATAGAAATGCCCGTCATATGTATTTTTTTTTATTTTTGTATTTAGAATTAACCTTGAACTAACTTAAACCAGTATGAATAGATTATTCTCAAAACGAACATGGGCTCTGATCAGTGCCTTATTTTTTATTTCAACGGTATCATTCTCACAGGTTGATAATGTAGATTTCCTAAAAAGTGCACCAGCTGATGGAGCTAAATTCCTCCAGGCATACGTCGGACCATGGACAAATGCATTTGGCGCCGGTTTGAACGGTGGATGGTACAATACAGCCAAACCTCATAAGCTGGGTGGTTTCGATATTACTACCAGCTTCAACGTAGGAGTAGTTCCTTCATCAGCCGATAAATTTGAGTTATCCTCAATTGGTCTCTCATCATCATTAACCGGATCAGGTTCAGCATCTTCTATTTCAGGTCCTGCTACACAAGGCCCTCTTATGTCTTATACCGCAAATGGTGTCTCTCTTGCTTCTTTTCATGCTCCTGAAGGTACTAACTGGAAATATATACCGGTACCTACTCTCCAGGTTGGAATCGGCTTACCCCTTGGTACTGAACTGAAGGGTAGGTTTATTCCAAAGATTTCTATTAAGGATGGAAATATTACATTATGGGGACTGGGTCTGGTCCATAGTCTCACACAATATCTTCCGGGTGATAAATTGCTTCCTTTTGATGTTTCAGTATTTGGAGGTTTCACAAAGCTTGAAGGAAATGTAGGTTTGGGTTTGGAACCTGATGCTTCAGTTAGTCAGGCATTTACCACCCCCTATAATACGCCGACAGCTTTTGATAACCAGAACCTTAATATTACGGTTCAGGCTTTGAATATAAGCGCAATTGCATCGCTTAATTTACCGGTAATTACTTTCTATGGAGGATTGGGTTACACCAAAACAAAAACAGCCCTGGAATTCTCAGGAAGTTTTCCTACACCGGTTCTGGTAACCCCAACTTTACCTGCGTCTCCATATGCACAGTATAATAATTCAGGTGTAAAAACAGGAGCTGATTTTCCCAAGATGGAAATTGAAAACTTTTCAGGGATGAGGGCAAACATAGGTTTTAGGATAAAACTTGCCGTAATCACAATCCATGCTGATTACACAAGGGCACATTATAACGTATTTTCAACAGGACTCGGAATCTCATTCAGATAGAAAGCAATAACATATCTGAAAATCCCCGGGGTTCGAAGATCTTCGGGGATTTTTGTTTAATGCATACCTCTCCCGGATAATGAACAAGAAACAGTACAGAGCGTTAATCATTAAAATTAATTGCGGTGGACGCTAAACAGATAAACTCGGGGTACCGCTCATTGCTGCAGGTTGCAAGGCATACGGTCTCCAATGAAGATTCCGGAAAGATCAGAAGAGCAGTTGACCTGGCTACAGATGCCTGTAAGGATGATACTACTATTACGGGAGAGCCTAAAATAATTCACTCTCTGTCGGTTGCAAGGATCATAGCCGGTGAGATGGGGTTGGGAATAACATCAATTGTCACAGCCCTTTTACATGATTCATATGACAAATTAGACCTCAGCTCAAAGGAGATCGAATATGAGTTTGGAATAAAAGTAGTTGAGATACTTAAAGGCTTTTCCAGGATTGACAGTATTGATTCAATGCAGTCCTCATATCAGGCTGAAAACTTCCGTAAGCTACTGTTGAGTCTGGCCGACGATGTAAGGGTAATTCTTATAAAACTTGTGGAAAGACTCGAAAATATGCGAAATCTTGACTCCGCACCTGAAAAAGAGAGGCTTCCGCTTGCATCTGAAACGTATTTCCTCTATGCTCCACTGGCTCATAGACTTGGATATTATAATATAAAGTCAGAAATGGAAGATCTGGCTGTTAAATATATGGAACCTGATCAGTATAATTATGTTGCCGAAAGGCTAAAGCAAACGACCGCATCACGAAATAAACTGATCCGGGATTTCTCAATTCCATTGAAAGAAAAACTTGAAAAGCAAAACTTCAGGTTCCATATTAAAAGTCGCACAAAATCAATTCATTCCATTATGCTTAAAATGAAAAAGCAAGGAGTTGAATTCGATGAAGTGTATGATCTGTTTGCAGTAAGAATTATCATCGACAGTGTAAGCGAGGAGGAAAAATCAGACTGCTGGCGGGCTTATTCGATTGTTGCTGACCTCTATCAACCGAATCCCAGCCGGTTACGTGACTGGATATCTGTTCCTAAATCAAACGGGTATGAATCTCTGCATACAACTGTTATTGGCCCAAGGGGCAAATGGGTTGAAGTGCAGATAAGATCAGTAAGAATGGATGAGATCGCTGAAAAGGGTCTTGCTGCTCATTTTAAATACAAAGGGATAAAAGGTGAGGGTGGACTTGATAACTGGTTAACCAAAATGCGGGAGATCCTCGAGTCATCGGAAAGTGAGGAAAAGGAATTCCTCGACCAAGTCAGATCGGGACTGTATACCGATGAGGTATTTGTTTTTACACCAAAAGGTGATTTGCGTCAGCTTCCGGCTGGTGCCACAGTGCTGGACTTTGCATTTGATATTCATACCGACGTCGGTGCATCCTGCGTAGGGGGAAAAGTAAATGGAAAGAATGTAACCATAAGATATGTACTCCAGAACGGTGATCATGTGGCGGTAATACGATCTAAAAATCAAAAGCCGAAACAGGACTGGTTAACCTTTGTAATCACAAATAAAGCCAAAAGCAAAATCAAGCAAGTCTTAAACGAAGAGAAGACAAAAGCGGCGGCCGATGGTAAGGAGATACTAATGAGGCGTTTGAAAAACTGGAAAATTCCGTACGTAGATACAGTGACACAGAAACTGCTTACAACATACAGTTTAAAAACCGCACAAGATCTGTACTATCTTATTTCTATCGGTAAGATTGAACTGCTGGAGATAAAGGAAGTTTTGCAAAAGGAAGAGACTACAGATACATTTGTAACTCAGCAATCTATTATCGAAAAGGATACTAAGGAATTAAAAGAAACGGTAGATTCTCAATACTCTGATTATCTGATAATTGAAGATAGGGTAGAGGGTCTAGATTATAAACTTGCAAGATGCTGTAATCCGGTCTTTGGCGACAGCATTTTTGGATTTGTGGCCATTTCAGAAGGAATAAAGATCCACAGGTCAAGTTGTCCCAATGCCCATAATCTGATTTCAAGGTATCCATACCGTGTTATTTCCGCCCGATGGTCAAAACCGAAAGACGGAGTTTCATTTATTGCGACAATCAAAATTTCAGGACAGGAAGGAGTGGGTATTGTTAATAAAATAGCAGATGTTCTCGCAGATCAGAAGGTAGCCATAAGAAATTTCAGCTATAATATGGATGAAGGTGTTTTTGAAGGTATGCTTAACATAATGGTTCCTAATAATAATGTTTTACAGGGTATTATAAGAAGAATACAAGGTATAAAAGGAATATTAAAAGCGTCGCGTTATGATGGGGGACAGTAAAGCAAAATTCATTACAGCTGAATCAGAAATTGCCGGTTGCTTTGCTAATACCGCTGATCCTGCCTTACAGGAAGCTTTGCAAGCTTTTCGACTTCCAGTGATGCAATACCAAATTCTTCGACAACCTTTCCAAGAATAAGATAGGTTCCGCTTCCTTTAAAAGGATAGGTTTTAAGAGACTGTGAGAAATGCGTTGTATCGAAATAGTTTCCATCCGGATCAATGAAACAACCGAAGTTCATCCAGTCATTTTTTATTGTCTTAATGTACTTTATCGTTACTAGATGGCCAACCATCCTGACTTTTTTTCCTTTGTATCTAACAAGCTCTGATGCTTTTACATCGCCCCGATATGATGTTTCCAGCATCTCAAACCATGTTAATGATACCGGGAAGCTGAGAAGCTCAATCTCATCATAGGTATCATCAAGCCTGTCTTGTAAAAGCTCAGGCAGGGTAAAGTCCTTTACCGGAGAGTAGAAGAGGGGCTTCATAAGTTCCGGTTTGCTTTTAGTCATCATCATATGAGCTTCCCAGAGCAGTACGGCTTTTTTCTTTCCGGTAAACCTGAAAGCACCTGTCCTAATAAGTAAAATAAGTTGCTCAAGACCCGGATTAACACGTTTTATGAAGTCGTTAAGGTCAGTAAATTCTCCTTCATTTTTTCTCACCTCCTCAATTGATAATGCAAGTTTTTCTTCAAGGCTCATTATGTGAATAAAACCCAGGTAGATATTAATCCCGTAGATTGTTGTTTTATAGGTACTTTTGTTCACACAGGGCAGATTAATGGCACCACCGTATCTTTTTGCCTCATGAACATATACCCATGTCCTGTAGAAACCTCCGAAGTTATTTATTACAGCAACCATAAACTCTATCGGGTAATTGGCCTTCAGCCATAGGCTCTGGAAGCTTTCTACGGCATAGGAAGCCGAATGGGCTTTGGAAAATGAATATCCGGCAAAGGACTCGATCTGGCGCCAGACTTCCCTGATAACATCTTCAGGATATCCTTTTTCGCGGCAGTTTGAGAAAAACCGCTCAACTATCCGTTGCATCTCCTGCTTTGATCTGTGCTTGCCGCTCATTGCACGTCGCAGTGTATCGGCATCGGCAAGGTCGAGACCTGCAAAGTGATGACACACTTTAAGAACGTCTTCCTGATAGACCATTACACCAAAAGTCTCCTCAAGTTGTTCTTTCATTACCGGGTGTATATAATTGATATTCTTCGGGTTGTGAAATCTATGAATATATTCCTTCATCATTCCTGAACGGGCAACTCCGGGTCTTATTATGGAACTGGCGGCCACAAGAGTTGGATAATCGTCACATCTGAGTTTTTGAAGAAGTCCACGCATTGAAGGACTCTCAACATAAAAACACCCCTTGGTTTCACCTGTTCTGAGAAATTCTTTGATCTTTATATCCTTCTTAAACTTCTGAATTGCATGTACGTCAACATCCACTCCTCGGTTATGGAGGATGATCTCAGCGCTCTCCTTTATATGCCCGATGCCGCGCTGGCTGAGAATGTCAAGCTTTTCAAAGCATATCTCTTCCGCTGTATACATATCCCACTGTGTTGTGGGAAATCCTTTCGGGGGCATATCAAGAGCGGTATAGCATGTTATGGGTTCTTCGGATATCAGGATGCCGCCTGCGTGGATACTCCTCATATTCGGAAAATCTGCAATCCTGAGGCCGGTTGAAAAGATGGTATTGGTTATTTCATTCCTGTTACTTTCTGCAGGCGGGTTTTCAATTATGGCATCAATCTCTTCCTTTGGCAGCCCATGAACTTTCCCAAGCTCCCTGACTATTGATTTTCCGCGGAAGGTGCTCATTGTGCCGAGAAGCGCAGTATGCTTATACCCGTATCTTTTGAAGATGTAATCGATCACTTCATCTCTTTCCTTCCATGAATAGTCGATATCGAAGTCGGGGGGGGAACTTCGCTTTGGATTCAGAAACCTTTCAAAGTAAAGGTTTAGTTCAATGGGGTCAACATTGGTTATTTTCAGACAGTAAGCAACGACAGAATTAGCGCCGCTGCCTCTTCCTACATGATAAAATCCGCGTGCCATTGAATACCTGACGATATCCCAGGTAATAAGGAAATATGCTGAGAATCCCAGTTTGTCAATAATCTCAAGCTCATGACGAATCCTTTTTTTTGCTTCCTTATTCTCCCTGCCATATCTGTAAACCATGCCGTCCCAGGCCAGTTTTTCGAGAAGCAACTTGTCATCATAACGGCTGGCAGAATAGATCTTTTTGTTTTTAATACTATCGCGGTCGAAATCAAGCTTACAATCATCAAGAAGCTTTTTTGTGCTTCTTGCAATTCTTGCATATTCCTCCGTGCTGTATTTTTTACGGGATAGGAAAAATTCATTGTCACCTGCACACTGCCACGGTTTAAGATGACTGAGAAGTATGTTGTTATCGATAGCCCTCAGGCTTCTGTGGATAAAGATGTCTTCGTTATCGGCGAATGTCACGGGATACAGCAGCACCAGCTTGTTTCTGTCGATTGATGAAGGGAGCGTCAGCAACCGGTTAATCTCTGCGTCGCGTATCCCTATGCGCTCATTATCAAATAATTTTCTGTGAGGAATATTATTCAGGGGATAGATGACATACGATTCAGTGAACTGAGGTGCAGGAAAAGGAAGGGGCTCTTTTTCAAAATTAAGATTTGAGAGAAATTCGTTAAGTTCCCTCAGGCCATCATTATTTCGTGCAATGCCGATATACTGAAGCAGATGGTCTTTACGGAATTCGATTCCTGCAACCGGTCGCAGATTGTTTTTGATACATTCGCCTGCAAACTCCGGTATTCCGGTTGAGTTATTAATATCGGTCAGGGCAATTACGTCAGCTCCGGCGGCAACTGCTTTCTGCACGAGTTGTTCTACTGATAATGTTCCGTAGCGGAGGCTGTAATATGTGTGGCAGTTAAGGTACATGGGGAGTGCCTAGAGTTGCTCTTTTAAGGCCATTTCGATCTGTTTAAGGGCTTTTTCCTCTCTTTCGGTACAAGTCATAACACCTGCAGCTCTTCTGACCGCATTTCGCCCGAAACGCTTCCTTAGTTTATCCATTGCCACATAAAGGCTTACCTTTTCAGGAGTGTCATCAAACATGTCAAGCTGCTGAACACCTCGCACCATATGGCTTAATCTGACCCCGATGAGCCTTATAAGCATTCTTCTCTGGTACAACCTGGCGAAAAGTTCCTTTGCGATTTCTGTCAGCACATGGTCGAAAGAGGTATACGGGATCCGTTTCTGAAGAGTATGGGTATCAAAATTTGAGTACCTGATTTTTACGGTGATGCATGATGTCAGCTTCTCATGGCTTCTGAGTTCAAAGGCAATCTTCTCGACCATACTTACGATAAGCTGGTTAAGCCTCACCATATCGGTAGTATCTTTCTCGAAAGTATGTTCGGTGCTTATCGATTTCTGTTCAGAATAGCTGATGACCGGGGTTGAATCGATGCCGTTGGCTCTTTTCCATATCTCAATGCCATTTTTCCCCATCAGTCTTTCAAGCATATCTGCAGGAATATTTCTCAGAGTATATATTGTTGCAATACCCATTGACCGAAGCGAATGATAAGTCTTCTGACCGATCATTGGAATTTTTATTATCGACAGCGGGTCGAGAAAGGGGAGGACTATCTCTTTTCCTACTTCGATCTCACCATTTGGCTTTGCTTCACCTGTAGCGATCTTCGATACTGTTTTATTGACTGACAGGCCGATAGATATTGGCAATCCGGTTTCTTTTATTATATGTTCCCGCAGCTCATGTGACCATTTGTAGCACCCGTAAAACCTGTCCATCCCGGTAATATCTATATAATGCTCATCGATCGATGCTTTTTCATAAACAGGTGATTTTTCGGCAATTATTTCAGTTACTATATTTGAATAATCACTGTAAGCCTCCATATCGCCGCGAATAACAATAGCTTCGGGACACATACTTCTGGCCATCTTCATTGGCATTGCGGAACTTACTCCGAATTTTCGGGCTTCATAGCTGCAACTGGAAACCACACCTCGGTCGGACATGCCGCCAATGATGACCGGCCTGCCATTCAGCTTGCTGTTCTTAAGCCTCTCAACCGATACAAAAAATGTATCAAGGTCAAGATGCAGGACAGATCGTTCTATGTTTCCGGATAAAATCATTTTGTAAAGTTTTACTAGCCCCGGCATTCATCCCGGGGATGTCATGGCATCCCAATGCTCACCGCATGAAGGATGGTGATACGTTAGATTCCATTATACCCCTTGCATGAATGCCGATTACGTTAGATTCCATTCTAACCCCGGCATGAATGCCGGGGTTAGTCGTTATTTATTAATTTTTTATTTGGAGATGTGATTATTATGTTTTACTTTTGATTAGATTTTAACCATTTTACTGATTACAATATAATCATTAATTTATTATGTACTTCACATCCAACTTAAAATTTTTAAGAAAAAGAAAGGGTAGGACTCAGGATGATGTTGCAGCCGCCCTAAATCTTAAACGTTCAACCCTCAGTGGTTATGAGAACGGAGTAGCCCAACCGGGAATTGATATACTAATCTCATTTTCAAAGTATTTCAATGTCTCTATAGATACATTGCTTAAGGTCGATATAACCAGATTATCCGAGAGTCAGCTCGGTGAACTCGAAAGAGGATATGATGCATATATCAGGGGAAGCAACCTCAGAGTGCTGACTACCACCGTGACTTCCGACAATCTGGAAAACATTGAGCTGGTTCCTGAAAAAGCTAAAGCCGGTTATGCAACAGGCTATGCCGATCCTGAATATATCGGAGAGCTGCCCAGGTTCCGTCTGCCTTTTTTGTCGGACAAGCGTAAATACCGGACATTTCAGCTTAAGGGTGATTCAATGCTGCCAATACCTGACGGATCCTGGGTTACTGGCGAATTTCTTCAGGACTGGCGTGAAATTATAAGCGGGAAGGCTTATGTCGTTTTTACAATCAATGATGGAATTGTTTTCAAAGTAGTGGAAAACAATCTGTTCAAAGACGGGAAGATCGTCCTCTATTCACTTAACCCAATCTATGAACCTTATGAGGTGCATGTTACTGAAGTGAAGGAGATCTGGAAATTTGTCAACTATATAAGCAATGAGATTCCCGAGCCCATTATGCCTGAGAAACAGATAATGCAATCAATGGCTGTAATGAAGAATGACCTGGAAAGAATAAAAGCAAAGCTGGGTAAGGATATTACAGATGTAAATGAGGCGTGAGGGGTGGGAGTGCATGAAGCGTAAAGGGTAAAGCGTAAAGCGTAAAGCGTAGGGAAGAAATTAGCGGTTTTCTGAAAATTCCCATTTACAATTAACGAAACGGATCGGTAAAGATGTTGAGTTTTCGAGTTCTTCCATCGTATATACTACATGAGGTAACTCTTGTAAGTTTTTGATATCCTTTTGCTTATTTACAGAATCAGAAGACATTATTATAAACAATCCCGGGTCAACATAATATCGTAAGGCGGGCGATTCGCAAATTATGGGAACATTGCCGGGTATCCCGGCAATGATCTCGCTGTAAGCTTTAAAAAGTGTGTTATCTGATACTTTTGCAAAATATACTTGTTTTGCTCCTGCCTTGAGCATCCGTGAAGTATCCTTTGACGTATCAGGATTATCCTCCTTATAAATTGAATAACCGGGTCCCTCAGAAACCAATGACAATCCTGGAGTGGTCTCATGAAAATGCGGAGTGATCTTAATTGCTACAAGTTCAGGATGTTTGAGCTGCGCTATTATTTTGCACGCAATGGTTGTCTTACCTGACTTTGTTCCGGTACCGGCAATCAGTAATATATTTTCAGATTTCATTTGGTACTCGATTGTGGTTTGACGTTTGGGGTTTGGGGTTTATGCAAGTTTACCGGTTGGCAAAAACCCACCCTAAACCCCAACGGCGGAGGGGATTTATTCCTACAAAGTCCCTAAGTCTCTAAGTCTCAAAGTCCCTTAGTCTTTCTTACTCCTGAGTAAGTGTCTGGATCATCTGAATAATCTTCTCATTATCAGATTCAGGAATCTTGCCTGTATATAATGCCCTGCAGATACGGTTTTTATCAACTATCACAATACTGTAGCTGTCTCTTGGCAAGCCCCAGCTGCTCTGAAGTGTACCTTCATAATCAAACAATATGGTTGTTCCGAATTTTTTGGCTTTTTTACCTGCTATACTGCGGATCAGACCATTAGGCTTCCATGTTGATTTACAATCAACTATTCCAAAGCCTTTAAAATGGTCCCTGCTGATTTTTTTATCTACGTCAATGGCTTTATTTACTGCGTCGTTGAAAGGTTCATTCAGTTCAGATTCATCCGGATCAACATAATTTACCTGAAGCACTTTGCCTGACCATGTATTCATTGTAAACTCTTTTTTGTCGGCATCTGTAAACATCCACTCCGGGACTTTTTTGCCAACCTCAAGCTTGCTAACTATCTGACTCTGTGCGGAAATAAGCACCAAAGAGGAGAATAAAAGTGTGAATAGCATCTTTTTCATATACTCATTTTTTGATTTAAGTCCGAAATATAGGCATTTTATCTAAACAGTAGATACTTACTATCAAAGTTTGCAGAAGCGAGGATGATGTCAGGAGTAAGTTGTTGTCTGGGGTATTGTCACTCTTTTCAAATATACTTAAATTAATTTCAGTAGATATGCCATTTATCCGCGTGATTGTATTACTTTTGCACTCTGAAATTTTACTATGCAGTCAATAAGAAATATAGCGATTATTGCTCATGTCGATCATGGAAAAACAACCCTGGTAGATAGGATAATACAAGAGTGTAAGGTTCTGGATCAGAGGAAAGAAGCAACTGACCTGATCCTCGACAGCAATGATCTGGAGCGGGAGAGAGGTATTACAATTCTTTCAAAGAATGTATCGGCAAGGTATAAAGGTGTTAAAATTAATATAATCGATACACCCGGTCACGCTGACTTTGGAGGAGAGGTTGAACGGGTTCTTAAGATGGCAGACGGAGTTCTGCTACTCGTTGATGCATTTGAAGGACCTATGCCTCAGACACGGTTTGTATTGGGGAAAGCTATAAATCTTGGACTGAAACCGATTGTTGTTGTTAATAAAGTTGATAAGGAAAACTGCCGTCCTGATGAAGTTCAGCAGGATGTCTATGAACTTATGTTCAATCTTGATGCTTCTGATGAACAGCTCAATTTCGAAACTGTATTCGGATCATCAAAGCATGGCTGGATGAGCAAAGACTGGAAAAAACCCGGGACTAACATCACCTATCTCCTTGATACTATCCTCGAACAGATCCCTGAACCACCATATGTGGAAGGTACAGCACAGATGCAGGTAGCCTCACTTGATTTTTCAAGCTATGTTGGTCGTATTGCAATCGGAAGAGTTTTCAGAGGGGATATAAATATTGGTGTTGACTATACTTTATGTAAGAGAGCCGGTGAAGTAAAAAAAGTCAGGGTAAAGGAATTATATGTATTTGAAGGACTCGGTCGCGTAAAAACTGAAAGTGTCAGATGCGGAGACCTTTGTGCTGTTGTAGGGCTTGAAGATTTTGAGATTGGCGACACACTGGCTGATCTACTTAATCCTGAAGCACTTAAACGCATAGAAGTTGATGAACCCACTATGAGTATGGTTTTTACTATCAATAACTCTCCATTATTCGGAAAAGAAGGTAAGTTTGTCACATCACGTCATCTCAGGACCAGATTAATGAGAGAGACTGAGAAAAACCTTGCCTTAAAAGTTGAAGAAACAAATTCTGAAGATACTTTCAACGTCTTCGGTCGCGGGATCCTGCACCTTTCTATTCTCATTGAAACAATGCGCCGTGAAGGATATGAGTTCCAGGTAGGGAAACCAAAGGTCATCCTGAAGGATATTGATGGAGTAAAATCGGAGCCTTACGAGACTCTGACTATCGATGTTCCACCTGAAGTCTCCGGAAAAGCTATTGAACTTGTAACACAGCGTAAGGGAGAGATGATCATAATTGAGCCAAAAGGCGATCTTATTCATCTTGAATTTGATATCCCGGCAAGGGGTATCATAGGACTGAGAAATAATATGCTCACTGCCACATCAGGGGAGGCTGTTATGCATCACCGGTTCAGAGCATACGACAAATATAAGGGTGATGATCTGATGCCAAAACAAAACGGCTCGCTCATCTCGCTCGATATGGGCATGGCGACAGGTTATGCCATTGACAGGCTTCAGGACAGAGGCAGGTTTTATATCGATCCGGGAGATAATGTTTACAGGGGACAGGTTATAGGTGAACATACACGTATGGGTGATGTTGAAGTTAATATTATCAAGGGGAAGAAGCTTACGAACATGAGAGCTTCGGGTTCCGATGAAGGCCTGAAAATATCACCAAAGCTTAAGTTTTCACTTGAAGAATCCATGGAGCAGATCAAGGATGATGAATATCTTGAAGTAACTCCAATGAGCCTCAGAATAAGAAAGGTTCCCTCTTACAAATTTGCGTGATTTTCACAAATCATCTCATTCCATATTCCCATATCCCTGGTGTTTGATGTGCATCATCTTTATAGATGCACAAAGGGAACGGGTAATACTCAATTATTATAAATTGTTTCATTTTTCAGGGAAATTTAATAATCATTCATAAAATCATTGAGCGGCTTCATAGCCGTACATCCCTTTATTATTGTATCGAAACCGGTCTGACTGCATATATCCTTATCTGAGATCATCCTTGAGACCAGGAAACTCTTCATTCGTAAGAGCTCTATAAACTTATGATCTTTCGGATAACCTTTTGGAGCTGTCTTAAGTGTCTCTCCTTCAATTTCTTTGAAAATATCAATAAAATCCTTATCTTTAATAATTCTTACAAGTTTTTCCCCATCATCATCTATTTTCTCCCTGATTGCTGAGAGCCATTGAGATGGCGGTAAATAAGCTCCTCCAGCTATCATCGAACCACCCGGTTCCACATGAACATAGTAACCGGCAAACTTGTCTCCATTTTTTTTACCACCCTTTACGATAAAAGCCCCCAGGTGCGTTTTATAAATAGTTTTGTCTGGAGAGAACCTGATATCACGGTTAAGTCTGTAAGTACAGCTCTTCACTTCAAGCCCCTTAAGTATAGGATCAAATATTACAATTTTGTCGATGACGGCTTGAATGTATGTTTCGTAATCTTCTTTTGCTTCATCATACAACTTCCGGTTAGTATTAAACCACTCACGGTTATTATTTACCTTTAAATTCCGCAGGAAATCAAGTGTCGATTTTTTGATTGCATTCATATTTTAGTAATTCTTTTGTATCCGGTTGTTTTATAACTGATACAACAACTATAGCACATTCTTGTTTCTATCAATAAAAACAAATATAACAAAGATTTTTATGCGACGTGAGGTACCGAAGAAGAAGATAACCCTTGAAGGCTTGCGAAATGCCTTCAAACTATACAGTTACATGAAGCCATACCGGCTTGAGTATGCCGGAGGTATGTTTTTTCTGCTTGGATCAAGCATAGCAAGTCTTGCATTTCCAAAATTACTGGGTGACCTCGTAAATTCAGGTAATAATGGAAGCCTTGCAGCTGACCTGAACAGGATTGCTTTTTTGCTGGTTATCACTTTGTTTATACAGGCGCTATTTTCATATTTCCGTGTTGTACTCTTTGTAAATGTTACCGAAAAAACACTGGCTTTTCTGCGTCAGCATACATATAACCACCTGATTACATTGCCTGTACGATTTTTTGAAAAGCACAGGGTAGGAGAATTAAACAGTAGGATTTCATCTGATATATCATTGCTTCAGGAGACTCTTACATCAACTCTTGCAGAATTTATCAGACAAATAATCATAATAATCGGTGGTATAACCCTGCTAACGATCACGTCATGGAAGCTGACTCTTTTTATGCTGGCAATTTTGCCCGGAATGATGCTTCTGGCAGTATTTTTCGGACGCTTTATCCGCAAATATTCTAAACAGGTACAGGCGGAAGTTGCAAAATCGAATACAATTGTTGAGGAAACATTGCAGGGAATTCAGATAGTAAAAACCTATACCAATGAATTTCTTGAGATGGACAGGTACCATGCCAAAACAGATGAAATAGCCCTGATCGGTATTAAAGGAGGAAAATATCGTGGAGCATT
This sequence comes from Bacteroidales bacterium, assembly GCA_038247205.1. GTDB lineage: Bacteria > Bacteroidota > Bacteroidia > Bacteroidales > VadinHA17 > LD21. The sequence goes on from JBBRVC010000062.1 coordinate 14,979, forward strand.
CTCTGCATTCATGATATTTGGTCTGTTTGGTGCAATGATAGCAGTTATCTGGAAAGGATCGGTGATGATGGCTTCCGGAATAATTGATGCAGGAGAACTCTTCTCCTTTGTGATATATTCAGGCTTTGTCGGAGGTACAATAGGTGGTCTTGCCAACGTATTTACACAGATACAAAAGTTCATAGGTGCAACTGAAGAGCTTTTTGAGATTTTCGAAGAGGAAGAAGAAAAACTTGATAATCTCGCAGTAGTTCCTGAAAATGAAGTCCTTAACGGCAAAATAAAATTTGAAAAACTTGGCTTCCGGTATCCATCAAGGCCCGATGAGGATGTTTTAAACGGCATTGACCTGGTGATACCTGAAAATCAGATGATTGCCCTGGTTGGATCAAGCGGAGCAGGCAAGTCAACTATTGCAGCTTTATTGCTTAAGCTTTACGAACCAACATCTGGTAATATATATTTCGGATATAAAAACAGCCGCGACTTCTCGCTCTCTGCATTGAGAAGTCAGATAGCGCTTGTCCCGCAGGACATATTCCTTTTTGGCGGATCAATCAAAGAAAACATAGCATATGGTAAACCCTCAGCAACAGATAAAGAAATTGTTGAAGCTGCAGGGAAGGCAAATGCCCTTGAGTTTATTGACCGGTTTCCTGAAAGACTTGATACAATAGTAGGGGAACGCGGCACACAGCTCTCCGGTGGACAGAGACAAAGAATTGCAATTGCCAGGGCTGTACTTAAAGACCCACGGATTCTGATTCTCGATGAAGCTACATCATCTCTTGATTCCGAATCGGAGCGGCTTGTTCAGGATGCCCTTGAAAAGCTTATGGTAGGACGGACTTCAATAGTTATAGCCCATAGATTATCAACAATACGTAAAGCGCATCAGATACTCGTCCTTGATAGTGGCCGCATTGTTGAAAAAGGGACTCATGAGGAACTGATGCTGCTTGATAAGGGCATTTACAGGAATATGAGCACATTGCAGTTTGCAGGATAGAATTAATTCAGCGGCTCAAAAGTTGTTATTTTACTTGTAATCAATGATATAGCACCTATAACTGATGCATTTTCACCGTAAGTAACAGGAACTATACTGACACTCTTCTCAGGTGAAATCAGAAACCTTTTTACAGAATATCTGATATTTTCAAAGAATACATTGCCATTCAATGAAACCCCACCGCCAATAAATATAATCTGCGGGTCCAGCAGATTTGCAATTGTTGCAATCCCTATACTAAGATATGATGTTATCTCCTGAAAAATAGCCCTGGCTTCGGAATCACCCATTTGTGCTGCCAATCCGACCATTTTGGCATCAATTTCTGAAATCTTACCATTACACAGGTCGAATAAAGATCCTTTCTTTTTTCTCTCAGCAGCTTCCTGTCCCATTTGAGCGATCCTTCTGCCTGAAGCCAGAGCTTCAAGACAGCCCATCGCTCCACACCTGCACTTTACTTTGCTCTTACCGTCAACTATTATATGTCCGAGCTCACCCGCATAGCCTACAGATCCTGTCATTGGAACATCATTAACAACTATACCTGACGCTATACCATACCCCACATTTATAACTGCAAAGTTTTCATATTTGCTTCCTTTACCATATTCATGTTCACCCAGAGCCATAAGCCGCGATGAATTATCATAAATGAAAGGAAGAGATAACCTTTCAAGAAGGCTTTTTCTGACATCAGTATTAAACCAACCAAAATCAGGTGAAAACTCGACGGTGCCATTCTTCTTGTTGACCAGACCTGCAATGGCGATTCCTACACCTTTAACTCTCTCTCTCTTCACATTACTTGACGAGATCAACTTCTCTACAAGTTCCCCAACCTTATCCATTATAAAAATAAATCCCTTGTTTATATCGGTAGGGAACCGTATTTCATTGATAAAATTTGCTTCAAGGTCTGACAACACCCCACGAATAGTAGTGGAACCAATATCAATGCCTACTACATAGTTATCTTTTCCACTGAACTGAACCAGAACCGGACGTCTTCCTCCACTGGATTCGCCAATACCAATATAACTTACCATCTTATCTTCGTTGACCAGATACTCAACAATCCTGGAAACTGTTGGAGCAGTCAACCCTGATATATTTGCTATATCAGCACGGGAAATTGTACCTGATTTGCGAATAAGATGCAGGATTTCACGCTTATTCATCCTGTTCATTTGCAGCGCGTCAACTTTAAGAACCATTGCAGATAATATTATTATCAGATCTTTAATCTGTCAGGAATTCACACTTTCCTGCCTGATATAACAAAGATATAAATCATTATGAAAGTTTAGCAGAAAAGGGAATATTATTAAAAGGAAGTTTGATTGTAAAGCTCAAATCTTGATTCCGCTTTAATTTCACTTACTAAAATCCGGCTGAATTATGAAATCCACAAGATTGATTAAAAACATAAACAGAAATACAATATAACTTGACGTCAATCATTGGAGACCCCATCTGAATTTAATCAAACAATTAAATATCAATTCAGAAAAATACGGTAGGTCTGGATCATGTTATGTCCTATCTTTAGGTTAAGTTTTCCGTTTTCAGGATGTATTTCAGTTCCATCGGTCTCTATATGTGTGGTATTGTTGCATTTTATCACAGGATAAGCTGAAGTTATCGTACAATTGCTCTCTTTATTACCCATATTCCAAACCCTGAGTATTACACCATTCCCAATGCCTTCTTCGGATGGTTTTACGGCCCAAACCAATACATCCGGATCTGATACCGTGAAAAGTGAGAACTCCGGTCCGTATGATCCTTTCTTACCCGTTATCTTTCCGGCAACAAGCGGATTCTGATGTTCCGTTGAAAACCTCATTGCTGTAGCCGCATCAAAACCATTTTTGCTTGGTTTTAGAGCAAAGTAATTCTCAAAGTATGAATCACCATCCTGATTTACAATACCCAGATCAGGGGCATCTATCTGGCCTCCTGCGAGGACGTTTATCTGTGGCGTGGTATAGTCAAGTGTGGTAATGGTGCTGTTTCCTGTTTTCATGAAGTAAGCATCACGGTTTGACAGTATCATACCGTTATTTCCATCTGACATATCAGCAAAATGATTCATTGCAATCCAGTCAAGCCTGCAGATACTGTCGGCATAATGACCTCCCTGCGACTGTGGTTTTACCTTCAGTATGGCACCTGCCTCTTCATGCCATGTCTCCGGACTGGTAAGGTTAAACGAGAATGTATAGGTTACTGGTCCGGCATCAAAGTTCTGGGTGATGTAGTTTTCAATTTCAATACGGTCACTATTGCTGAATAGAGTAACCTTTGAGGTGTGTTTTAATGGTCTGTATGATTCAGCAACTAGGGTGACCGAAACTGGTCCGGCGTTTTCAACACGAAGAGGAGATCCAGACTTGCCTCTTCCTGAGCCCAGATCGTTGGCATACAGCCTATTAACCGGGTTAATACACTCCCTGTTATTGTCAGTTTTATCAATCAGGCTGGTAATTACACCCTGTGGGGTAAAGAAAATCTTGTAGCGGCTGTTTTCAATGATTGAATCTCTTACAAAAGCAGCCTGTTCAAACAAGGCTGATGACTTCCCATTTTTAATATCAAACACTTTGTAGCCAACTGAGGGAACATCTTTGGCAAGTATCCGAAGATAACTTACATTCTTTTTTGTAATAAGCTGAAAAGGAACCTCCTGGGAATTAGTTCGGTCGATTACCCTTATATCTGGTGATCCGCTGTATTGATAGTCGCTGTAATCGCTTCTGATCCAGCCCAGGGGATTAAAGACAAAGAATGAATCGGTTGATTTACCCTTTATCAACTCACCCAGACGGAATTGTGACAGCCTATAGATGGTATCAACATATGCTGTCAGTTGCCCGGCCAGTTTGCGATGCCAGTCGGCTCTCTGTTTTCTTGTTATGATTGGTCCATCGGCAGTCCAGTCATGTTCAAAATAAAGTCCGCAGGCCACCCATGCCTTTTCCCTCATTTCCGCTAACCCTATTGCAAAGCTCTTATCCTTAAGTGCAACAAGGGTGTACATGGCTTCAGCAGATCTGAGCTTTTCAATCGATCGTTTAACGGTTGCCGAGACTTCAGCCAGTGAGGCAATGCTGTTGCCCCATTCGGTACTGCCATAAGAAACTGTTTCTGAAGGCAATACATCACCATATTGTTTCTCAAAATCTTTAAAGAAATCAATTTCATTGGATACAATTACCTGGTAGTCGGAATCCGAGTATTCTCTTGCAGCTTCGATGAATTCAGTAGATACTGTGTACAGATCATCCCAGCCCTTACCGAAAGCCCCGGCAATGCTATATGGATACTTTTTACTTTTGATCAAACTCTTAATCAGTTCAATGGATTTCAAAGGGGAACGGGCTTCAGCATATCCCCCGGGTCCTTTATTATCACCGGTCAAAGAATACCATTTCATAAGCAACTTTCTGTCATCCAGCCCTTTATACCAGTATATCTCATTTGGCCTGTTAGTTAATCCCTTTACTTTTGTGGCACAATTGCACACTCCGTGCCATGAATATTTTGCACCTGCTCCGGCCCAAAGAGATGAGAGTCCTAATGCCAAAACCTGATCTTCCATATTATAGGCAAGATCCAGATCCAAACCGTATCTGCGTTCGAGCGAACCGGCATAATACATATCCCTTAGCGTAACTTCAAGAGGTGCAACACCATGCAGAGAAGCAATTGTATTTAGTGGCACTGTGATCCTGCCATTCTTAATCTGTTCGATCAGTCTTGTGAATTCGCTTGAAGTACGGTTCTTCTCATATTCGTATACCCATATTGACCCATCGCAATTCCATTTGCTCTGATACTGATATGGCTCATTCGCGGTTGAATCATTCAATTTAATGTAATAGTCGAGTGTTTTGAGAAAGGCATTCCTGTATTCATCCTCATTGCCCGACCACATATAGTCAGTATGATCATCCGGGGCGATGTATATCTTTTTTTGCTGGGCATCTGCATTCTGAAAAACGACAGCCAACAATAGAATAATTCCAACAAGCATTGACTTTCTCATAGTAAATTAATTTTCAGAATTTAATCATCAGATTTCTCAAAATACTTCTGTAACCTTTCCACCAACCACAAATGTTTCTGTAATATTCATTTTCTGAGCCAGGTAATATGCCATGAAGTTAAAAGGAACCATATTGTGTATTACCGATAGATTCTCAGATACTTCGGGCTCTTCAACAGTAAAAACATGTGCTCCCGCTCTCGAAATGAGATCATTCAGCCTGAGAGCCCGCTCATATGAGCCTCCCTTTGCCATTATCTGTATCACAATACTGTTTTTTGCAGTTTCTTTTGGTCCGTGATCATATAAAGCCATTGGCATACCGGTGAAACACATCTTTGTGCTTTCGCTCAAAATAAGTGATGATTCATAAGCAGTTGCAATATTTGGGCCGCTTCCCGTTATATAAATGCCATGTATATTCTTCTGGCTTATAAGCTCATAGACCTCATCTGCCATTTTCTTACCCAAATTTTCATATGCTGTTATTTTTTCCGTGAGCAGAAGCAGGGATTGAGACATCTCAAATCCAAATCCCCTGAAAAGTGAAAGTAACGTATTTATGTAAGTCTTTGAAGATGAATACTCCTCATGACCTGCAAGGATAGAAATATTTTTTTCACAGCCATGAAGTTGCGAAAGCTCACATTCGGGATAGTTGGTAATTGCAATATATTTTTCGAAAAGAGCCGCACACCAGATAGCTTCACTGCTACGGCCTGACTGCGACAACAGAACAGCATATGGAAGCTTTTTCTTCCCGGTATAGTTGTAGTATTCTGAAGCCAATTCAGGATAAATATCAATATTCATGTACCTGAAAGCGAGTGGTGCAAAATATGAAGAACCCATTCCCAGGTAAGGGACTTTTAATGGAAGCCTGTAAGATTCTGAATTTTCCCAGAATTTAGCTGCCCGTTCAGGGATCTCAGCTATCTCTTTTAGTATTTTACTCATTGTATAACTATTAGTATTATTTCGATTTTATTGCCAGAGGTTCAGGAACAAATGCCACAGGTAATTTCTTTTTCTCTATTGAAAGAAATAACGATCCCAGTATTGCCAGGCTGATACCCGAAGTTTCAATTATAGTAAGTCTTTCTCCAAGAAAAACTATTGCAAGAATTATAGTAAATACGGGCTGCAATGCTCCTGCGATTGCGGTCACCTTGGATGCCTGCCCCTGAGCTCTGTAAGCGGAAAAACTGGCAAGCACTCCAAGTCCATTCAGCATCCCGGCAAGGCTTCCGGTAAAAAGAGTGCCTCGTGTAAAATTAAAATCAATTAAGCCCGACAAGAGGAATATAATTGAGATCAAAACCGAGGAAACGATAAATGTCAGGTATGACCATTCAGCTGATATATAATTGGTTGTAACCTTTTGTGTTGCACTGAAAAGTCCCCAGAAAACAAGAGCAATCAACGCAAACAGCAACCAGACCTTAAGACCAATATTTTTGAAAAACAGAGAAGGATCCTCAAAGATCTGAGATTGTCCTGACAACATTATTATCGCCGGCACGACAATAAGAATTCCTATTCCGTTCATCCAATGCATCTTTTCTTTAAAAACAAGCAAGGCTATGATGATTGTTACCAGCGGATAGAGATTAGAGACAGGAATGACAACTGCTGCAAGGCCACCAGTTCCAAATGAATTATATATTGCAACATTGCCAATTACAGCCAGTATTCCGCCAATAAGACCCCATATGACACCCCGCAGG
>JBBRVC010000063.1:0-20783 GCA_038247205.1 Bacteroidales bacterium
CGAAGATCAATCATCAGCGATCCGCCGATAAGTCCTATTCCGATTACAGCTACTGTCATTTTAAAACTTCAATTAAATGTGGCTTTCAATTATTCTGGTTCAGGTATAGTTCGATTCTTTTTTTTGCTTCCAGCAGGTTAGTCTCATTTGCGCACAGTGAGATCCTGATGTACCTGTCACCCTTACTTCCGAAGATAAACCCGGGTGTAAGAAACACGTGAGCTTTGGTAAGCAATTCTTCTACATACAATTCACAATTGATGATCTCCTTAGGAATGCGACCCCATAAAAATAAACCAACCTGCTTGTTATTATATTCACAACCAAGAGTATCCATTATCGATTCCACGATCTTTCTCCGGCTACTGTAAACTTCATTCACTTTATCATACCAGGAAGGAGGATTGCTGAGAGCTTCAACAGCAGCCAGCTGCATTGGCATGAACATCCCTGAATCCATATTGCTTTTTACCTTCAGGATACTGGTAATATATTCACTATGACCAGCAACCATTCCGACACGCCAGCCGGCCATATTATGCGATTTACTAAGGGAATTGAGTTCCAAAGAACATTCCTTTGCGCCATCAACAGAAAGAATACTTTGGTAATCATTATTAAGGATAAAACTGTAGGGATTATCGTTGACTATGAGAATATTATGTTTCATGGCAAAAGAAACAAGTTCTTCAAACAGTTTTACTGATCCTCTGGTTCCGGTGGGCATATGAGGATAATTCACCCACATAAGTTTAACTCCTGACAGATCAGTTTTTTCCAGTTCATCCAGATTGGGCAGCCATCCGTTTTCTTCAGCAAGCTCATAGTATCTGACTTTTCCACCAACAAGTTTTGTAACCGAAGAATAAGTAGGGTAGCCGGGGTCGGGGACCAATACTTCGTCGCCTTCATTTACGAATGCCATGCTTATATGCATTATCCCTTCTTTACTTCCCATAAGCGGAAGTATCTCATTATCAGGGTTAAGATCAACCATAAAATAGATCTTATACCACTCTGCGAAAGCTTTTCTTAATGATGGAATTCCAATATAGCTCTGGTAACCGTGAACTGTAGGTTTTATTGCCTCTGCTGAAAGACGGTTAATGGTATTCTCAGAAGGAGCCTGATCAGGGCTTCCGATACCAAGGCTGATGATATCGGCACCTGCCTTGCGCATCTGCTCGATTTGTTTCAGTTTTTGAGAAAAATAGTATTCCTGCACACTCCTGGTGCGTTCTGCCGGTTCAACTTTCATAAAGTGTTGCTCTTTTAGTATAAATTCCAAGAATTTCTAAATTGGTAGTGAAGTTTTCCAGAACATTCAGTATCATATCTACATCCGTATTATCAGGCAATTCAAGATCAAGGTAAAACATATATTCCCATTCACCATTCAATCGTGGTACAGATTGTATTTTTGAAAGATTTATATCGAGTTCAGCAAGTCTGACCAGTACTGTTGCCAGTGAGCCGGGCTTATGACCTGTGGAAAAGCAGATTGAAACTTTATTTCCCACATGGTTTTTATTGTCAGCAGATCCGACAACAAGAAATCTGGTATAGTTCTTTTTATAGGTTTCAATTCCCGGTTCAAGCACTTCCAGATCGTAGATAGTGGCAGCATTTAAAGATGCTATTGCAGCAACGCCTTTAAGCTTTTCTTCACTTATCTGTCTTGCGCTTCCTGCTGTATCATCACTTTCAACCAATGTAATTCCGGGATGGTGATTCAGAAATGTCATACATTGTGCAAGTGCAATGGGATGAGACCTGATCTCACGTATATCGGCAATGGTCTGATTTTTCAAAGCCAGAAGGTTTTGCCTTATCCGCAGATTGTGTTCACCGAGGATTTTCATTCCTGATTCTCTAATAAGAGTATAGTTGTAGAGTATGCTGCCTGAGCGTGCATTCTCAATTGCCATGATGGCAAAATCAGCATCATTGTTTTTCACTGAAAAAAGAGTCTGATCAAAAGTTGAGCAAGGTACTATACCTATCTCAATATCAGAGAAATACTGTCTTGCAGCCACTTCATGAAAACATCCCTTCTCGCCCTGTATCGCTACTTTCATTTTTAATTTTTTGTTTAAAAAAAAAGTCCCCTTTTCCGGGGACCTTGATGTCATATAATTTTAATTATCTGTACACAAAAATCCCTTATTTCTTTTTATAAAAAAAGAAGCTAAAATAAGAGGTGTAAAAATTGTGAACTAAATTCATTTTGTTGTCATTTTGGCTTACAAATGTAAGGTATTTTTTAAAAAATCAAGGAGATACCGTATAATTATTTAAAATTAATTGAAAATATGTAGAAAGTCAATATGAATAACCCCTGGCGCAACAATGTGGTATAGATGTTGATGATAACTTGACATATAGAAAAATTTGAAATTCGATAAGGGGAACTCTATTTATGCCTTTTTACCAGACATTCTTCTATTTCAGTAATACCAACTCCTTTGGCTTTAAACAGTATCAATAAATGGTAGAGAAGGTCAGCTGCCTCATTTTTGAATAGATCAATATTGTCATCTTTTGCTTCTATTATCAGTTCAACAGCTTCTTCACCCACTTTTTGAGCTGTCTTATTAATCCCCTGCCTGTATATCTTATTAGTATATGAATCAGCAGCGTTTCCATCTATCCTCTCACTAATAATCTGCTCCAGTTGGTACAGGAAACCCTTCGAAGTTTCTTCTCCAAAACAGGATGTACTTCCTGTGTGGCATGCAGGACCAACCGGATTTACTTTTATCAGAAGTGTGTCATTGTCACAATCCGGTGTTATATTTTTAACAATGAGAAAGTTGCCGGATGTTTCTCCTTTGGTCCAAAGACGGTTCTTGCTTCTGCTGAAAAAGGTGACTTTTCCTTCCAGTTCGGTTTTACGGAGCGACTCTTCATTCATAAAGCCTACCATCAGAATCTGTAATGTGTTATTATCCTGTATAACCGCAGGTACCAGGCCGTTTCCTTTGCTAAAATCAACTTGTATCATAGTTTGACTATTAATTTTTAATTCTATTATAGTAAAAAATCCTTTAACCAGATATGTTTGCCTTTCATAGTAATAAAGGTAAAAAGAATCGAATAAAATCAACCACCCCGGCAATCCACCCGGCCACCCCCCATCTCTGGTTATAATCTTACAGCAATATTTTCATTGGCAAGGAATTTTTTAAGTTCCCTGATATCGATCTCACCGAAATGAAAGATGCTTGCAGCCAGGGCAGCACTGCATCCTGTATGGAAGAATACATCCCTGAAATGCTCCATCGTCCCGGCACCTCCTGATGCAATAACCGGAATATTTACAAACCTGCTGACCTCAGCTGTTATATCAATTGAGAAACCCGACTTTGTGCCATCATGTTTCATTGATGTAAGCATAATCTCACCCGCCCCAAGTTCCGTGCATTTTATTGCCCAGTCTATAGTTTTTAAATCTACCGGTGTCCGGCCTCCATCAACAAAAACTACCCAGTCGTCATTAATATTATTGGTATCAATGGCAACCACTACACACTGACTTCCGAATTCGCCGGCAATTTCAGAAACCAGTTCCGGCCTTCTTACGGCAGCAGAGTTTATTGTAACCTTGTCTGCGCCCGCTTTTATAAGGAGTGCAACATCAGCAACATTGCTTATCCCGCCTCCTACCGTGAAAGGGATATTTATTTCGGCGGCAATTCTCCTGACAAGCTCTGCAAGAGCTTTACGGTTCTCTATAGTTGCTGTAATATCGAGAAAAACAAGTTCATCAGCTCCCTGTTCAACATAAATTCTGGCAAGGTCTACCGGATCGCCCGCATCTTTAATATTGACAAAGTTGACGCCTTTTACCGTTCTTCCATCCTTAATATCCAGACATGGAATAATCCTTCTTTTTAACATAATTTTCTTAATTCTTTCAGCGTAATTTTCCCTTCATATACTGCCTTGCCTATTATCGCTCCTTCACAACCTGATTCATGCAGGTCTTCAATGTCTTTTATGGTTGTTACACCTCCACTGGCAATCAGACTGACTTTTATTGAACTCAGAATTTCTTTATACAAATCTGTTGACGGGCCCATCAGCATGCCATCCTTACTTACGTCGGTACAAATTGAATATTTAACTCCCTTCTTGCAATAGTCAGATATAAAGCTTATTACGTCCATTTCTGATTTTTCGGTCCAGCCATCAGTGGCTATCATTCGATCTGTGCAATCAGCGCCCAAAATGATTTTTTCAGTACCGAATTCTGCAAGCCAATCGAGAAATTGTTGAGGTGATGAAATCGCGATGCTGCCTCCGGTAACTTGTTTTGCTCCTGAATTAAATGCAATCCGGATATCTTCATCCGTCCTTATTCCGCCTCCAAAATCGATATTTAAATTAGTCTTTGACGAAATTTGTTCAAGTACTTTATAGTTTGTTATTTTCTTGTTCTTTGCTCCATCCAGATCTACAACATGCATATATTTAATACCATTATCTTCAACCTCTCTGGCAATTTCCAGGGGATTCACATTGTAGATCTTTTTTGTTCCGTAATCTCCTTTTGTAAGACGGACGCACTTTCCGTCGATTATATCAAGTGCAATAATTATCCTCATAATTCCAGAAAGTTTTTAAGAATTTTTGATCCGACCAATGCTGATTTCTCGGGGTGAAACTGTGTAGCATAAAAATTCCCTTTTTTCATCGCTGCACTGAATGGTAAAATATAGTCACATGTGGCCTCGGTAAATGAAGAGATCTCAGCATAATAGCTGTGTACATAATATACATCGTCCTTATTTGAGATGCCCTTGAAAAGATCGCCTCTTAGTGTCAGAAAATTATTCCAACCCATGTGAGGAACCTTCTCAGTTGCGGGAAAAAGCTTTACATCTGCATCAAAAATGCCCATACACTCAGTATCACCTTCCTCAGTCTTTCTACACATGAGCTGCAGACCAAGACATATCCCGAGAACCGGCTGAGTCAGAGATTTGATTACCTTATCCAGCTCCCTGTCCTTAAGGTATTTCATTGCTGATACAGCTTCACCTACACCCGGGAAAATTACTTTGTCTGCATTCCTCAGCTCTTCAATATCATCTGTTATATGGCTCTCATATCCAAGCCTTTCCAGGGCATTCTGCACCGACCTTATATTGCCGGCATTATATTTCACAATTGCTATCATAGTGTCCCTTTGGTGGTTGGTAAATCAAAACTGCCGGTTGCCCTAACAGCTTGTTTCAATGCTTTTGCAAAGGCTTTGAAAATTGCTTCCGCCTTGTGATGATCATTGTCCCCTTCAACCTTTATATTAAGATTGCATCTTGCACTGTCGCTGAATGATTTGAAAAAATGAAAAATCATTTCTGATGGCAATTCGCCAATCATTGGATTTGTAAATTCAGCACCCCATACCAGCCATGGCCTTCCTCCCAGGTCAATTGCAACCTGTGCCAGTGAATCATCCATGGGAAGTACAAAACTATACCGTTCAATACCTTTTTTGCTTCCGAGTGCATTTAAGAAAGCATCACCAAGGCACAGCGCAACATCTTCAGCTGTATGATGTCCGTCAACATTGAGATCACCACCGGCCTTTATTTTAAGATCAAAACTTCCATGTTTTGCAATCTGCTCCAGCATGTGATCAAAAAATCCGATGCCGGTACTTATTTCACTTTTACCACTGCCGTCAAGATTTATTCCGACAGTAATATTTGTCTCATTTGTTTTTCTTGTGACACTTGCTTTCCGTGGAATTGCTTTTAATAACCGGAATATTTCGTTCCAGTCATCCGTAATAAAATCAGCCTCAATGGATTCTATACCCCCGAACAGGATAGCTTTACAGCCAAGATTTTTGGCAAGCTGCACATCAGTGAGACGGTCGCCTATAACATATGAGTTTTCAAGGTCTATTCCCTGTGACAAATATTTTACAAGCATGCCGGTGCCCGGTTTTCTGGTAGGGGCATTTTCAGAAGGGAAGGTCTTGTCAATGAAAATCTCAGCAAATTTCACGCCTTCGCCTTTAAGAATCTCTATTATTAATTTTTGAACCGGCCAGAAAGTTTCTTCAGGATACGAAGCTGTACCCAGACCATCCTGGTTTGTAACCATAACAAGCTCATAATCTGTCTCCTTTGCAATACGGGTCAATGCAGTTATAGCTCCCGGAATAAATTGCAGTTTCTCATAAGAATCGATCTGTTCGTCGGCAGGTTCATATATGATGGTGCCATCCCTGTCTATAAAAAGGGCTTTCTTCATAAATCAATATTTTTTAAAGCATTAATGAGCTTATTGTTTTCTTTTCTCTTTCCTACTGTTATTCGCAGACAATTTCTTATGATGCTGTTACGGTTTCTCACAATTATACCCTTGTCTATCAGCATATTGTATATGATATCCGCATTGCTGACTTTAACAAGCAGAAAGTTTGCATCAGACGGATAGACGAATTCTGTAAGTTCAAGTTCCGAAAGTTTTTCGATAAGTCGCTCACGTTCATTTATTATCTTTTCAATCTGGCTTTTGCTTTCACCATTTTTTTTAAGTTTTTTCAGCGCTGTTCTCTGGTTTATGGTGCTGATATTATAAGGTGGTTTCATCTTGTTGAAATACCGGATAATATCAGGATCAGCAAACGCCATACCGACTCTGACTGCTGCAAGTCCCATTGCCTTGCTGAATGTCTGCATCACTATCAGGTTCCTGTATTTGTCAAGGAGATTAATAAACGACGGCTTTTCAGTGAAATCAATATAAGCTTCATCAATCACAACAATTCCTTCAAAACCGGAGATTATCTTTTCAACAACCTCAGGATCCATACAATTACCGGTAGGATTATTTGGTGAGCAGATGAAAATAAGCCTGAGGTTTTTATCCTTTAAAAATGGTTTTACATCATTCAGATTTATCCGGAAATTTCCATCGAGGGGCACTTTTACTACTGTTATATTATTAACAGCAGCAGATACTTCATACATGCCATAGGTAGGAGTGAAGATCAGTGATTTATCTGTTCCGGGATTGCAAAAAATCCTGTAACTCAGGTCAATTATCTCATCGCTGCCATTTCCAAGGAAAATTTTACCCGCTTCGATACCCTTTATTCTGCTTATCGCATCTTTTAGTTCACGCTGATAAGGATCGGGATATCTGTTCAGTTTTCCAAAAGGGTTTTCATTGGCATCCAAAAATGTTCCTTCACTTCCCGTAAATTCGTCCCTGGCACACGAATACGGAACAAGTGATCTCACATTATCCCTGACTATTTGGTCAATATCAAACATTTTTAATACTATTTAATCTTAGTGTTACTGCATTTTTGTGCCCGTCGAGAGATTCCGCTTCTGCCATCAGTTCAATGGATGGCCCGATGGCTGTAATTCCTTTTTCGTCAATCTCCTGAAATGTTATTTTCTTCAGAAAACTTTCGGTTGATACTCCACCAAAGGCTCTTGCAAACCCATTTGTGGGTAGTGTGTGGTTTGTACCGGAGGCATAATCGCCTGCACTTTCGCAACTGAATTTTCCTATAAACACCGATCCTGCATTTGTTACTTTTTCAGCAATATCAGAAGCATTTACTGTGTTGATTATCAGGTGTTCAGGGGCATACATATTGCTGAAATCCAAACACTCATCTATTGATGCAAACAGAATTGAAATACTGTTCTGAAGCGCTGAAAGAGCGATTTCTTTTCTTGGCAACTCTTCAAGTTGAATGTCTATTTCAGCTAATACCCTATTCTGCAGTTCCATACTGTCAGTCAGGAATATAACCTGGCTGTCAATGCCATGCTCGGCCTGTGATAGAAGGTCAGCAGCTACAAAAGCAGGATCTGCAAATTTATCGGCAATGACCAGAACCTCGCTTGGTCCCGCTGGCATATCAATAGCCAGACCATCACTTTGAACGATCTCCTTTGCTTTGGTGACATACTGATTACCCGGACCAAAGATCTTATAAACCATTGGAACACTTTCTGTTCCGTAAGCCATAGCAGCGATGGCCTGGGCACCGCCAACTTTATAAATTTCTGTAACCCCTGTAATACCGGCACAGTAAATGATAACCGGATTAATTCTGCCATCTTTTCCGGCAGGAGTACAAAGAACAATCTGTTTGCAGCCTGCAATTCTGGCCGGTATTGCAAGCATCAGTACCGTTGAAAACAGAGGAGCAGTGCCTCCCGGGATATATAGTCCGACCTTCTCTACAGGTTTATTCTTTCTCCAGCATTTAACCCCTGGTGTTGTCTCCACAATGTCTTCATCTCTCAACTGAGAAAGGTGGAATTTTTCAATATTTGCCTTAGCAACATTTATTGCTTTCTTCAGTTTTTCGGGCACCTTACCTGCTGAGGCATCAATTTCTGCCTGTGAGACCTTTAAATCAATGAGGGATATTTTGTCAAACTTTAAGGCATATTCACGTAAGGCTTCATCGCCATCAGATTTTACCCTGTTCAGAATAAATCTGACAGATTGATCAAGATCGGCTTTGTCTATTTCAGGCCGCGTACAAAGCTGATCCCATTTTTCAATTGATGGGTAAAGCAATGTTTTCATTATAGTATCATTTTTTCGATTGGAATAACAAGTATACCTTCAGCACCTGCATTTTTAAGCTGATTGATATTTTCCCAGAACTGATCCTCCTTTACTACCGAATGCAGGCTGCACCAGCCTTTTTCAACGAGTGGAAGTATAGTCGGGCTTTTCATTCCGGGAAGTATTTCGCAGATGCGCTGTATTGCTGATTCAGGAGCATTCAGAAGGATATATTTATTCTCTTTTGCATATTTTACAGCTCTGATCCGGAATAGCAATTTATCAAGTATGTCCTGCTTTTCAGAAGCCAGATTTTTACTGGCAATAATAGCTGCCTGACTTTTAAGAACGATTGTTACCTCACGTAATCCATTGGTTAGCAGCGTACTTCCTGAGCTTACGATATCACAAACAGCATCTGCAAGCCCAATACCCGGAGCGATTTCCACGCTTCCGCTGATCTCTTCAATTTCTGCAGTAATATTATTATCAGTGAAATAATCTGTCAGAAGCTTCGGGTAGCTTGTGGCTACCTTTTTATTCATAAAATATTGCGGACCTTCATAGATATCCTCTTTTGGAATTGCAAGACTCAGGCGGCACTGTGCAAATCCGAGTTGTTCAATAACATTAACCTCCTTGTTTTTCTCAAATATCATGTTTTCACCAAGTATTCCAATATCGGCAACCTGCTGTTCAACATATTGCGGAATATCATCATCTCTCAGAAACAGAACTTCGACAGGGAAATTGGAGGCTACGGTCTTAAGTACTCCTGCTCCGTTGGAAATTTTTATTCCACATTCCTCGAGTAATTTTTTTGAGCTGTCGCTCAGCCTGCCGCTTTTTTGAATTGCAATTTTAAGTAGAGTCATTTTTTAGTTTTTGTTTTTAATGTCCGAGCAATCGGCAGGTAATTAAAAAACCCGCCTGATATTCTCAGACGGGTTTATGATATTTTTAGCACACAGGCATATCACTTCTTTCTCGTCTGAAAACAAGTATGAAAATGATGATGATGTGTAGTTTTAAAGTTCATTTTTTGAATTATAAATGCAAAGGTAGAAAAAATTTAATAAATAATACAATTTCAAACTAAAAAATGAAATCCGTTAACCGGCAAGAGCCAAAGAAGTTCCAGGAAAATTAAATTCTTTCAGCAACCAGATCACCAACTTCAGTTGTTGAATAGCCCATTTTGCCGGCACCCATGTCTTTTAACTTATTGGCTGTCGCATACATAACCGACTCTTCAATAGCCTTGGCAGCAGCTGTTTCACCAAGATGCTCGAGCATCATTCCGCCACATGAGATTGAAGCCAGAGGATTGATGATATTCTTACCTGTGTATTTTGGTGCTGAACCGCCTATAGGTTCAAACATTGAAACACCTTCAGGATTGATATTTCCACCTGCTGCAATTCCCATTCCTCCCTGGGTAATAGCACCAAGGTCAGTTATTATATCGCCAAACATATTGGTTGTGACAATTACATCAAACCATTCCGGATTTTTCACCATCCACATGCATGTTGCATCAACATGATAATATTCGCGTTTGATATCGGGATACTCTGCCTGACCTATTTCATGAAATGCCCTCTCCCAAAGATCAAAAACATAAGTCAGTACGTTTGTTTTACCGCAAAGGGCAAGAGTCTTTTTCTTATTTCTTTTCCTTGTGTAATCAAAAGCATAACGGAGACAACGGTCAACCTGCATTCTTGAATATACCATATTCTGAATTGCAACCTCATGAGGAGTTCCTTTCATGGTGACACCGCCAACACCTGTATAAACATCACCCGAATTTTCCCTTACAACCACATAATCAATGTCTTCCGGGCCTTTGTCTTTAAGAGGTGTTGTTACACCGGGATAAAGCTTAATCGGACGAAGATTGATATACTGATCAAGATCAAAACGCAGTTTAAGGAGTATTCCTTTTTCAAGTATACCCGGTTTAACATCGGGATGACCAATTGCACCAAGAAAAATTGAATCGAATTTTTTCAACTGCTCTGATACGTTATCAGGAAGGACTTCACCTGTTCTAAGGTAACGTTCTCCTCCAAAATCAAACTCTTCATAATTTATTTTAAATCCAAACTTCGAAGCTGCGGCACTTAGTACTTTCTGTCCTTCTCTTACAACTTCCGGGCCGGTTCCATCTCCGGGTATTACGGCAATATTGTACGTTTTACTCATGATTTTAATTCTGATTTTGGTTATTAGCTGAGGTAATTAATTAAATTGCATTTTTTAAAACAATATTTTTGTTCTCTTTCTCGTATGCTGCTTCAACTATATTAAGCATCCTCTCGGTAGCCTTTATAGCTGATTCTGTCTGATCAGCATCAAGTCCTTTTGTCTTGAATTCCTTATCATTATAACACCAGGTAATGATTGTCTCAACCAGGGCATCAGTTTTACCGCCCGGAGGTATAGATACCTGATAATCAGTCAGAAGTGGCAAATCTTTTCCCAGACTGTCATATATTACCCTGATGGCCTTCATAAAGGCATCATATTGTCCATCGCCTGATGAGGTCTGCTGATAAAGATTCCCGTCTATTTCAATCTGAACATTAGCAAATGGCTTCAAACCATAGGAGAGGGACAAGGAATAATTTTTTATAAAGATCTTATAGTCTGAACTATCATTACCGAGTACATCGGATATTATAAATGGAAGATCTTCAGTTGTAACATTTTCTTTTTTATCACCAAGTTCAATAACCCTCTGTGTCACTTTGTCGAGTGATTCAGGATTCAGGAAAAGCCCGAACTCTTCAAGATTCTTTCTTATTGTTGCTTTCCCCGACTGTTTGCCGAGAGCGTATTTTCTCTTTCTTCCGAATCGTTCGGGTAAAAGACTGTTATAATACAGGTTATCCTTACTGTCGCCATCAGCGTGAATACCGGATGTCTGAGTGAAAACATTCTCACCGATAACCGGCTTATTTACAGGTATCCGTATGCCGCTGAAAGTCTCAACGATCTTGCTGGCTTTTGTTATTTCAAACTCATTAATACCGGTTTCTGCATCGAGCTGATCACGGAGCACGCCTATAACACTTGAAAGAGGAGCATTTCCTGCTCTTTCACCCAGTCCGTTTACGGTTGTATGAATTCCATGAATACCTGCCTTGACAGCAGCAAATACATTGGCAACGGCAAGGTCATAATCGTTATGTGCGTGAAAATCAAATTGAAGTGAAGGATATTTATCAACAACTTTTTTGCAGAAAGTAAGTGTCTGTTCGGGATTGAGTATTCCCAGGGTGTCAGGAAGCATGAAACGAAGGATGTTTTCATCCTTAAGGCTATCAATCATCATATAGACATACTCTTCAGAATGGATCATTCCATTCGACCAGTCCTCGAGGTAAATATTAACATCCATGTCAAGTTTACCAGCCGCACTGATGATCTTCTTTATTTCAGTTGAATGCTGTGCCGGCGTCTTGCGAAGTTGTTTCTCCAGATGTCGCAACG
Organism: Bacteroidales bacterium; assembly: GCA_038247205.1. Taxonomy (GTDB): domain Bacteria; phylum Bacteroidota; class Bacteroidia; order Bacteroidales; family VadinHA17; genus LD21. The sequence goes on from JBBRVC010000063.1 coordinate 12,058, forward strand.
ATCCCTTGCACAACAGGTTTACCACTTTGCCCCCGGCCTCATTTATCCAGTTCAGTGATAAATCGCCGTCTATAAAGCCCAGTACTTCAACTTTCCTGTGCAGGTTATTGTGCCTGGCCCATTCTGTTATTGTTGCCAGAGCCTCAATTTCACCCTTCGAAACACGGGCTGAAGCAACTTCAATACGATCTACCTTAACCTCTTTAAGAAGCAGTTTTGCAATGTGAAGTTTCTCAATTGGTGTATATGATACACCCTGTGTTTGCTCTCCATCCCTGAGAGTGGTATCCATTATTTCGATTTTCATCGCACCTGAGTTGTTAATTCGTAAGCCGATATTTTATCTTTTATCCCAAGGAGATAATCAATGTCGTCAAGTCCTTTTATCATACATTCTTTTTTGTAAGGATTTATTTCGAAATTCTCAGATTTGCCTCCCGATATCGCGATTGACTGTTTCTCAAGATCAATTTTGATTATTGTATCAGGCTTATTATCAATAAGTTCAAGAAGATCATGAAGATACTGTTCTGACACCACAATTGGCAGGAGGCCATTATTAAGTGCATTATTCTTGAAAATATCTGCAAAAAAACTCGATACAACGGCTTTGAAACCATAGTCGGTTATAGCCCACACAGCATGTTCCCTGCTAGATCCGCAACCAAAATTCTTTCCGGCTACCAGAATTTTTCCTGCATACCTTGGATTATTAAGGTTAAAATCAGGGTTCTTTTCTCCCGATTTTCCATATCTCCAGTCACGGAATAAATTTTCACCGAAACCATCTTTTGTGGTAGCACTTAAAAACCTTGCAGGTATGATCTGATCGGTGTCTACGTTCTCAAGTGGTACCGGAACACATGTTGACTCAAGTAATTCAAACTTAGCTTTAGGCATATTTGTTATTTTTTCTAATTTCTGTTAAACCAAAAAATCACGCGGATCTGTTATTTTTCCGGTAAGTGCTGCAGCTGCGGCTGTAAGCGGGCTTGCCAGTAATGTTCTTGCTCCCGGTCCCTGTCTTCCTTCAAAGTTTCTGTTTGATGTGGAAACAGCATACTTTCCGGCAGGTATCTTGTCTTCATTCATTGCAAGACATGATGAACAACCCGGTTGTCTTAATTCGAAGCCAGCTTCATTTAAAATTTCTACAAGACCCTCATTAATAGCCTGTTGCTCGACTCTCTTTGAGCCGGGAACAATTAAAGCAGTAACATTCGGGGCTTTTTTCTTTCCTTTTACCATCTGGGTAAAAGCCCTCAGATCTTCAATTCTGCCGTTTGTACAGCTGCCGAGAAATATATAATCTATCGGATGTCCAAGAATTTTTGTGCCTGCTTTAAATCCCATGTAAGCAAGCGATTTGTTGAATGAGGCAGCGCTCTCTGAATTATCTGCGGAAGGAATTGTTCCATCGACCGCCATTCCCATTCCGGGATTTGTGCCGTAGGTGATCATTGGATTTATATTTTCTGCATCAATAACAAGCTCGGTATCAAAAACTGCATCAGGATCGGTTTTCAGATTTCTCCAGAGGATAATGGATTTCTCAAGGTCTGAGATGCCCTGTATGGAAGGTACCTTACGAAGATATTCAAATGTTTTTTCATCGGGAGCAATAAGACCACCCCTGGCACCCATTTCGATGCTCATATTACAGATCGTCATCCGTGCCTCCATGCTCAGTTCTTCAATTGCAGATCCGCAATATTCTACAAAATAGCCTGTTGCGCCACCGGCTGAGATCTGAGCTATTATGTAAAGTATGATATCTTTTGAGGTGACACCTTTTTTAAGGGTACCAATAACAGTGATCTTCATCTTTTTTGGCTTTGGCTGAAGGATGCACTGGGTAGCGAGAACCATCTCAACTTCACTTGTCCCAATACCGAAGGCAATTGTCCCGAATGCTCCATGTGTAGCAGTGTGACTGTCTCCGCATACAATTGTCATTCCCGGAAGAGTGTATCCAAGTTCCGGTCCGACTACATGTACAATACCATTTTTAGGATGATTAAGTCCGAAGTAATCAACACCGTAAATTTTACAGTTTTCTTCCAGCTTTGCTACCTGAATTCTTGAAAGTTCCTCTTTTATAGGAAGATTCTGATTTACTGTGGGAATATTATGGTCGGCTGTGGCAACTGTGTTCTGTGGCCTTAAAACCCTGATACCCCGTTCTTTAAGCCCGTTAAATGCCTGAGGACTTGTAACTTCGTGAATAAAATGACGATCTATATACAGTACATCAGGACCACCCTCTATTGTAAAAACGTTGTGACTGTCCCAGATTTTGTCAAAAAGTGTTTTTGCTATCATTTATCAATATTTTTCTCCGGTAATGTTAGCCCTTGCCCCCCGGATGAGGGGCATAGGGATAAGTATAAAAATTATTTAATTTTTGAAATTGCATCGATAAATGCTTCTACTGAAGCAGTTATAATATCTGTATTGGCTGAAAAACCATAATACATCTTGCTTTCATGTTCAATCTGGATATGGACTTTACCAAGATCATCACTTCCTTTTGTGATTGCCTGGATAAGAAATTCCTCGAGATGAACCGTTTTACTTATCAGATGTCGTACAGCAGTGAATGCTGCATCGATAGGTCCGTTACCCGAGGCTGTTGAGGTATGTACCTCCCCGTTGATCTTAATCCCGACTGTCGCAACCGGAATAGCAGTTTTTCCACAGGTAATCTGGAGAACCTCCAGCTTAAGTGATTTTTCACCCTGGAATACTTCACCGGTCAGAATTCTGATGTCCTCATCATTTATCTCCTTCTTTTTATCGGCAAGCACAAGAAAACGATGGTAGATCTCATCAAGTTCATCCTTGCCAAAAGTAAATCCAAGCAATTCAAGTCTGTGATTAAGTGCTGCTCTTCCGCTTCGTGCTGTAAGAATGATTGATGACTCGCGAATACCAACTTCAACAGGATCAATGATTTCATAGTTTTCCCTGTTCTTCAGAACTCCGTCCTGATGAATTCCTGAGGAATGAGCAAAGGCGTTTCTGCCTACAATGGCTTTATTAGCCTGTACAGGCATGCTCATCAGGTTGGAGACCAGCCTGCTGGTATTGTAGATAAGTTTTGTATTTATATCGGTATGAAGGTTCATTGTGTGGTGACTTTTAATTATCATGGCAATTTCCTCAAGTGAGGTATTGCCTGCCCTTTCACCAATACCGTTAATAGTCACTTCTACCTGGCGGGCACCGTTAATAACACCCATGATTGTGTTAGCCGTAGCCATTCCAAGGTCGTTATGACAATGGGTTGCAATTATGGCTTTGTCGATGTTAGGAACATTGTCCTTCAGAAACTTAATTTTTGCTCCATATTCTTCTGGAAGGCAATATCCGGTTGTATCAGGAATATTCACAACCGTTGCTCCGGCCTTTATCACCGCTTCAATAACTCTGGCAAGGAATTCGTTCTCGCTTCGTCCTGCATCTTCTGCATAAAACTCTACATCATCAACAAATTTCCTTGCATATTTAACAGCATCTGCAGCTCTTTTCAGAATCTCCTCAGGTGTTGTTTTTATTTTAAATTGAATGTGAAAAGGGGATGTCCCTATACCGGTATGTATCCTTTTCCTTTTTGCATAGTGAAGCGACTCAGCTGCAACCTCAATATCTTTCTTTACTGCTCTTGTAAGTGCGCAGATTATTGGATTTGAAATAGCTTTTGAGATCTCCACAACTGAATTAAAATCGCCTGGACTGGAAATGGGAAATCCTGCTTCAATTACATCAACACCCAGGGCTTCTAGAGCCTGGGCAACTTCTATCTTCTCAATTGTATTAAGTTGGCAGCCAGGTACCTGTTCTCCATCTCTCAGAGTGGTGTCGAAAATAATTACCTTTTCATTCATTTGTATATAGTATTTTAAAATATTACTTCTTTGCTGGTCTCAGTTTTCTCACTGCGACGCCTGTTCTCCAGAGCTCGGAATTTCCAAGTTCGTTGAGTTCTGCGTCAAGAAGTTCTTTATAATTAGACGAACCTGTTGATTTTAAAACTCTTACGCACTCTTCTCCGGATTTAACCTTACTATAAAGATCTTTGAAAACCGGAAGGGTGGCATCTTTGAATTTTGGTCTCCAGTCAAGAGCACCGCGCTGGGCTGTTGCACTGCAGTTTGCATACATCCAGTCCATACCATTTTCATCCACAAGGCGTATAAGGCTCTGAGTTAATTCTTCAACAGTTTCATTGAAGGCTTCTGAAGGTGAATGACCATTCTCGCGGAGTACCTGGTACTGTGCATCCATAATTCCTGCCAGTGCACCCATCAGAACGCCACGTTCTCCGGTGAGGTCACTGTATACTTCCTGTTCGAATGTTGTAGGGAACAGATAACCTGACCCGATTGCAATTCCCAATGCAATTGTTCTCTCTTCAGCCCTTCCGGTGAAATCCTGGAATACAGAATAGCTCGAGTTAATACCTGCTCCTGCTAAAAAATTTCTTCTTACGCTGGTGCCTGAACCTTTTGGTGCACAGAGTATTACATCAATATCTTCAGGAGGTATTACACCGGTATGCTCTTTATATGTAATTGAAAATCCATGTGAAAAATAAAGTGCATCACCTTTTTTAAGGCATGGTTTAAGCTTAGGCCAGATGATACGCTGAGCAGCATCAGAAACGAGGTACTGGATAATAGTTCCTTTTGTAGCAGCTTCTTCTATTGTAAAAAGAGTTTTTCCGGGGATAAACCCATCTTTGATTGCTTTGTCCCAGTCAGCTTTAAATTCCGGAGCCTGTCCAATGATAACATTTATTCCATTATCTCTCATATTAAGTGCCTGCGCCGGTCCCTGAACCCCGTAGCCGATAATTGCAACAACTTCATCCTTTAAAACCTCGCGGGCTCTTGATAAAGGAAATTCATCTCTTGTTACTACATTTTCAACTACTCCGCCAAAATCGATTTTTGCCATGTCTCTAATTTTTAAATTTTGATTATTTTATTCTCAGTATTATTCTCAGTATTATTCTCAGTATTATTCTCAGTATTATTCTCAGTATTATTCTCAGTTCATATCATTCAAAAATGAAAAGGAAAGGAGTTCCGGATGAGATTAATTAAATATTTCAGCTTTTTCAGGATGATGGTCATTGGCTTCATCCATCTCTATGAGGTATGAATTAAGCTCCTTTACCTGCTTTGTTATTGCCACTCTTCCAGATCGTGCAAACTGAAGAACTCCGAATGGCTCAAGCTGGTGGAGTAATTCTGCTATTTCTGCTTTGTGCCCGGTTTTTTCGATTACAATGTATTCAGGAGAAACCTCGAGGATCCTTGCATGATGTGCACGGACAACATGATCAATAATATTACCTGACATCAACCCTTTGGTTGTTACTTTAAATAAAGCAATCTCCTGGTAAATGATCTGATCGGAAGTGTGAACAAAGACTTTAAGGACATCAACCAGCTTCTCCATCTGTTTTACCACTTTTCTCACCATATCATGTGTTGTCTTGACAACCAGTGTGAGTAGCTGAACGCCCTTTACCGCTGATTCTGAAGCCGTTATGCTTTCAATATTTATTTGCCGTCTTGTAAGAATGATTGTTATCTGGCTCAGGATCCCTATATGGTCCTCGGTAAAAAGCGATATTGTAAATTCCTGTTTCATCATGAAATATTTTTTGTTTTGTATCCTGCGATTCTCAATATGTAAGTCTGATTTCTGAAACTGAAGAGCCGGGCTCAACCATTGGTAAAACATTACCTTCCTTCTCAATGGTGATATTGAGCAGGTAGGGGCCTTCTGCTGCAAGCATCTCAATAAGAGAACTTTCCAGTTCTTCTCTCACTGAAACCTTTTTTGCCGGAATACTAAATCCTTCGGCTATTTTAACAAAATCAGGGTTTACCATTTCGGTTGAGGCATATCTCTTGCTAAAGAACATATCCTGCCACTGGCGAACCATTCCAAGAAAATTATTATTAAGGATTATAATTTTAACGGGTATCTTATACTGCATAATAGTACCAAGCTCCTGGATTGTCATCTGGAATCCACCGTCACCCAGAAATGTTATAACCTGCTGATCCGGCATTCCAAGCTTGGCTCCCATAGCCGCGGGAAGTCCGAAACCCATTGTTCCCATTCCTCCTGAAGTAACAAGAGTATTTGGCCTGGTGAATTTATAGTACCGTGCTGTCGACATCTGGTTCTGACCAACATCAGTTACTACAATTGCTTCCCCTTTAGTAAGTTCGGAAACCAGCCTTACAACCTCTCCCATTCTGATATTTCCACTTTCGGGCTTTGTTTCAGCTTTTATAACTTTTTCATTTTCAATCTTATCGCAGATCCTGAATTCTCTGATCCACTTTTCAAACGAGTTTTCGCTTACAAGTGGCAAAAGATATTGAAGAGCTTCTTTTGCATCGTTATGGATCTCTACATCAACCATAACATTCTTATTGATCTCAGCTTCATCAATTTCAATATGAATTATCCTCGCATTTGTGGCATATTTCTTAAGATTTCCGGTAACACGGTCATCGAAACGCATTCCAATAGCGACAATAAGGTCAGCTTCATTGGTGAGTTTATTTGGTCCGTAGTTTCCGTGCATACCAAGCATCCCTGCATATAGCCTGTGATCTGATGGAAAAGCGGAAAGTCCAAGCAGTGTCAGGGCAACAGGGAAGCCAGTTTTTTCTGCAAAAGCTTTAAGCTCTTTTTCTGCCTTTGAAAGAAGTACCCCATGGCCGGCCAGTATCAGAGGTCTCTCGGCATGGTTTATCAGTATTGCTGCAGATTCTATTGCCTTTGTGTGAATTGGAATTTTCGGATTATAGCTTCTGATATGATAGCATTTTCTGTATTTAAAATCCAGTTTTTCGTACTGGGCATCTTTTGTTATATCAATAAGAACCGGACCGGGACGGCCTGATTTAGCAATATAAAAGGCTTTGGCTATAGTTTCCGGTATATCCTGCGGCTTTTTTACCTGGCAGTTCCACTTTGTAACAGGCATTGAAACACCCAGTATATCAGTCTCCTGAAAAGCATCAGTACCTATCAGATTGGAAACAACCTGTGCAGTAATGAACACCATAGGAACGGAATCAAGAAATGCATTGGCAATTCCGGTGACAAGGTTTGTTGCACCCGGACCTGATGTTGCGAAGCATATCCCCGGTTTGCCCGTTACCATAGCATAACCCTGTGCTGCATGGGCTGCTCCCTGCTCATGTCGGGTAAGAATATGTGTCAGTTTGTCTTCATAATCCATTAACTTATCGTATACAGGCATAATTGCTCCACCCGGATAGCCAAAGATAGTATCAACTCCCTCTTCAATCAAACACTTCAAGAGTGCTTCTGCTCCTGTAATATGCTCATTACCATTTATTTGAACTGGTTCAGCAATTACCAATTTTTCTTTCTTCATTTCTGATTTCAATTCAGTTTTCATTCCTTTTCCTTTTTGCTTATACCTCTTTAATCCCTTACCTATTACCTATTACCTTTTATCTTTTATCTTTTATCTTTTATCTTTTGTCTTTTGTCTTTTGTCTTTTGTCTTGTGCTTTCCCTAAACCAGCCTTACAGCGCCAAGGTCTGCAGAGCTGACATTTGCAGCATAAGCTTTAAGCGACGACGGAATATTCCTGTTACGGGTTGCAGGTTTATAAGCCATATCTCCCCTGAGAGTTTCATCATTCCGTCTCTTGTTGAGTTCAGCTTCTGACAATAGAACATTTAAAGTTCTTTTATTAATATCAATTTCAATTATATCTCCGTCCTTCAGAAGCGCAATAGCTCCCTGTGAAGCAGCCTCGGGAGAAACATGACCGATTGACAGACCGGATGTTCCGCCTGAGAAGCGGCCGTCGGTAAGCAATGCGCATTTCTTCCCTAAACCTTTTGATTTAAGATATGAAGTGGGGTAGAGCATCTCCTGCATTCCGGGTCCTCCCTTTGGACCTTCGTACCTGATTACTACAATATCTCCCTCTTTTATGCTGCCATTAAGTATTGCGTCAACAGAATCTTCCTGTGATTCAAATACTTTTACTGTTCCTCTGAATGTGAACAGATATGGTTCCACTCCGGCTGTTTTTACAATACTTCCCCGCAGTGCAATATTTCCATAGAGTACAGCCAGTCCTCCATCTTCACTGTATGGATATTTCGTACTTCTTATACAACCCTTTTCCCTGTCGGTATCAAGTTCCTTATAATACCCGTCATGTTCTCCCATTACTACTGTCCGTTTCAATGACGGAGCACTCTTGAAAAATTCAAATGCTTCTTCTTTTGCTTTTCCTCCGCAAATATCCCAGTCATTGACAGCCTCAAGCAGGGTAGGGTAATCAATGCGTTTTACAGAACTGTTTACCAGATTATTGCGAATTAATTCGCCCATTATGGCAAGTATGCCACCGGCTCTGTTAACGTCCTGTACATGGTAATGTGAGCTGGGTGCCACTTTACAGATATTCGGGATCTTCCTTGAAAGTTCATCTATATCTTTCATAGTAAAGTCAACATTGGCTTCTCGGGCTATGGCAATAAGATGCAGAACGGTATTGGTTGAACCTCCCATGGCAATGTCGAGTGACATGGCGTTCATAAATGCCTCTCTGGTTGCAATTGATCTTGGCAGAACACTTTCATCACCGTCATTATAGTATTTGTTTGTATTTCTGACAATGAGTTCCGCGGCTTTTTCAAATAAC
>JBBRVC010000064.1:0-20657 GCA_038247205.1 Bacteroidales bacterium
AATAACCTTTGCCACAATGGATCAGTATAAAACACTCTGGGAAGGTGAATATAAAGGCGGACTCCCTCTTATATTCAACTTTATGAACAACTTATACGGAATGGGCGGACAAACAATGGGCGAGACAATGGGTTATGATATTCTGGCCAGGGTCGGAGCCGGAGTCAATCCGGAGATGATGCATTCTGAACGTATCGATGGATATAATCCCCTAGCTGTTATTGATGCTTTTAGAAGAAAAAAACAGATACTGAAAGATAAAAAAGGTCCTGTATTACTCGACACACTGACCTACAGGATAAGCGGACACTCACCTTCAGATGCATCTTCTTACAGATCAAAAGAAGAGATTGAAGCCTGGCAGCAGGAGGATTCAATTCTTGCATTCGGAAAGACACTGGTTCTGTCAGGTATTGCTACTCAGAGCCAGCTGGATGAAACATCGTCTGATACGAAGGAGTTACTTTCGCAGATGCTCAGGTTAAGCATTGATGATGAGATATCCCCCAGAATAAATATGAAACTATATCCTGATAGTATCGGAGATATGATGTTCTCAAATGGATCTGTCGATAAAATGGAAGAAGGCATTCCTGAGGTACTCCATCCGATGGAGGAAAATCCAAGGGTGAAGTCGTTGAAAAACAAGGAGAGGTACTATAAAGACAAGGAAGGGAAAACGGTGTCCAAAATTAAACTATATCAGTTCCGTGATGCAATTTTCGAGGCAGTAATTGACAGGTTCTACAAAGATCCTACACTGGCTGCATGGGGCGAAGAGAACCGTGACTGGGGTGGTGCGTTCGCTGTTTACCGGGGACTTACTGAGGCGCTCCCCTATAACAGACTTTTCAATTCTCCTATTTCAGAAGGTGCAATTGTTGGCACGGCTATTGGCTATGGAATGTGCGGAGGACGTGTCATAGCTGAGATAATGTATTGCGACTTCCTGGGACGCTCGGGAGATGAGGTATTTAATCAGCTCCCGAAATGGCAGGCAATGAGTGGAAACATGATAAAAATGCCAGTAATCATAAGGGTTTCCGTAGGATCAAAATACGGCGCCCAGCATTCACAGGACTGGTCATCTCTAACTGCGCATATTCCCGGATTAAAAGTAGTTTTTCCAGCTACTCCATATGATGCAAAAGGACTAATGAACACTGCCTTACAGGGCACTGACCCGGTAATATTCTTTGAGAGCCAGAGAATTTACGATATAGGTGAAATGTTCCATACTGAAGGTGTTCCTGAAGGCTACTATGAGATCCCGTTCGGAGAACCTGACATAAAGAAATCAGGTGATGATATTACAATCCTTTCGATTGGAGCAACTCTTTATCCGGCAATGAAGGTGGCAGATATATTAATGGAGAAATACGGATTAAATGCAGAAGTAATTGATGCAAGATCATTGGTACCATTCAATTACGAGCAGGTGATCCGTTCAGTTAAAAAGACCGGCAGAATAGTACTCACAAGTGATGCTTCTTCAAGAGGATCGTTCCTAAAAGAAATGGCCCAGACTATTACCGAACTGGCATTTGATTATCTCGATGCACCTCCGGTTGTTGTTGGTTCCCGCAACTGGATCACTCCGGCGTATGAAATGGAAGAATATTTCTTCCCCCAGCCTGAATGGATTCTCGATGCAATCAATGAAAGGATAGTTCCATTGAAGGGCCATGTTAACAAAAACGACTACTCTCCCGAAAAGTCAATCTTGCTTAACAAAGAAGGTGTATAAAGGCATTTTTAATATCTTTACACAACTAATAGGTTAGCCATGGATCAATCAATTCAAAATATCAAATCAAAGTCAGGTTTCATAATTGATATGGACGGTGTAATATACCATGGAAACAAGTTGCTTCCTGGGGTCCTGAATTTTTTGGCCTGGCTTGAAGAATCGGGCAAAAAATATCTCTTTCTTACCAATTCCAGCGAAAGAACACCGAAGGAGCTTCAGGAAAAGCTCAAACGTCTGGGAATTACTGTCGGGGAGGATCATTTTTATACAAGTGCCCTGGCAACGGCCAGTTTTCTTTCGAACCAGAAACCAAATGGCAGTGCATACATTATTGGCGACGCAGGTCTCATACATGCCTTATACAGTGTTGGTTACACTATGAATAATGTAAACCCCGACTATGTGGTTGTTGGCGAAACCCACAGCTATAACTTCGAAAAGATTGAAACGGGTCTTAACCTTGTAATGAAGGGAGCCAAACTTATCGGAACCAATTCTGATGTAAGCGGACCAATTGAGGTCGGAATTACTCCTTCAACAAAAGCACTTATAGCTCCTATAGAAATAGCATCGGGCAAAAAAGCATACTATGTCGGAAAGCCAAATCCTCTTATGATGCGGAGTGCTCTCAAACGACTTGGCGTAAGAAGGGAGGATGCCATTGTAATAGGAGACAGAATGGATACTGATATCCGATGCGGTCTTGAAGCCGAAATTGATACATTACTGGTACTGAGTGGAATAACCGGGCGGAATGAAATAGATAACTTTCCATATATACCTCATTATATTCTAAACGGGGTAATTGACCTTGTTCAATAAACTGATAGAATTAACATGGGTGAATACAAGAAAGAACGTAAGGAAGTAGCTCGCTTCATGAGGCGTCTTTACAAATATGGTCTCACCACAACTTCAGGCGGGAACATAAGTATGAGGATGGATGATGATATTATTGCCATTACACCCTCGTCAACCGATAAGGGTACAATGAAATGGAAAGAGGTCGGTCTGCTGAAAATAACCGGAGAAAATCTTACTTCTGAGCTAAAACCTTCAATGGAATCAGGAATGCACCTGTCCATTTACAGGAAGAAGAAAGGCATTTCAGCAATAATACATGCTCATCCGTTGTTTGCAACGTCTTTTACAGCCATGAAAATGAAAATAAACACCGGTCTTACCGCAGAAGCAAGGGCGATTTGCGGAACACCTGTATTTGTTCCTTATGCATTAATGGGTACAGAAGAACTTGCAAAGGTTGCTGCCCTGAATATAGTTAAGTCGGATATTCTGCTTCTGGAGAACCATGGAATTCTAACAGCAGGAACAAGCCTGCTTAGCGCATTTGACAAGATTGAAGTTTTGGAAAATGCAGCTAAAATGACTCTTATAGTAGAATTTACCGGAAAAAAGAAAGCTCTCGATAAGGCGAAAATCAATGAAATAGAAAGGCTGTTCAGATGATAAAAGGAGTCCTGTTTGATATGGATGGTGTTCTCGTTGATTCGGAAGAGTTTATCTGCAAAGCGGCAATTATGATGTTCAGTGAATATGGCATTAATGCCGCCCCGGAGGACTTTATCCCGTTTGTAGGAATGGGGGAAAACAGTTATATCGGTGGTGTTGCCGCAAAATATGGTTTAAAAGCAGATCTCAATTTAATTAAAGCACGTACATACGCAGTGTATGAACAAATTGCAAAGGGAAATCTTTTTCTTCTCCCTGGAGCTAAAGAATTATTGGAAAGATGTCTCAGAAATGGACTGAGGATTGCCTTAGCTACAAGCGCTGACAAGATTAAGATGGAAATCAACATGAAAGAGACCGGCATTCCTTTAAATATGTTTTATGCAACTGTAAACGGCCTTGATGTTGAAAGAAAGAAACCATTTCCGGAAATATATCTGAAGGCCAGTGAGTTGACTGGCCTCAAGCCGGAGGAGTGCCTTGTGGTTGAAGATGCAATCAGTGGTATAAGAGCTGGCAAAGCAGCAGGGTGCAGATGTCTGGCTGTCACATCAACATTTAACGCAGATACATTTCATGAAGCTGACTGGGTTTGCAAAACACTTATAGAAGTCCCGGAAGAGGCATTGGCCTGGTAAAAATTAATAACTAAAAATATGGAAACCAAGAAACTCGGAAAATCAGATGTTTATGTGACACCACTTGCTTTCGGAGCATGGGCTATCGGTGGCTGGATGTGGGGTGGGACCGATTCGAGAGAGGCTGTAAAAGCTATGGAAACAGCAATTGACAATGGCATGACAACTATCGACACAGCACCTGTGTATGGTTTCGGACTCAGCGAAGAGTTGGTGGGTAAAGCTATTCACGGAAAGCGAAGCAAAGTACAGATCCTCACTAAGTTTGGCCTATCGTGGGATAGTAAGAAGGGTTCTTTATATTTTTCAACTAAAGACAATTCAGGCAAAGACACAGATCTATATAGGTATGCTGCAAAGGATAGGGTGATAAGCGAATGTGAAGACAGCCTGAGGCGGATGAATATTGATTGTATTGACCTGCTACAGATTCATTGGCCTGATGTAACTACACCTGTTTCAGAAACAATGGAAGCTTTTGAAATATTGATTAGCAAAGGAATGATCAAAGCTGGCGGAGTGTGCAATTATTCGTCTGAACTGATGATTGAGGCAGAGAAGACCTTCCATATTGCTACCAACCAGGTTCCTTACAGTATGGTCAACCGTCAGATTGAAAAAAGCATAGTGCCATACTGTCAAAAAAATAATATCGGTATATTAGCCTACAGCCCCTTGCAAAGAGGATTATTGACGGGTAAGATCAAGCCGGGACATATTTTCAGTGAAGGAGACAACCGTCCTGCAACTCCTTACTATAAGGAACCAAATCTTTCAAAAATTCTGAACTTCCTTAGTCAGATTAAACCGATTGCTGAGAAACATAATGCAAACCTGTCACAGTTGGTATTAAACTGGACTCTGAGACAACCGGGAATCACATGCGCCCTCGCAGGTGCCCGTAATTCTGAACAAGTACTCGACAATATAGGAGCATTAAATTTCATTCTCAGTGAAAGCGATTTAAAAACTATCAATTCCCACTTATTTGAACTTCAAATAGATATAAAAATTTAATTGCGTGAAGAAATATTTTCTTTCCCAAATGCCTTCACCGGAAGAACTCAGGAAATCTGTGGAAATCTTATCACTTCCTGTTTACCGTGAGGTGAACGGACATATCCATACTCCTTATTCATTTAGCGCGTTTGATAATCTGGAAACTGCTTTCATGATGGCAAACAATGAGGGTATTTCGGTATTGGGAATCAATGATTTTTTTGTTACAGACGGATATGAAGCATTCTGTGCTGAATCTGTTTTTCACAAAATTTTTCCGCTCTTTAATATAGAATTTATCGGGCTGCTTAAGGACGAACAGAAAAAAGGTATAAGGATTAATGATCCCAATAATCCGGGCAGAATCTATTTCTGCGGAAAAGGACTTGATTATCCATTCAATCCCGGGCATTCTGTTAGAAGACAGCTTGATGAAGTTATCAAAGAAAGTCAGGTCCAGATAAAGGAGATGATCTCAAAATTGAACAGGATCATTCATCCCGTAAATAATTCTCATATACTTACATACGAGGGAATAAAAGACAGGTATGCCCGCGATCTTGTTCGTGAGAGGCACCTGGCAAAGGCAATAAGATTCTTAGCTGTTGAAAATTACGTTTCGCCTGAAACCCAGCTTCAGTTCATCGAAGCTTTGTATGGGGGAAAGAAATCAAAATCAGGGATGTCAGATCATTCAAAGCTTGAAAATGAGATCAGATCAAATCTTTTAAAGGCCGGTGGCGCTGCATTTGTAGAAGAGGACGAAGATTCGTTCCTTGAACTGGACAAAATTTTTGAAATCATCATTAAATCGGGCGGTATACCTTGCTATCCTGTTTTACTTGACGATCCTGATGGTAAATTCACTGAATTCGAATCAGACCCGGAAAAACTTTACACGTCCCTGAAAGCCCTTGGCATAGGCTGTATTGAATTTATTCCTGGAAGGAATGATCATGCAATTCTAAAAAGTTATGTTGAATTCTTTAACAAAAAAGATTTTCTGATTCTTTTTGGCACTGAGCATAACACACCGGAAATGATTCCATTGACAGTTAAAGCCAAGGGATCAGAAGACCTGGACGAATCCCTGAAAAGAATAGGATGGGATAGTGCATGTGTAGTTGCTGCCCACCAGTATTTAAAGGCTCAGAAAAGATCGGGTTACATAAATCAGGATGGAACATTAAAATTCTCTGAAAAGAAGGATTTTGTCATTCTTGGTAAAATGGTAATAGAGTATTTTTTAAATTTTCAGAAATCATGATACCTCAGATTAAAGAACTAATTGATATCTCAATATATTATGGTATTAATAAGGAATATGTTATTGCCGGTGGTGGAAACACATCGTATAAGGATAAAAAAACGATTTGGATCAAAGCCAGCGGACAATCCCTTGCAGATCTTACAGAAGAAGGATTGGTAAGCTTAGACAGGGAATTACTTCGCGAGATCTCCCTGAAACACTATTCAGATGATCCTGTTGCCCGCGAGGACCAGGTAAAGACCGACATGCTCAGAAGCATCACTGACCCGGGTAAGAACAAGCGCCCATCAGTGGAAACATCTCTGCATGAGATTATTAACTACGACTTTGTCGTTCACCTCCACCCTACTCTGATCAATGGTGTTCTTTGCAGCAGAAATGCTAAAAAGATAATAATGCAGCTATTTGGTGAAAGGGTTCTGTTCGTTCCTTATACTGATCCTGGCTATACACTTTTTAAAAAGCTTGAAGATGAAATTAATTTATACCGCGGAAAGTTTTCTGCTGATCCACAAATTATTTTCCTTGAGAATCATGGAGTATTTGTAAACGCTGAAACTACTGAGGAGATAAAGAGAATTTATACCGAAATTATTCAGAAGATCAGTGAGGTCATCACCCCTCTTTCTGATGTTGAAGAATTACCTTTCAATTCAATACTCACCGAGGTTCTTCCTGCCATCAGAATGATGTTATCAGCAAACCAGCCGGGTGTTTTAAGATGCAGGCATAACACCCTGATTGCAAAGTATTATAGTAATCAGCAGGAATTTCAGAAAATATCCCATCCGCTTACCCCTGATATAATTGTTTATTGCAAAACAAGATACCTTTATATTGATCAGTCATCAACATCCGCAAGAATACTTGATTCATTCCGCCATCAGCTACCCCGTTTCATCAGTGAGTATGGCTACATTCCCAAAGTGATTGTAATCAAGAACATGGGCATTTGCGCAATCGATGAAAACTATATCGCAGCTGAAGCAGTACTGGATGTATATGAGGATCTAATAAAGATATGTCATTATTCAGCAATGAGTGGAGGAACCAAATTACTTAGTCCTGAACAGGTTGCTTTTATTGATCAATGGGAAGTTGAAAACTACAGGCGAACAGTATCGCGTTCTGCCAGCCGCAATATCAGCCTGAATAACAAGATTGCAATCATCACCGGTGGAGCCCAGGGCTTTGGGGCGGGGATTGCCGAAGCATTGTTCAGGCTTAATATGAATGTAATTGTTGCAGATGTTAATGAAGAAGCAGGACAAAAATTCATAAAAGATCTATCAAACGGAAAACATACAAACAAGGCGATGTTTGTCAAAACTGATGTATCTGATCCACTATCTGTTAAAGAACTTATCCTGAAATGTGTGGGAGAATTCGGGGGATTGGATCTTATTGTAAGCAATGCAGGTGTGCTCAAGGCAGGCGGTCTCGATGAAATGGACCCTAATGTCTTTGCAAGAACAACTGAAATTAATTATAACGGTTATTTCCATTGTGTTAAATATTCTTCAGAGGTGATGAGGCTCCAGAATCAGGAGAAGCCGGAATATTTTGCAGATATAATACAGATAAACTCAAAATCAGGTTTGCGTGGAAGCAACCGTAACTTTGCCTATGCAGGAGCTAAATTCGGAGGTATCGGCCTCACACAGTCTTTTGCGCTCGAACTCGCTCCATTCAGAATAAAGGTTAATTCAATCTGCCCGGGCAACTTCTATGAAGGTCCGCTATGGTCCGATCCTCATAATGGTCTTTTTGTACAGTATCTCAATACGGGCAAAGTTCCCGGTGCAAAAACAATTGAGGATGTGAGAAATTTCTACGAGGATCAGGTACCGATGAAACGAGGCTGTAAGCTTGAAGATGTAATGAAAGCATTACTTTATATTATTGATCAGGAATATGAAACTGGCCAGGCAATACCGGTTACTGGTGGCCAGGTGATGCTGGGGTAGCGAAGAGTGTAGAGCATAGAGCGTAGAGTGAAGAGCGTAGGGCGTAGAGCTTAGAGCGTAGAGAGAAGGGCGTAGAGCGAAAAGCGCAGAGCGTAGAGCACAGAGCAGAATAAAATAATAAAGAAAAGGTATACAGGAGATATTTCTGGACGATTCCCCTCCCTGGAGGGGTTAGGGGTGGGTTTCTCCAAACAAATAAAAAAATGAAAACAAAGGCAGTACGCATATACGGAAAGAAGGACCTCAGGCTTGAGGAATTTGATCTCCCGGGGCTGAGGGATGATGAGATACTTGCAAGTGTTATTTCCGATAGTATCTGCATGTCTTCATATAAAGCATCAATGCAGGGCGCTGAACATAAGCGGGTTCCCGATGATATTCATATAAATCCCACTATGATCGGTCATGAATTTTCAGGTGTTATTCTGGAAGTCGGAAAGAAATGGAAGAATAAATTTAAGCCGGGTGAGAAATTTTCCATACAGCCTGCAATGAGCCATATGGGAACACTGGATGCGCCGGGCTATTCTTACAGATTTATCGGTGGTGATGCAACTCATATCATTATTCCTGATATAGTTATGGAAGCCGATTGTCTTCTGCCCTATGCAGGAGAAGCCTTCTTTCCTGCTTCTCTTTCAGAGCCAATGTCATGTATAATCGGTGCCTTTCATGCCAGTTATCATGTTCCGCCTGGAACTTATGTTCATGAGATGGGAATCCGTGAAGGCGGCAAAATGGCCATTCTAGCCGGTGTAGGTCCGATGGGACTAGGAGCAATTGATTATGCTCTTCATTGTGATCGCAGACCGGGAATGATAGTTGTAACAGATATTGATGATACCCGTTTGTCGAGAGCTGCATGTCTTTTCACACCGGAAGATGCTGAAAAAGAAGGCATTAAATTGATATATATCAATACCGGAAAGATGAATGACCCTGTCAAATACCTGAAAGGATTAACGGGGGGAACCGGGTTTGATGATGTTTTTGTATTTGCCCCTGTGAAACCGCTAATTGAGCAGGGAGATGCAATTCTGGGTTTTGATGGGTGCCTGAATTTCTTTGCCGGACCAACAAATCCCGAATTCAGGGCAGAATTTAATTTCTACAATGTTCATTATGCATTCACTCATATTGTAGGCACATCAGGTGGTAATACTGATGATATGATTGAATCACTTAAGTTGATGAGTGATGGCAGGATTAATCCTGCAGTTATGGTTACTCATATCGGTGGACTAGATGCAGTGGTTAACACTACATTGAATCTTCCTCAGATTCCGGGTGGCAAAAAGCTTATTTACACCAATATTTCAATGCCGCTAGTTTCACTTTATAAGCTGAAGGAAATGGGAGGTGATAATATATTATACGCAGGATTGCACGATATTGTTTCAAAAAACGACTATATATGGTCGCTTGAGGCTGAGAAGTTTCTACTTGAGCATGCGAAGGCGATTTAGAGAAAATAGAATCGTTAGTATCTCACTTTAATCTTTATTGCCCCTTCAACCTCTTTTTCAGATATTACAATAATATAACCCCCACCACAACCGGTAGTAATTGCTCCGGAGTAGTTCGGGAAGTAATTCTTTTCAATATCCTTCATAATACTATCGGGAACAGTCAAAGGCAAAATCTTTTTCCATGAAATAAGGGTATCAGACATTGACTTACCCAATCCATTAACATCTTTATTTATAATACTTTGCCAGCATCTGTCTCCCGAATCGCCCAATTCTTTGACGAGTTTCTTATCCAAATGCATCTCTCTTAAAGGATCATATCCATCAGGGCGCGGTTTAAGCGGGACCAGATGAATAACATCTGAAAGCCAGTCGCAGGTTTCCTTGTCAACTGTCGAATCAATTTTATCGGGCCAGTAGCTGCCATTATAAAACAGTCTGTTAACACCGGGAAGAAGCAATCCTATATGATCCTGTGAGCCTGCTACATATTTTGTTCCGGGAGGATTCTCTGCACCAAACAGAATTTTTGCGTTCTGAAGAGGATCTCCGTCGGGATACCTGTCGCCCCAGATTTTAATACCAAAATCACGGGAACTGGTTGCAAGTCCTGATCTCCCATTGAAGTCCAAAGTTGGATATATTTGTGCCACAACAACCGAACCGGGACAGATTTCAGACATCCATGGTTGGTCGATCCAACCGCCGGCAAGACATAACCTGTAGGGAAATCTTAGTTCCTTTTTGGTTCCTGAACTTGAGCGTGCTGGTAATCCTTCTTCCGGAATACGCTCAAGAACAAGGTATTGAACGCCTTTTTCTTTACATAGTTTTTCTTTTCCCGGGGTATGACCTTCCTTGTTGACAATAAATATGTCAGGCTTAATTCTTTCTATATCCGGTTCAAAATCAAGCATTCCTGATCCTGTAGCCATAAAAGAATCATAAACATATTTTATAGATCTGACTAAAAAAAGTCTTTCACCCTGAGAAAAAACAGGTCTTTTACCCTTAAGTAACAGAAGGTTAGCATCCGTCCCTACAACCACATACAACTCTCCATAGGATGCTGCGGTTTTGAAAAATGCAACATGTCCGCCATGAAGCAGATCAAAGCAACCGCTTACCATCACCTTTTTTGAAACCATGAACCGGATTACTTATTATATTTATTAACCCTTTTATGGTTTTCAGAGCTATCTGACATCTGCTCTTTTATCCAGTCATAAGTCTTTTTCATCCCAAATTTCAACGGAATGGAAGGCTCCCAGTTGAGGTATTTCTTTATCAAAGTGTTCTCTGAGTTTCGTCCCCTGACACCTTTGGGTGCGTTCAGATCATAATTTCTTTTAAGTTTAAATCCGGCGATGTCCTCAACAATATCAACAAGCTGATTGATTGAGACCATCTCGCTGCTCCCCAGATTTAAAGGTTCTTCCACGTCACTGTACATTAAATCAATTATACCTTTAATACAATCGTCGATATACATAAAACTCCTGGTCTGATGACCGTCACCCCAGATTGTAATCTCTTTTTTACCGTTAGCTGCTGCTTCAATTATTTTGCGGCACATTGCGGCCGGAGCTTTTTCCCTGCCACCGTCAAAGGTACCATGAGGACCATAAACATTATGGAACCTTGCAACTCTTGTTGTGATGCCAAAATCTTCCCTGAAATGGCGGCACATACGTTCACTGAATAACTTCTCCCAGCCATAGCCATCTTCAGCAAGCGCAGGATAAGCATCTGATTCTTTAAGACCGGGGTTGTCAGTATCAGTTTGTTTGTCACCATTATAAACACATGCAGATGAAGCATAAAAGAATCTGTCAATTCCGCAATCACGCGCTGCCATAAGCAGATGAGTATTAATAAGAACACTTATCATACATGCGGCTTTGTTATTTTCGATAAAGCCCATACCGCCCATATCGGCAGCCAGATTAAAAACTTCATTATAACCATTAACAGCCTGGTAACAGTTTTCCCTCAACCGAAGGTCCAGAACCAGATTATCTGCTTCACCTGAAACCTGGTACCATTCATTCAATGGTTTAATATCAACTGCTCTTACAACATTTCCCTTTTTGGTAAGCTCTTTTACAAGATGTCCGCCAATAAAGCCTCCTGCACCTGCAACAATAATTCTTTTCATTTATTAATAGTTAAATTCTTAAATTCTCTGATTCTATTTTAAAATAATCCGTAATCCGATAACCTTCCAATCAGGAAGTTCTGAAAGGCAAATCTATAATAAGGGATTCAGATTCCTGCTTCCATGAAAGCTTTTCTTTACTTCCAAGCATGCTGATTGATTTCAACTTACTGTCCATGAATCCGGAATTCTTCCCCAAAGAGTTGATAATTATATTATTGACCGGTGTATTTAAACAGAATATTGCGTAAATGACTCAGCATCAGATTAAATGACGAAACAGATTGCTTCTGTTCTGGTTTTACACAACTGTTCTTACACGATAAAGTGACTAATCCTAAAGTACAACCGATAAGTAGCAGATAATTCAAAGTCCTGATTTTGATAATTATTCCTTTTAGTAATTTTTTGTACTGCCTGTCTTCAAAGCAAATTCCGGAGATATATAATTTTCATAGCTTAAACAAACATGAGTCGCAAAAGCAACGGCTGTTTTTATCACTTTAGACCATTCAGTTTCGCTAAGGTCAGTAAGTTGATCCTTTTTAATATTATTGTGATATATTGACGTGATCATGCCTGCATTAAAATTATCGCCGGCACCTATAGTACTAACGGGAACAATATTTTCAACAGGAAATTTCCCCGCGAATGATGTGGTTCGGACATAAACTCCATCAGAGTTAGAAGTGTAAATCAAACACTTACAGTATTCTTTAACCACTCTCCAGGCCTCGTCTGCATTATCAACTCCGAATATATTTTTAAAATCCTCATCCGATCCGCGGATAAGCCCTGCCATCTGCATATTCTCAATTATCAGCGGCTTAAGTGCATCAAGTTCTGAAAGGTGAGTTTTTCTGAAATTAGGATCATAAATTATTAATGCGCCTTTTTGTTTTCCCTGACTGATGAATTGTTTAAATTTCTGCCTTATTTCAGGCCAGATAGCATAAAATGAACCGCATTGAATAATATCATCATTTTTGATTTCAGGGAAATTAATATCGAGTCGTTTACCCGGAAAATCCTTATAGAATGAGTAGTGTGCATCTCCTTTTTCGTCAAGAAATGCCAGCGCGAGGGAAGTACTTCCCTCATGAAACCTGTGAACAATCGAGGTATCTACTCCATTCTCCTCCAAAAAGTTATCAATGAGGTTACCCACATCGTCAACACCATATTCGCTTATAAAGGAAACTGGTAAGCCCATTCGCCCCATCGACACAATACTGTTTAGAACTGATCCTCCTGCTTTTGCAGCCTGAGGCTGTCCGTTTTTGAAGATTATATCTAACACTGTTTCCCCGATTCCGTAAATTTTCCTCATAAGTGAAAAATAGTAAATTTCTTATAAAGTACAAAGACTCAAAATCTCAAACAATCTTATTTAACAACTTTTGAAATGTTCTTAAATATATTCCGCCGGAGGGGAACCTTTCACCTGTCACTTCGTCCCTTTGTCCTTTCGTGGTTTCTTGCCGCTTTATCCCCCAATGGGGACTTTTAAGAACGTGTATGTCTTAACTCTGTGAACCTCTGTGTCTTCTCTGTGCACCTCTGTGTAAGTTCTTCATTGTCTTTTGTCTTTTGCTAATATAACCAATTCGCAACAAAAAAATCTATTCTACTCGTAAAGTTAGTATTAGTATCTGGTTTGCATCCGGGACATTTACATTGTTAAGTATACAGGTATTCATTATATTTGTAACTTACCTTACCATATTTAATAATATGAAAGCAATGATGCTCACCGGGATAAAGGGGATGGAAATGAAAGAAATTCCCGAGCCGGTTCTTGTAAATCTTAACGATGTTAAGATAAAAATGTCAGTAGTTGGTGTATGCGGATCTGACATTCATTACTATACCCAGGGTCAAATTGGCTCTCAGATAGTTAAGTATCCGTTTACTGTTGGTCATGAAGGGGCGGGTGTAGTTGTTGAAACCGGATCTGATGTAAAAAGGGTGAAAAAAGGAGATCTGATAGCAATCGAGCCCGCTATGCCGTGCTGGAGGTGCGATCAGTGCCTTGCCGGAAGACATCATACATGCCGGAACCTTAAATTTCTCGGCTGCCCCGGGCAGGCTGCCGGTTGCCTTATGGAATATATAGTAATGCCTGAAGAGAGCTGCTTCCCTTTAAACGGAAAACTCACTGCCGATCATGGCTCGATTTCAGAACCGCTTGCAATAGGAGTGTACGCTGTAAAGAAATCAGGTGGGGTTAATAACCTTAAAATAGGTATTTTAGGATACGGCCCTATAGGAATGAGCGTTATGTTTGCAGCAAAAGCAGCTGGGGCAGATTCGTTTTTTGTAACCGATAAGATCGAACCCAGACTTTCAAAAGCCAAAAAAGAGGGTGCCATATTTACCGGCAATCCATTGAAGGAAGATGTTGTTAAAAATATTTATCAGATAGAGAACCTCGGACTGGATGTAGTTTTTGAATGCTGCGGGCAACAGGATGCATTCGATCAGGCTATTCAAATCCTTAAACCCGGTGGCCGCTTTATCGGGATCGGAATTCCTGAATTCGAGAGGTGGTCAATGAACGTAGAGACGACCCGCCGGAGAGAGATCTCAATTCAATTTATCCGCAGACAGGTAGACTGTGTTGAGAGTGCCCTGAAGTTAATGGAAAGCGGGGAAATTAATGTTAATAACATGGTAACTCACCGCTTCCCGTTCGATCACACAAAGGAAGCATTCGACCTTGTAACAGGGTACAAAGACGGCGTAATGAAAGCTATGATTGATTTCTAACTTCAGAAATTACTCTTCCTTCTTCTGTTCCGGCAGTTTTCTGAATCTCATCATAGCCTCTATATAATAATAATCGGCATAGGTAAGAGGAACATCAACTTCACTCTTCCCGGGTATTGAGCCAACACTGTGTTTCAAGAGAAAATTACCATTTTCACCAAGAAGTGCCCGGTATTTCGGAGAGGAAAGACTAAGTATTTGTTTTTCAGCAACATCAAGATATTTCTTACCAGTTTCCTGAGCATATCCACTGAGCTCGATAAGAGCAGAAGCCATTATTGCTCCGGCAGAAGCATCTCTTTTTTCATCGGGAATCCCTGGCGCATTAAAATCCCAGTAAGGGATCATATCTTCCGGCATGTTAGGATGATTGATAAGAAAATCTGCTATGTGAATTGCCTGATCGAGATATCTTGGCAGACCTGTTTCGCGATACATTAATGTATATCCATACAGACCCCAGACTTGTCCGCGTGCCCATGCAGATTCATCAGCAAATCCCTGTGCGGTTTGCTTTTTTTCAATCAGGCCTGTGATAGTATCATATGAAACCACATGATAGCTGCTATAATCCGGACGATAGTGATTTTTCATTGTTGTGTCAGCATGAGTCACTGCAATTTTATAGAACGATGAATCATTAGAATTTTTGAAGGCCCACATAAGAAGCTCCAGGTTCATCATATTGTCAATAATAACCGGATATTGCCATTTTTCATTGCTTCCCCAGGACTGGATACATCCGATATCAGGCCTGAAACGGGTACTTAGTGATTTAGCTCCTGACATAAGTACCTCATTATAACTCTCATCTCCGGCTAAGCGAAGACCATTTCCAAAGCTGCAATAGAGCATGAAACCCAGGTCGTGAGTACCGGTGTTATTCTTCTCCTTTTCAATCCTTTTTGTGATAAGTACTGCATCATCCTTCATCTTAGGGTCATTAGAGTATTCGTACAGGTACCATAGGCTTCCGGGTAAAAATCCACTTGTCCACCAGTTTGACCTGGCGGTTACCAACATGCCATCTGAATCGATAGACCTTGGCAAAAGATCAGGTTTGTCCTTCATTACATCTGCCATCATGCTGTACTGCCTCAATGAAAGTGACAGAGACTCATCAATAATATCTTTTGTGGTTTTTCCCTGTGAACAGGAGGAAATCACCATTATTAAGGCCAGAAGGATCTTGGTCATACGTTTCATACAGGTTACTATTTGGTTATATTTTATATATTCTCTCAGACTTTGGTGTCTATTTAAAACCTATTTACAATGCAAATTTAATAAATTGTCTCACAATGGTACTGCACAATAATAAAAAAACACTATTTTTATCGCGACCATTAAATTAGCGAAAGATGTCGGATAAAAAAGAGAATAAGCTAATACATGACGTAGTTTCACCTGATTTTGAAAGAACAATTTCTCATCTTAACAACCTGATGATGGTTGTATGTGATTTCAAAAATGGCCCGATGAAAAATCCTGATCCGCCTCACTCCCACCCACATGAGCAAATTACATATGTTGCAGACGGAGAGCTATTCTTTTTCATAAATGAGGAGAAACAACTTCTTAAGAAAGGAGATATCGTAAACATTCCATCAGGCTTGCCTCATTGCATACAGACTTTAAGTAACCATGTACGGCTGATTGACAGTTTCAGTCCGGTGCGAAAAGATTTCATTAAAAACATTTAACACACGTAATAGCTTTATAATCAAAGACTTTAACTACTATATATTAATTATAATTTTAAGACAATGAATAATAAATTGAAGTTTGATATTTCGAAATTAAAGGGAAAGTTAAGCTTGATAAGTGATTGGATGACAAGCCATCATATACCCCCAAGAGTGATGTTTATTCTGATGGGGATAATTTCAACAATCTGGTTTTTAATCAGAGTTATTCCCAAGCCATCACGTGCGGGCTATGCATGCATGCAGGTTGCAGCCCCGGTCATGTCCGGATTTGTTGTTTATCTTCTCTCACTTGGCGGGATAACCCTGGCTCTCAGAAAGGCAAAGAAAAATCTACTCATGGCGAGATATGTTGCTGCCGGCTCATTTATTATTGTTGCTGTTTTTGCAATGATTGTTTCCCTCACAAATGGAATGCAGTTCTCATTCGCGGGAGTTCAGACCCAGACGCAGACTAAACAGGGACCTGATGACGGACCAAATCAACCTTTTGGAAAACCTATGGGAGTTAATCCTGGCCGTGTTGTATGGATATGGAACCCTGATGCAACAAACGAAAATTGCACAACCGGTTTCGATACTCAGGACTGGTACTGGAAACCACAAAACATTAACGAAAAAGTTGTAGGAACGATGTTCCGCGATGCCCTGAATAAGCTAACAGGCAAATCCACTGCGGCAGAATCATGGAATGCACTTTTTCATTCTTTTAATGCCAGGAAACTGAATAATGACCAAGGATATACAAAGGGAGAAAAAATCTTCATAAAGATTAATCAGGGTACATCAAGATGGCTTCTTACTCAGGAAGATAAGGACAAAGGATATTACTATCCAACCACCCTTAAAGATGATGAGGCCAGAAGGAAAACCAGTATGGGCCCGACTGAAACAAATCCATACACTGTTCTTGAGATATTAAGGGAGTTGGTGAATGATATGGGTGTAAATCAGGCAGATATAGCAGTAGGCGATCCGATGACTCATATTTATGGACATAACTATGATATATGGGTAAAGGAGTTTCCAAAGGTTGTATATTTCGATAAGTTTTCAAATATGCATGGCCGCACCATGATTCAAAATACAACAAATGATCTGTTGTTTTATTCAGATAAAACTCAAAAAGACAAACTTTATGATGTAGTTGAAAAAGCAAACTATCTGATTAATGTAGCCAATTTAAAACCTCATATGTCTGCAGGTATATCATTAACTGCCAAAAATCATTTTGGAACGCAGGGAAGTCCTACTGCACAGCATTTACATTATGCTCTTATGAGAACCAGAGGGAATACACCAAATAATCTGGGATATGGCAAATACCGTGTTCTGGTAGATTTAATGGGTAGCAAGTATCTGGGACAGAACACGCTGCTTTATATGGTAGATGGGTTATTTGGCGGAGGGTCAAGTGAAACAAAAGGTCCGGTAAAATACTTTATGGCGCCATTTAACAATGACTGGAGCAACTCAATATTTTTATCACAGGACCAGGTGGCGCTTGAATCAGTATGTTATGATTTCCTAAGAACAGAGTGGAACGGTGTAAACAAGCACAACGCATCCAATAATGCAGAGGAAAGCAATCCTAACTGGAATGGCGTTGATGACTATCTTCACCAGGCAGCAGATAAGAAAAACTGGCCGGCAGGCATTACTTATGATCCGGATAACAGCGGAAAACCTATTCCCAGCCTGGGAGTACATGAGCATTGGAATAATGCGGATGACAAGCAATATTCCCGGAACCTGGGAACAGGTGAGGGTATAGAACTTGTATCCCTTCCTGAAACACTAGTTAAAAAAAAAGCTCAGGCAGGTAGCAGTAGTGTAGCTCAAGTTCCTTTCGGTGATGGATTTACAGCAAAATCTTTCTACTCGGTGATAGTTGATGATAATGATACCAAGTGGTTTCTGACAGAAGCAGGGTTAGCAAGTTTTGACGGAAAGAAATGGATTCTTCAGAATAAAAATTCAAAAATCCCGACAAAGGATCTTAAAAGTTTCACCATTGATGCTGCTGATGGAAATAAAGTCTGGCTTGCCACTCCACAGGGAGCAATTGTGACCAGCCTGCCTCTGAGCGCAGAATCTGTTTCATCAACTTTCTCTCCCGCCAACTCACCTATTGCAAGTGAAAATGTAGTTTCTGTTGCAATTGGAAAGAGCCCGCTTCGCTGGATTGGGACTGACAAAGGTGTATTCGCTTATTATAATAATAAATGGCTTACCAATACATATGAAAGAAAATACCCGGCCGATCTCTTCAAAGATTTTCCAATAACATCAATGGCTGCTGATGCAACCGGGGATACAGTGTTCGTCGGAACAGACGGAGCAGGTGTTGCAAGGCTATACCGCGACAAAGTTGATGGTGTTTCAGGGGCATCTGAGTATGCACAATGGGGACCAATTGAGATCCCGTCGGATAAAGTTTACAGTATCTGCCTTACTCCTGATGGCGCTCAATGGTTCGGTACGGATCTTGGAGTTGGAAAACACACCGGCTATAATACTCTTGAAAACTGGACCATTTACACAACAGAAAACGGACTCGTTGATAATTTCGTGCAGGCTATAGCTTACGATAAAAAAGACAATCTATGGTTTGGAACAAAAGGTGGAGTTTCAATGTTTGATGGCACATCATGGACTTCCATGACAGAAAAAGACGGGTTGAGCAGCAATAATGTATTGAGTATTGCAGTAGATAAAGGAGGAATTATCTGGTTGGGTACAGACAACGGTGTTACCAGCGTTAATAACGGAAAACTTACCAGCTACAAAAAATAGACAAACTCTGAAAAAACCTAAATCAACAAATATGAAAGACAACCGTAGAGATTTCATTAAAAAAGGGACTGCTCTGGCAGCAGTTGCTATTGCCGGTGGGATAACATCATGCAAGACCGAAGCCCCTGAAGCTAAAGAGACACAGAATGATAGTTATTTAAAAGACCCGGCAGCATTACATCTGAAGGATCCATATATAAAAATAGCTTTGCAGGCTTCTCCTGAACCAACTGAAGATGATCTGAAGTTCATTCAACAACTAGGTGTTGATCAGGTTGTCTTATGGACAGATTCGAAGAAAGCAAGTGCTGAATATTATGAAAGCAGGCGTCTGTTGTATGCGGCTGCCGGAATAAAAGTTTTTGGCTTTGGTAACTCTGATGTCCATAATCAGGATGCAATTACTCTGAACCTGCCCGGCAGAGACGAGAAAGTTGAGGAATATCTGACACATCTTCGTAATCTTGGAAAAGCCGGTATTACTTATACTACTTATGCCCACATGGCAAATGGCATCTGGAGCACCGAGAGGGAATTATCCAGAGGAGGGGCGCCGGCACGTGGCTTCGATATTGAAAAAGCTACATCAGGCAACTGGCATGGGGTAACCTATACCGGTCCTATTACCCATGGACGTAAGTATACTACAGATGAATTATGGGCTAATTATGAATACTTCATTAAAAAAGCTGCAGCAGTAGCTGAAGAACAAAATGTGCAGATCGGCATCCATCCTGATGATCCACCTGTACCTGAGTTGGGAGGCATTCCAAGATGTATTTTCAGTAATTTCGATGGGTACAAAAGAGCTCTGGAAATTGCCGATAGTCCGAATGTAGGTATTTGCCTATGTGTGGGTTGCTGGCTTGAAGGTGGTTCTCTTATGGGTAAAGATGTTATTGAAACCATAAAATATTTTGGAGCACAAAAGAAAATTTTCAAAGTACATTTTCGTAATGTGAATCAACCTTTGCCACATTTCACTGAGACTTTCCTCGACGATGGTTATGCAGATATGTACAAGATATTGAAAGCCCTGAAAGATATTGATTTCAATGGTGTTATCATTGCCGACCACATTCCTACAATGATTTACCCACAAACAGGTACAGCATTCTCAATAGGGTATATGAAAGGACTTGTTGAGAGGGTAATAGCAGAAGGCTAAAACTTTTATTCATTTGCCTTTTCAGAGTGTTATCAGAATAGAGGCTATTTATTAGTTATAATATAAATAAAAATGAGTATCGGGAATCATGAATAAAGTGATAATTGTTGAATAGTTATTACCCCCTTCCCAACCTTCCCCCACGGGGGAAGGAGCACCAAGGCAGGCTTTTTCCCCTTGGGGGAAACGGGAAAGGGGTTTAAATAAATTATAAGCCCTGAGTTAAATATTACAAATCATCAATGCAATTTATATAATTTATGAAAGATAATAGAAGAGATTTTATTAAGAAAAGTGCAGCTGTAGCAGCAGCCATTTCTGTGGCAGGGATAAGCGGATGCTCTGAACCTCCTAAGAAAGAAAGTGAGAACAAACCCAAACGAAAAGTTCAATGGCCAATAACAGAGGGTCCGGATACTCCAAAGCTGACTTTGAGCAGCCGCCCTGATGCCACACCAGAAAGCATGCAAAAGCTTAAACAGATCGGGGTTGATTAT
>JBBRVC010000065.1:0-20644 GCA_038247205.1 Bacteroidales bacterium
TAAAGGTATACCCTGTTGGCGATCCTGAAAAACCGGTCTTAACGCGGCGTTTTATTATCTCTGAAAATGCAGTTGCAATAAAACCCGATGCACATCGCCCAAGGATGACAGCAGATAATAATGCAAGTCAGCAGGTCGATTTTACAGTTAATTATGCAAGTTTGCAACTGAACGATCCGTTCCGAAATATCTACTCATCAATTCTTCAGAATGGTATCTGGAGTAAATCAAAAACAAACTTAAAACCTGAATTTGTCGGAAATAACGAATTGAAATACAACTCCCTATCAGATAAAAATATCTTTCCAGGTGGTAATGAATTCAGGTATTTTGATATAAAAAGTATAAGATATCAATCGGAGTTTATAAGTAAGATTGATTTCGCATTATCAAATTTTAATGTTTTCCTCACTCCTTCTGAAAACCGCGAGTTTAAGCCCTATTTCTACTGGCAGGATTTTAACGGTAAGTATTACATTGCCATTCAGGAAGGCAGGGATCCTGATACAGATGCAGATTATGTTTATGTTTTTTTCACATTGCCATCAAAAAATATCGTTCAGGGAGGCAGAATGTATGTATCGGGAGCATTGGCCAACTGGAAGTTAAACGAAGATAATCTGATGTTTTACAATAAAGAAAAGGCTCAGTATGAATGCGCTATGCTTCTGAAACAGGGTTGGTATAATTATGAATACGTGTTCCAGAAAGATGGTGAAAATACAATAGTACCAACAGAATTTGAAGGAAGCCATTACGAAACAGAAAATGATTATCTGATAATTATTTATTATAGAAATCCCAGGGAACGTTTTGACAGAGTACTGGGAACTGAAATTATAAATACACTAAACAGGTTGTCATATTAGGACTTACTTAATTAATGCTTCTGATGACTGTCGACCCCGTACATCATTTCGATGGTATGTATAAGGGTTTTAAGTATTTCAGTCATATATTCTTCAACAGCTTTCACAGATCCCGGAAGTGTGTATATGAGTGATTTGCCGATAATGCCGGCTACTCCCCTGCTAAGTAAGGCACTTGGCTTTTCTGCTCCGTATTTGACTCTTATAAATTCCATTATGCCGGGGATCTCCTTTGAAAGAAGAGGCTTTACAGTCTCAATTGTTATATCCCTAACGCCGATTCCTGTGCCTCCGGTAGTAAAAATAATATCACATACGGATGAACAGCTATTTAAGAGTTCTGTTAAATTTCCTGCCTCATCGGGAATAAGGGCCATTTTAATATTATGTTCCCAGCCTGCCGCTGACAAGTATTCGGATACCCGGGCATTGATTCTTGGCCCGCTAAGATCACTATATGCACCTTTGTATGCCCTGTCACTAAGGGTGATTATCAGGATTTCAAGTTTATCAGGCAACTTCATTGCTTTATTTTTTCAAGAAGTTTTATTTCATTGATAACCATTTGTTTATCGACAGCCTTGCACATATCATAAATTGTAAGCAAGGCCACAGAAACTGCAGTTAGCGCTTCCATCTCAACCCCTGTTTTTCCGGTACAGCTTACTTCACTCTCAACCGTAATTCCTGTCTGATCAGGTATGGCATTAACCTGTACATTCTCAAGAACAATATTGTGGCACAATGGAATAAGATATGCAGTATGTTTTGCAGAACTTATTCCGGCCAGCCTTGCAACTGAAAGCACATCACCTTTCTTTATAAGGTCTTCGCCAATTAACCTGAGCGTGTCCGGAGAAAGATTAATATGTCCGGAAGCTTTGGCAATGCGGTGCTGGATCTCTTTTGCTCCCACATCTACCATTACGGCTTTTCCTTTGCTGTCAGTATGAGTTAGTTTGTTCATGATTTTACCCTCCGATGTTATAAAACCTTCCGGTATTATTATTTGATCCGCACTCCGGTTTTAAACCAACTGCAGTTATAATTGCTTTTTCATATCCCATCTTCCTTACATCAAGCTCAATATCGTTAAACAGACAGGGCTTTAATTTTCCACTGGCTGTAAGTCTGAGTCTGTTGCATATTGAACAATCACCACCTGTTCCTCCAATTATGGTTGAAAAATGCCCATTTACCAAATCCATTTGTCTTATATATCTGATTTCCAGTCCATTTTCTTCGCAATATCGGGTCACTCCGATGGCATCAGGTTCATCTTTCAAATTCTGAATAACACAATTGATCTTGACGGGTAGCAGGCCTGCATCTTTGGCTGCTTCAATGCCTTCAAGTACATCCATTAGATTTCCTGTACGCGTAATAAGTCTGAATTTATCAGGATCAACAGTATCAAGGCTTATATTAACCCGTTGAAGACCTGCTTTTTGCAGATCTGAGGCTAAGCTCTTAAGCATGACTCCATTGGTAGTCATTGAAAGATCCTTTATTCCGTCTATTTCAGCTATCATTTTCACAAGAATTGCAATTCCCTTTCTGACAAGCGGTTCGCCACCCGTGATCCGCACCTTTGTAATGCCATGCTCTACTGCAGTTCTTGTAAACTCTGTGATCTCATCAAAAGTCAGGATCTGGTCATGCCTGAGAAGCTGTATACCTTCTTCAGGCATACAGTATGTACACCTCAGGTTACATCTATCGGTAACTGAAATCCTGAGGTAATTGATCCTTCTGTTAAATCTGTCGAACACTTACCTGTTCTCCTTTCTCTATTGATTGTTTTCCTACAGGAATAGCAATAATACCATCTGCAGCGGGTAAGGCAGTAATGTGTGCCGAACCATGATACTCAACCGGAACAACATATCCATCATCGGTGATAACGACCGGGATGAGTGCCATCCGGTCGGACGATCTTCGTGTATAACGTTCCTTCAAAGGGAAAATTACATCAATCGGCTGCCATTGAAATCCCATCATTTTTGAAATCAGAGGCCTTACCAGAAGCTCAAACTGCATGAATGAGGAGACAGGATTACCGGGTAACCCAAAAACCAGCGCTTTTGGATGGGTTCCGAATACCAGTGGTTTGCCAGGCTGAACAGCAACTTTTGAAAAGAGGATCTTCACACCTGCCTTTTCAAGTACAGACGGGATAAAATCAAAATCACCCATTGAGACTCCACCCGTTATCAAAACCATATCACAAGCACCAATAGCCTGAGAAATAACGCTTAAGGATTTCTCCTCGTCATCGGGTACAATACCATAATAAACTCCTGACCCTCCCGCACGTTGTATCTGCGCTAATAGTTGATAAGCGTTTGTATTTCTTATCTGAGCCTGACCAGGTTTTTTATCAGGCTCAACAAGCTCATTACCTGAACTGATAACCGCTACACGCGGTTTATTTTTAACAGCTGCAGAAGTTTTTCCAACCGTAGCCATAACAGCAATATCCTGTGGTCTTATTTGCTTACCCGCCCTGAGGACAACTGTTCCTTCCCTGACATCCTCACCTTTTTTCGCAATATTATTTCCCGGAGCGACTGTGTTACATTTAATTCTTCCTGACTCAAGCACTCTTGAATCTTCAACCATAAAAATATAATCAGCCCCCGTTGGAACAGGTGCCCCTGTCATAATCTTTGAGCATTTATCGGCAGCGATCCTTTTAGTAGGAAAACTTCCTGCCGGAATTGTCTCGATCAGCTCAAGCTCATGGTTAATATCTTCTTTCCGGCAGGCAAACCCGTCGACCATTGATTTAGTAAATGGAGGCATGTCCAAATCACTGTTTATATCCTCAGCAAGGATCCGATTAAGCGAATCAGTAAATTGAATTTCTTCGCTTCCGGTAATAAAAGCAGAATGCATGACCGTTTCAAAAGCTTTATCAAGTTGTATCATATTTTCTTTCATATCAATTCGTTCCCTGAAGGGCTATAAGCGCTTCGGGGGGAAAGGTAATCCAAACCTCAGAATTTTCACTCAGATTCTGACGGTTGAAATTTTCAGTCGAAATATCAACATAAAACAATTCGCCGGCATCAATAGTTATTTCCATACCGTAATCAGCAGGAATTATTTCTATTATTATTCCTTTAAAAATATTTTTGTGATGACCTGCCGGCTTTTCACAAAAAATCTGTATATCCTCACTTCTTATAATTATCAGTCCTTCAGATGGATAAACGTTTTCCGAAATATCCATAACGAGATTGTCCTTACATAAAGCTTTCCAGCCGTTACCATCATTAGTGAACTTCGCCCTGAAAAAATTCCTTACACCGGCATAGCGTGCAATAAACTTGTTCACAGGCCTTCTGAATACTTCATCAGGTTTACCTTCCTGTATCAATCGTCCGTTATGAATAACCCCCACCCTGTTGGCAAGACTTACAGCTTCCCTGTAATCGTGAGTTACGTGGATTATAGTCAGTCCTTTCTTATTCAACATCCTGAGAACTCGTTTGATATCATCCTTCAGACTGGCATCTATTGAGGACATAGGTTCATCGAGCAGCAGTAATTTTGGTGATGTAATCAGTGTCCTTGCAAGCGCTACTCTCTGAAGTTCACCCCCGGAAAGCTTCTGTGTGAAACGATTCAGAAGATGACTGATATTAAGATCAGTTGCTATCTTCCGTACCATCCGGTCGACCATTTCCTTACCGATGTGGCTGGAATGTAAGGGATATGCAATATTTCCAAAAACCGTCATATTTGGAAAAATAGCATAGTCCTGAAATACGAGACCAATTTTGCGGTTCTGTATCTTTCTTCTTGTGATATCTTCGTTATCAAGCCAGATCTCACCATTGTCAGCATCATTTAATCCGGCTATCACCTCAAGCAGCTGTGTTTTTCCTGACCCCGATCTTCCCAAAAGCACATAATACTCTCCATCAGGTATTTGCATATTAATACCTGACAGAGCGAATTGCCCGAGTTTTTTACTGATATCTTTAAGCTTCAGCATCTGCAGTGATTGGAATTTCTTTCTTTCTGAATGATATAAGACGAAGGATAATAAAAACAGCAAGGGCTACCAAAACGAAGAGAACAGACGCAGGCCGTGCATAATTTAAACCGTATGAGCTGAACCTCTCATAGATAAGAACGGGGGCGATCATTGGATGGTATGCAACAATCACAACTGCACCGAACTCACTCATGCCGCGGGCAAACATCATGACAAACCCGGTCATAATACTTCGCCATGCGAGGGGTAGTGATATTGTAAAAAAGACTCTTGTCCTGCTTGCGCCAAGGCTCAATGCAGCTTTTTCAAGACGCTCGGGCACAGATGCAAACCCATCGCGAGCCGAGTTTACAAGAAACGGGATGCTTACAAAAGCCATTGCCAGCGCGATTCCCAGTGGGTTATTGACAAGAGTCAACCCAACAGATACTGCAACTTTACCCAGTGCTCCATCCCTTGAAATGAAACCAAGGATAGCTATTCCTGCTGCAGTATGAGGCAACACGACAGGAATATCAATGATACCCTGAACAATATTCTTCATCGGAAAATCTTTCCGTGCCATTAACCATGCCAGAGGAATACCTCCGATAGCAAATATAAATGTAGCCCCAAATGATACCCAGAGTGTCAGCCAGATACTACTCTGAACCTCTTTGTCGGAGGCTGTTTCAAAAAACTCTGTGGCACCGGTTTTGAAAAATAATCCGGCAAGGGGGGCCAGTATAAATAGTAGAACCAGTGACGACAGGACAAGAAGAATCAGGTTAAACGTGTTATATCGTGTAAGTATTACCTTCATCGCTACTAAACGTTTTTGAGGTATTTCAGAAGCCTTTCCGGAATAAGGTCAGGCTGTCCGGTGCTCAATGGAATAATCGGATCCTGCCCGCTCTTGCGAAAAATATCCATGCCTTCGGGACTTAATAAAAATTCAAGGAAATCTATCGATTCTTCAGGATATGGAGCATTCTTAAGAACTGTAATGCTATAATTAATGTATTCACCGGTCACTTTCATTGTTTCACCCGGTGAACTTCCTGCAACATCAAGTGAAACAGACTGGTAAATCTCATTTTTTTGCGGGTCTGATAGATTTATATCATCAGGCAGCTCTATATATTTAAGGTTATGCTGAATTACAACTGATTTGTACTGAAACATATAATCAGCAGCATTTGCTTCAATCAATGCAATGAGATCTACCTCCTTCGGACGAATGAAATCCGTGTTTTTTGAAACCAATTTATCTCTGAGCCCCGGATGATCATAATGTTTCTCAGCCAGCATAAAAGTCATTACGGCTCTGTAACCACAGGGATCAGAATCCGGATCTGATCTTGAATAAATTACATCGTCACGCAAAAGAATATCTATCCAGTCAGAATCGCTTATTTCGGAAGCATATTTCGATTTTTCATGAAATCCGATAACCATTTCATTTGTTGCAAAACGGATGCTCCAGCTTGCATACTCAGGCATAAGCAGCTCATTGATAACAAAATAATCTGCAGAAGCAATTATATCGCATGGCTTCTTAAGCTCTGTGATCTTGCGGGCACACACAATACTACCTGCCGGTTCGAGAAGAATTTTTATACCCGGATTTTTTTTCTCATAGGCAGCAGCTATTTGCTTAAATGGGACAGACAGGCTGCCTGCATGAAAAATGGTTATTTCTCTGGTTTTCACCTGATTGTTATTACATCCGGTAATCAGAAGAAAAATCACAAATAACAGTCCAGGATATCTTTTCATATATAAACAAATGTAATGAAAAACTGAAAACCATGAATCAGAGTTTATTTTCGGCAATTTCAAGGAGTTTCTTTATTGTCTTCCAGTTTCTTGCAGTACCTGCCACACCCATTTTATTTTCGAAGAAATTAGTGTACAATTTGGTTTTGCCAAAACCATTCGGACAGAAAATAAATATTTCCCTGCCAATTATTTTGAATTTATCCGGTGGGTAATTACTATCAATAACCTTCTGAATCTGAGCTTCTGTGGCATTCTCATGAAGAAAAATCAAATAATGCTTGCTATTGTAAATCTTTAACCACCTCGATAAGCTCAGGCAGGTCCATCCCAATCTTTTTCAGGAATTCAATTTTGGGAACTCCGTTACTATTCCAGCCCCGGCGAAGATAAACTGCATCCAGAAGGCTTTCGTACTGGTCTTCCCTGTATTTACGTAAGAACTTCATCTTCTCTGCAGTTGATTTACCGGCTGGATCTATCCCGGCTTTTTCTCTTAATTGCTTATCGTAACGTTCAGCCCTTGATTCATATTCCTCAGCAGTAACCGGACCAGCTGCCCGGTATGGCTGCTTATCATATTTGCGTGTTCCGTAACCTCTCCTGATATTAAAAATTTTCTGAAAGTTGTAAACTCTCTCAGAATCTTCAACAAGTCTCTTCTTATCAAAGTCAAGTCCGGTAACTGCTTTATAGATGGTGACATAATTATCTACATGTTCGGGAACCTTTGCCGGTTCATCTGATGTTGCGTTGGTTTCAGGCTCAACATCATTCCAGGGGAGCTTGCATAGACCTACCAGTCCGAACCATGTACGGAACATCGGGAAATAGTGAAGTGCTTCAGCTTTATTTTCGAATGTAGGTATATGATTATTAACCATATCCATAAAGATCAGCCAGGCTTCATCGTGCTGGGGACCTTTGTTTGTCATGGCAAAGCCACCCTGCTGAGCGAGTGATTCTTTGGGCATATACTGAGAATACTCAAGACCTTTATTCTCCATTCCTATATCATTCAGAAATGATGCATCGCCCCAGTCATTTTTAATAAATAATTCTTTCATTTTCCGAACCCCTGTACCTGCAATTTTGCCAAAGCCCTCGCCCCGGGCAAGCTGGTGGAGCATCTCCATTGCATCCTTTGCATTGCCAAAATTCAATTCGAGCCCTCCTGTTCGTTCTTTATTAAGTATGCCATTTTCATAACATTCCATAATAAATGCAGTGAGAGTACTCCATGTTATAGTACAGATACCATATGTATCGCAATAAAAATTTGTCTCAATAATATATCCGGGATCAAAAATGCCGCAATTGGCACCAAGACCGGCTGCATTTTCATATTCCGGACCATCAACAATTACAACCTGACCTTTGTACGGTCCTGTTTTAAGTTCAAAATCATCGATGCCCTTGCTGCATGACATATGACAACCAATCCAGCAACCATCGGGAATATTCTGTGTGAAGTTCCGTTTCCAGACCGACGAATCAATCTTAAAGGCATCCGGGTGACTCCCGTACTTATAATTCATCACAGGCAGAAGATCATGGTCATTCATTATCTCCATCAGGTGGGCAGTGCCAACCTGTCTCATCTGACACTGAGCATCATCCAGCTCCTTTATCTCCCTGTTAAATCTTCTGCCTCTTTCTGTAATAGCCTGAAGATCAACTACATTATTAAGATTACCTTTCACTCCCGGTATTTTGCAAACAAGAGCTTTTATCTTTTTATTACGGAATACGGTACCTGTACCACCTCTTCCGGCTTGTTTGAGACGTACTTTTTTACGTTTAGGATCATAAAAACTGAAATTCAACATCCCTATCAGAGAGTGTTCGGCTGCTGAACCGGTCGAAACAATACCTATATTCTTTTTTTCAGAATCGTTATCAGCAAAAACGTCTGTCAGATACTCTGTAAGTAAGTGACTATCTGTAATTTCAGAGGGAGCCTCATATATGCTGACCTGATGATTTATACCATCAATATATACTATGATCTCTTTTTCAGATTTGCCCTGAATTTCAATTGCATCAAAACCGGAAAATTTTAGAAACGGTCCGAAAAAACCACCTACATTACTATCCATAACTGAGTTGGTTTGCGGTGAAATAGTTACCACCAGAGATTTCCCCGTTCCTGAATATTGTGTTATTCCTCCTATCGGACCTGAAGAAATTATTATTTCATTTTCAGGATCATCCCATTTTGTTGTCGGCGTGGTGCCATCCCAAAGAAGCCGGAGGCCATAGCCTTTCCCACCGATAAATTTTTCTTTCATCTCAGGGGGAACGTCTTTATCGTGAATGTCAGAAGTTCCAACGTTAATATACAGGATTTTGTCCGTATATCCCTTGCTTAAAGGAGTCCAGTTATAATTCCAGTCTTTTATGAGTTTCCCCCGGGCTTGTATTGATGAATTGTCCATGTCCGAAATAAATTTAGTAATCCTCTAACTATAAAATATTCAGCAAATTTACTGGATAACATTCATTTATAATATGATAATAATCAATTTCAGGTTCAGTGGCTAACCTTCCTACTGCTTCTTTCTCATGTCCTCTCAATAAAGCTGTCATCCCAAACTTCTTCTATGCCCGTAAATTGATTTTCTTCGTTTACCCCGACCCCAGGGGGAGCGAAGAAAATCAATTTACTCCCCTTGGGGCTGGGGTAAATAAATTGATTTTCGAGCGGGAATTCCTTTTTAGAACTTAAAATAACCTATTTAACATGGTGATAAAATTTGTTATTATCTTTATTCACGAAAATCTTAAGGGATGAATTTTGCTGAAATTTCAAAACATTTAAGCCGTTTCAGGGTTGGGATAGCCGGTGCCGGCGGTCTTGGGTCAAATTGTGCTGTTGCCCTGGCCCGATGTGGAATAGGGACCCTCGTCATTTGTGATTTTGATATAGTTGAACAAAATAACCTTAACAGACAATATTTTTTTACTGACCAGATAGGCTTAATGAAAGTGATTGCTTTAAAAAATAACATTTTCAGAATCAATCCGCTGGTATCGGTCAGTGTTCATACCGAAAAGCTTGATGGCTCAAATATTGCTGAGATCTTCCATGGATGTGATGTTATTGTAGAAGCATTTGATAATTCGGAAATTAAAGAATTATTAATTGAGACCCTTAATAAGGATATGCCGGGGACTCCAATGGTAATTGCATCCGGATTAGCCGGATGGGGTAAAAATGAAGCAATAAAATTCAGAAAAATTGACGAAACGTTATTCGTTTGCGGTGATGAGTCTTCTGAAATCGCTGAAGACCTTCCGCCTATGGCCCCGCGTGTTGGTATTGTAGCCAATATGCAGGCAAATGCTGTTGTTGA
Source organism: Bacteroidales bacterium (assembly GCA_038247205.1). GTDB lineage: Bacteria > Bacteroidota > Bacteroidia > Bacteroidales > VadinHA17 > LD21. Next base: position 9,990 of record JBBRVC010000065.1, read on the forward strand.
AATCCTTATGCAGATAAAGTGATGAAGATTCAATTGAATAACAGAGAGGAAATTTTTGAGAAGGATGATATCAGTGTAAGTGAAATGCTGGAACTAAAGAGATTTACATTTAGGATGAGAATTATAAAAATAAATGGAATTCTGATTTCAAAAGACAAATACGATTCAACAATAATTCATGCAGGAGATGATGTTCAAATGATCTATCTCATGAGTGGCGGATAGAAAAATTGTTGTAGGTTTGTATTGTATGTTCAGGTTAAAAATCTTAGATAAAATTCCTACTGTTTTTAAGAATAAATATATTCTTACGGTCATAATTTTTATTGTATGGGTATTACTTTTTGATTCTAATAATCTGATTGCCAGATTCCGGGAAGTAAGAGAATTAAATAATCTGAAAAGGGACAGGGAGTATTACATTAATAAGATTGAGAGTGACCGGAGAAAGCTTTATGAATTAAAGACAAATAATCATAATCTTGAGAAATTTGCCAGGGAGCAATACCGGATGAAAAAGCCGGATGAAGATCTTTATATAGTCCTTACCCCCCAGGAAGACCGGAAAATTACAAGAAAGAATAATTGAGATTCAAACCAACCACCCCGGCCAGGCAAACAACCTATGAATTTTTCTCCAATGCTCTGTAAAAAGTGAGTAGTTTTTCGGGGTCATCCGATTGAAAATTCGATCCAAGTACTTTCAGCAGTTCCCCTGCAGACTTTGTTATGTTTACTTTATTAAAGGTATTCTGATGAACAAGGTTAAGGTACTTAACGATTTTAAACATGTTAAACCACCCAAAAAAACGTTTTCGGAATGATTGCAGACCGGAGGTATTTCCTTTTAACTCAGCAATCTTCTCTTTCCAGTCATCAATATCAATGAAAGATCTAAGACCATCAGGAAGTCTGGAGTAGCCCGATTCAATCTCGTGATCATCCGATGTAAAAAAAGACTCAATTGATGAAAACAAGTAATGCAAGTCAATGAATGCCTGAACATTATAGCTTAACAATTCAGGGCTTTTTTCAGCATTTAGTCTCGATATGGTTGCACCTGTTCCAAAAGGAACTCTTGAAGAAACTCTTGCTGAAGGGTACACAACCGTGGTATTAAGTGCAAAATAGCCACCTGCAGGTACAAGTTTCTGAATAAAATAAAAGTCCTCTCCTGCCTGTCGCCTGTTCATCCCGCCGGCTTTAATATATGAAATGGCTTTTACAGCAATTGAAGACCCAACCGTATGAAATGCGAAAGGGAATCCTGCAAACTTTATTCCCTGAAGAAAAAACCTGAGATGCAGTTCATACCAGGTAATGAATTCATCAAGCCGGTCATCATTTCCCTTTTGGTGTTCAAAATAAATTGAGCATGCTGACCGTTGTGAATTAATTAACAGTTCATTATTTATTGACACGAAATAGTTTTTTGCTACCAGGCAATCTGCATCAAGATTCACTATTACTCCATCTGGTCTGCCTATCTGATTAAAACGACGAACAGCTTCGTCCATCCCTGTTTTTCTGGCAAGGCCGACACCCCAGTCGCGGAAATCGGGCTTTTGTATATTAAAAGAAAAAAGCCGGAAGAAACAATCGTGATTTCGTTTCTTCCAGCCTTCAATATTTTTTACACAATCTTCATTATTGCTTATAATTTCAGCACATGCATCTGAAGGAGCATTAACAACGATAATGACGTCAACCTCGCACTGAGGTTTATCACATAATAAAAGGGAATCGAGCATAACTTCGATTCCCAATTCATTATAAGCCGGTACAATAACAATTATACCGGTATTTGCATGGGGCGCCTCATTAATGAACTCAGGGAAAACTGCTCTTTTTTCAAGCCAGTCTGAGGCAAAGCCCATACTTAATTATTTTTTCTCAGTCTTGTACTTTGCGTTGATAGCTTCCAGAACCCTCTGGGTTATGTCAAGGCCACCATCACTATACAGAACAACACTTCCAAAACTTTTACCAAGAATGAACTGGTAGTTATATTCTGATTTATTTTCTTCAAGGAAAGATGTGATATATTCAAGTATTTGCCTGTTCATGACCTGCTCTTCTTCCATAAGATTCGATTGCAGATTATCACGGAGGCTTACCAGTTCCTGTTGCTGTTGCATAAGAGATTGTTCCATCTCTGCTGCAGTAGCACGGGTTACGAGTCCCTTATTTACCTTATCCTGATAATCACGTGCATTTCTTTCATACTGAGTTCCTTTGGAGGTAAGTTCGGCTTCTGCCTTTTTTTGCTTTGCCATAAGATCTTCCCGTCTGTCGGAGAACATATCAAACTTAAAAATTACAGTGTCAATATTTACATAGGCAACTCCCTGTGCTGTTGAAGTGGCTATACCGTTTTCAGAGACAGTTGTCGATTTTTTGGTATCACCAGAAAAGTGCAGGAAATAGAGAACTGCAACGGCTAAGATCAGAACAGCAAATAAGCTTAAAGATAGATTCTTCATTGTATCAGATTATGTGTTAAATAATAAGTAAGGGGCAAATATAAACAAATAAATAAGTCAGGATACTTAACAGTTATTAAATAATTAGTAACGGTTGAAAGACAAAACGTGAAAACATGAATTTAAAGCGGATCTAAAATTCCGGACAAGGTATCGCTCTGATCTTATGTCTCTTGGAACCACCTGAGAATGAATTGAATTCATACACCAGGGAGATTTCATGGGCACCACCTGTTGAGCTTATCAGGTTTGAGATAGTAAAATCGTAGCTATAGCCAATGTGAAGCTGATCGGTTTTTATACCAATTAGTCCAATAACTGCATCGCCGGCCTGAGATGTAGCAAAAGGAATACCCCTGTACCATAAACCGAAAATCAGAGGATGTTTGTAATAATAAAGTCCGATGTCTGTCTGATAAAATTTATCCTGTTTCTGAAAGTTCATTGCAACGGAAAGTACCTCCTGGAGCTTTACCCTCAGACGAGTCTTCTTTAAAATCTGCATGCCCCCGTACATGTTAATCTTAATTGGAACATAAGCATTTCCGTCCTCACCGTAAAAAGATGTTTTTGGTAAAAAGAGATGATCGAGGGTTAAGCCGGCCCAAATCCTGTCATTATAAACCAGGGCCGATGTTGCAAAATCAATATCAGCAACGTTGTCGAACGGTGGCGGCGAGGTAGAAGGAGATGTTCCGCTACCGGTGATCTGGCTGTTAAATATCAGTTTCCCGATATTTAGTCCAAGATAATAAAACTTGAAATTTACTCCGGGTCTTATGTGCCATTCCTTGTTAATTTGAAAGTCGTAGGAATAAACTAAACCAATATTTGTGGTACTCAGGTCACCTGATCCGGCAACATCATAAGTGGCCATGACTCCAATTCCTGAATTGAAACTTGGCAAGGCTTTATCGAAAGCTATATTATAGGTATTAAATACACCCGGCACGGCCGGCCACTGATTTCTGTAGTTGATTGCAAACCGGTTTTCCTGTGTTGCTCCCGCGAATGATGGAGATAAATATAACGGATTGGCATAAAACTGTGAGAAGGTCGGATCTTGTCCAAAACTATCAGCAGCCAGGATGAATAACAGTATTAGAATATTTTTGATCCTCTTCAGCAAAATCACGCACCTTAGGTTAGGTCTCAAACTGTGTAACACCGACGAAAATAATAAATTGAATTCACAAATCATTACTTTTATACGTAATTCTCTTAAGAAAGTGTCGTTTAGGCACGAGAATTTTCACGAACAAGGTTTTATTCAGGATGAACATGCTAAATTACCGTTATAAAGAAGTAATAATTTTAGATTCCTGAAGAAGATAATCTTTAGTTTTTCAGTATTGTAAGATCACCCATTTTAATGAAAGACTCGCCATTGAGGAAGGTTCCTCTTACTTTCCATACATAAACTCCGGGTTCGCTTAGCTGCCCTTTGAAGTAGCCATCCCATCCTACAGTGATATCGTTTGTTTCGAATACCAGAATTCCGAGCTTACTGAAAATTCTTAATTCATAATCTGATACGCCAGAGAATACCGGATGAAACACCTGTGATCCTTCATCACTCTTGGTAGAATAGTAACCGCCTGTTGGGCCACCTGTATTTGGAATAAAGGCGTTAGGGAAATTTATATAATAATTGCTTCCAGTAAATGCATTAACTATTACAAGTGTGTCTTTGCAACCGTAATCTGAAACAGCTATAAGCTTTACATTATAATTTCCTGATTTGGGATACCTATGGTCAGGTTCAAAAAAGTCAGATGTACCCCCATCGCCAAAATGCCATTTGAACTTCACCGCATTCGATGAATAGTTTATAAACTTCAACTCATTGGTGGGTTGATTTGGATCGGCATGTGAAATTTCGAAACGGGCAAGTGGGCGTGGATGAACAATAATATCAGTGGATGAAATATTTACAGTGCCATCAGGGTAATAAACACTTAGTATAACTTTATACTCGCCTTCAATATCAAAGATCCATTCAGGATTTTTCTTAGTGGAGAATCCTCCGTCGCCAAAAGACCACCGGCAGGAATCACCGGCTGTTGATTTATTAGTAAAAATAACCCTGAGCGGAGTGCAACCGTCTTTCATTGATTTTCCGATAAGATTCTCAGCCGGTTGAAATCCGCCATGTAGTTTTTTCATTTCGGAACCGGACTGTGCGAAATTTCCTTTCCCTGTGAGTGATTCATTGATTACAGGAGGTCCAACAATTCTGGTAACCTGATTTTGTGCTTCAGGAATAACCTGTTCAACGACTTCTATATTAGTATCAGTTAACGCTTTCTCTGACTCAAACTTTAAGGCTGCTTTTGAACTTTCTGAGTTTTTGTAATTAGGTATATCAGCAGGGATGATTACAGAATTGGTATTGATAATTTGCTTTGTTTCGGGCGCAGGCAAAGGTTTATTCTCCTCACTATCAGTTACGTTCAGTTTTAAAAGAAGAACTGTAAGTATCCCGGCAACAATCAGGCCGCCAATGTAATAAATATTAATCCTGTTCATATGAAAACTAAGGAACTCCTTTCGCTCAAGTTTACCCATAAGGTTAGTTCTGACCGACGAATCAGGACCCACCTCTGCATATTCAAGTTTTTGCCTGAACAGCTCTTCCAAAGTAATATTTTGTTTCCCCGTTTTCAATTCTTATCAATAACTCAATTTTATGTACCCGGATAATTGTTTTTTAACTTACCCAGATTATCCAGTTTATCTCTTATCACTGCTTTTGCCCTGCTATACTGCGATTTTGATGTATTTGTATCAATTCCGAGCATTTCAGCTATCTCCTTATGCTTAAACCCTTCAACGGCATAAAGGTTGAATACCATTCTGTATCCCGTCGGCAATTCGTTCAAAACCAGATAAAGCTCTTCTGAAGTAAAAAAATCTTCTTCAAAACTTGTCACACCGGTTTCTACAGACACATAATCCTCAATCTCAATATGATACCTGTATTTCAGGTTTTTATGATAATGAGTTATAGCCGTATTTACAGCAACCTTTCTTAGCCATCCTATAAAAGAACCTGTTCCTGAAAAATCATTTATGTTAAAAAATATTTTCAAAAAACTATCCTGCAAAATATCCTCTGCTTCAGCTTTGCTACCGGCATACCGCATACACACTCCAAGCAGGAAACGAGAGTATTTGTCGTACAGTACTTGTTGCGCCTTTCTTTCATGTTTTGCGCACCCTTCTATCAATTGCCGGTCACTCATCATAAACTGAGGACATTTTTAAGACATACAGACAAAATAAATGGTTGCATATGCTGAAAAGATTTATCGAAATTAATTAAAACCATGACAAACGCATGTTTTTTCGATGACAAAGGTCATTAAAAATTGATTTAAGAACCACTTTATTAGCACTCTAAAATTAAATATATTTTTGTATTAGAAAACTCTATATAACTTACCTCATGTTCAATAAATTTATCGCAACCGTATTGCCATACTTTCCGAAAAAATTCATCTGGATTTTTTCACGTTCATATATTGCAGGTGAAACACTTGAAGAGGCAATGAAAGTATCGAAAGATCTGAATAAAAAAAATATTAAGGTTACACTTGATGTTCTTGGTGAATTTATAAAGAACCTCGGAGAAGCCGAAGAGAATAAAAAGGAATACCTCCATCTGATAGATGTATCGTACAAGAATGGCATAGACGGGAACTTCTCCCTCAAGCCAACCAGCTTCGGTATGTTGCTTGATGAGGACGTCTGCTACACTCATATTCGCGAGATAGTAGCAAAAGCTGCTTCATATAAAAGCTTTGTCAGAATAGACATGGAAGATTCTCCATGTACAGATATGGAAATAAAGTTGTTCCGAAGATTAAAAACTGAATTCCCTGCCAACGTCGGGCTTGTTGTCCAGTCATATTTAAAAAGAACATTAGATGATGTAAAGGGTCTGGCTGATCTTAACTCCGTTGAAAATCCCTTAAGTTTCCGGCTTTGCAAAGGAATTTATGTTGAACCCGAAGCAATTGCATACAAAAAATATGAGGAAATCAATCAGCATTTTCTCGAGGATCTTGATTTCATGCTTAAGAACAAAATACATGTTGGCATCGCAACCCATGATATACCACTTGTTGAAGGAGCCTACAAGCTGATTGAGAAATATAATGTCCCAAAAGATCTGTATGAATTTCAGATGCTCTATGGAGTTACTCCGGGATTAAGGGAAAGTATCGTAAAAGCCGGACATACTATGAGAGTTTATGTTCCTTTCGGGAAGCAATGGTTCGGTTACTCAACTAGACGCCTGAAAGAAAATCCGAAGATGGCAAGTCATATCATTAAAGCGATGTTCATTAAAGGTTAAAGAAGAATTGCGGATTGAAACCAACCACCCCGGCCAGGCAAACAACATGACGGCTCACGTTCAATGTTTTGGTTTAAAGTCAATTATGATCTCTTTTAGTGTTCGTTTCGGTACATGATGTTTTTTTTCAGCGTCTCTCCAGTATTTGGTGTCGCCTTCCTTAATATCATCTATTACGACATTTTCCACAGGTTTACCCAATGAAAGGACCAGTAATATTTCATACTGATCTGGTATCATAATTGTACTTCGCAATTCTGCTTTTTTTATGGATGCTATCATGCAACCTCCCAAACCTGCTTCAGAGGCTCCGAGCATGATACTCTGTGCAGCTATTCCATGATCAACTCCGAACACATCACTGATCGTTTTATCTCCGAGAACAATTATATAGCCTGATGGTCTTTCTCCTGCTTCCGGTCCATCCCAGTCCTTAAGTGATGCAGCCCACAGCAATGAGGGAAAAATCTTCATGCAATCATCAGCGGAATTATAAATCAGGTATTTCAGGGGCTGTCTGTTAGCTCCCGATGCAGATAATCGTGCCAGATCGACAAGATTTTCCAATAAGGCGGCCTCAATACGGTGCGATTCATCAAACCGCCTGTATGACCGTGTTTTTAATATAAGTTCACTTAGTTTCATATTTGACATTCGTTTGAGTTTTTTCGACGATGACCGGATTCAGGAAAATATGGTCATTTATTTTTGGGATAACTCCTTTACCGTTGGCAATCCGGAACAATTCATTTATTGCTTTCTTTCCTTCGGCTCCCAGGTTTAAAGTATACTTATTTACGAATAGTTTTATATGATTGTTCATCACATTACGATCCATCTCCTTTGCATTTGTTGTTACGAAATCGTAAGAAGCAAGCGAGTCCTGGTAAGCATACTCGAGACTTCTTCTGATAACCCTGTTTACTTTAAGTGCCACCTCAAGCGGAACACGGCGGTTAATGACTATGGCTCCCAAAGGAATAGGCAATCCTGTCAGATTCTCCCAGTATTCACCCATGTCGGCAATCCTCAATAGTCCTTTCTTGTTATATGTAAAACGCGTTTCATGTATGATAAGACCGGCATCGACTTCGTCATTTAGCAAAGCGTTTTCAATGTCGGAGAATATATACTCGGTCTTTTTGATTGCGTCGGGCCAGGCGATACTGAAGAGAAGATTTGCAGTGGTATATTTACCGGGAATGGCAATTCTCGCATCCTTCAGATCTGATAAGCCCAAATCTCTTTTACTGATAAGCAAAGGTCCGTTTCTGAAGCCAAGAGCACTTCCGGAATCAAGAATGAGGTAATTTTGAGAAACATAAGCATATGCATGATAGCTCATTTTTGTAATATCAACATCTGAAGCAAAAGCTCTTCTGTTAAGTTCCTCTACATCAGCAAGAAAATAATCAAATTCCAGCCCTTCAGTGTCAATTCTTCCATGTACCATCGCATCAAAAATGAATGTATCATTCGGGCATGGAGAGAAACCCAGTGTCAGTTTCATTAATTAATCCGGTTTTAAAAAAAAATCTTCAATACCTTCTGCCAGGTTTTTTAAAGCCAGTGGAATGTTCCAATTGCTTCTGTTACGGACCTCAACCCTGTTTGAGATTGATCTGATAGCTATAAAAGGTACCTTTTCCCTGGTGCAAATATAAAAAAAAGTTGCACCCTCCATTGTTTCTATATAAGGATTAAATTTTTTTATGAGTTTTTTCATGGTAAACTCCGAACCGGTAGCAGTATTTACGGTTATAGCTCTCACTTTTCTTATGGTCCCCGGCGCCCGGTCAACATATTTGTTTCTGCAATAAATCGACCCGGCCTCATACGGGAAATGATCAGGATCAGATAACCCCGCTTCAGAAAGAGTAAGAAACTCATTGTTATCTTCAATACCGGCATCGGCAAAACAATCAGAAACAGGAATCACAACCTGTCCGATCTCCAGATCGTCACGATAACTTCCTGCTATACCAATATTTAGTGCCAGATCCGGTTTCTCGTTTGTCGAAAGCCATTGCTTCAATGACCATGCGGTGGCTATGGAGCCAACCCCCGTAACAAGTGTTGTCAATTCAATATTCTGATACCTGTAAATGCCCGGTTTAACCTCTTTGCCACATATGCTTTTCAATATTTCTGCCTCCGGTTGAGTGGCAATTACGCATAGAATTTTTATCGCCATAAATTATCAGTGAGTCCCCAATTTAAAAGCTATGGGTAAATATATCGCTTTTATGGTTTAAAAAGTTCAATTAATGTGGTAATATTGTATCATAAAGACTGGTATTTATGATCTATTTAACCCGTAGAGAACAATTCAGCGCTGCTCACAGGATGTTCAGGCCGGACTGGTCGGATGAAAAAAACTTTGAGGTCTTTGGAAAATGTTCAAATCCGAACTGGCACGGACATAACTATGTCCTGAAGGTTACTGTTAAGGGAGAAATATCTGATGATCAGGGTTTTGTAATGAATCTCGAAAAGCTTAAAAAGATCATACGTGAGAGAATAATTGAAAAAATTGATCATCGGAATATCAATCTCGATGTTGATTTCATGAAACATAAAATTCCCACAACAGAAAATCTGGTTATGGCAATATGGGATCAAATGAAACCAACAATTGAGAAAGAAGGTGTTTCACTGCATTGTATAAGAATTGAAGAAACAGAAAATAATTCAGTAGATTATTATGGCTAGAACAATAGAAAATATAAATAACGGAGCGGGTAAAGTGCTGAGGGGCTACAATAAGATTGAATCGTGGGATGCAGATACAATTGAAGAACTGGCAACCATGTACCGCCGGGTTCTTCAACTTTTGGGGGAAGATCCTGACAGGGAAGGGCTTCAGTCTACTCCGGTAAGAGTTGCCAAAGCCCTGAGCTTCATGACTTCGGGTTACAACCAAAACCCCTGCGAAATAATTAATTCGGCGAAATTTAAGGAAGAATACAAACAAATGGTTCTTGTAAAAGATATAGACCTTTACTCAATGTGTGAGCACCATATGCTTCCTTTCTTCGGGAAAGCACATGTGGCATATATACCGAATGGTTACATAACCGGACTTAGTAAAATTGCCAGGGTTGTTGAAGCTTTCAGCCGCAGATTGCAGGTTCAGGAAAGACTCACAACGCAGATAAGAAATTGTATCCAGGAATGTCTGAATCCAATTGGGGTGGCAGTTGTTATCGAAGCCCAGCATATGTGCATGCAGGTCAGGGGGGTACAGAAACAAAACTCTGTAACTACAACCTCTGCCTTTACAGGTATATTTCTTAAGGAACTTAATACCCGTGAAGAATTTATACATATTATCGGCTCAAAGTTGCACTAATTCAATTTTCACATAAATTTGCACACCATATTAAAAAGGAAACAATTTTAAGATTTCGAACATGAAAGCATATGTATTTCCCGGACAGGGAGCACAATTTCCAGGGATGGGTAAGGATCTTTATGACAAATCACCCCTGGCAAAAGAAATGTTCGGGAAAGCCAACTCAATTCTGGGATTCAGCATTACTGACATAATGTTCAATGGGACAGAGGAAGAGTTAAAACAAACCAAAGTAACTCAGCCGGCAATCTTCCTTCATTCAACTATTCTTAGCGCTCTTCTTGGAGATTTGTTTAAACCTGATATGGTTGCCGGACATTCTCTTGGTGAGTTCTCTGCCCTGGTTGCCAACAAAACTCTCTCTTTTGAAGATGGTCTTTTACTTGTATCAAAAAGAGCATTGGCGATGCAGAAGGCCTGTGAGAAAAATCCATCGACAATGGCAGCAATACTTGGA
>JBBRVC010000066.1:0-20557 GCA_038247205.1 Bacteroidales bacterium
AGTCTACCCCGAAGACCTTCATTGTACCGGAAGCAGGATCATATCTCGAAAAACCTCTCTCATGGCCCATCCATACCTGGTTCCGGGAATCTGCCAGTATGCTGTAGCAATAGTTTGACATTAAACCTTTTGTTCTGTCAATTGAAGTAACAGAATCATCAGCGTACTCAAACGCACCGTTTCCTTCAGTAGCAGTCCATATAGTCCCCCTATTGCTCTGAGCAAAAGACAAAACCTTATTTAAGTAATTGCCTGTCATCCGGGCAATGCCTGCCACAATTCCTGAATCAGGAACAATTTTATACAGACGGTCGCTTTCAGTAGCAATATAAGCCTCGCCTCTCCCATTGAGCAATATCTGCTTTATGCTGTTATGAGGTAACCCATTGTCAATGTTGTATGTATATTTTAATCTCTTGCTCTTTTTATCAATTATAATTACACCATTAAGAGTTGCCAGCCAGATATTTTTTTCATCGGTAACAACATCCATTATGTAATCGGCCCCTGATTCTCCTGAACTGTAAACCTTGCTAACCGAGCCGTCCTTACGGATAAGGAACAAACCGTCCCCTTTGCTCCCGACCCAGATATTACTCTCATTATCTATATTATAAGAGGCGATACCTTTATTACCTGTCTTACCTTGAAGGTTAATAAAACGATGCGTTTTGTACTCTACCGGATCAAAGAGATAAAATCCGGATGGTGTACCCAGAAAATAATCACTCCTGATTCTGTCAATACTTATAATATTATTCGTCTCAGGTGTGTTCCCCGGTTCAAAGTAACTGAAAGCGTATGTGCTGAGTAATGAAAGACCATCACCAAAAAAACCTATCCACAAATTACCTTCAATATCCTGGAAAATCTTTTTAATGTCGTTTCCTTCCAGACCCGAATTCCTGTCAAAGTGCTGTATAAATTCAATTCCATCTTTTTCCTCATCTAATCTAATCTGAAACATTCCGTTTTCAAATGTCGATATCCAGAGAAAGCCTTCAGCATCTTCATAAACAGACTGAACTCTTAGGGTTTCCAGTTCAGGATGTTCAGGGAAACGCGACAAAATATTGCCTGATGGAGAAAGCGTGAAATTGAAAAGACCATTGCCGTCGGTACCTATTACAAAACTCTCTTTGCCACTTATCTGGTTTACCGACATTACCTGTGTGTAATCAAACCCGTCAATAATATCGAGTGTGCTAAGGGTATCATTAGCTATATTGCACACCAGAAGACTCTGATTGGTACCTATCAGGAGTTTACCTTCAGATGTCAGACAACCCGATATGACAACAAGCTCAGGATCTATGCTGTAACTGGTAATTTGCTTAACATCAGACTGACTCACCCTGTAAACAGCTCCGCCCTGAGGAATAATATAAATGTACCCGTCAGGTCCTTCCACCAGGTCACTAATGCTTTTCGAGTTATTGATTATGAGTTGGATGAGGGTGTTCCCGGAAGTGTAGAAAACGGTTCCGTCATTGCAGCCGTACCACATCGTTTCGTTGCCGGCTTTAAGGCTTGTTTTAGGATACCTGCCAACAGCAGAGTCAGGATAGGGAACATTAAAAAAGTCAAAACCATCGAATCTTGATATTCCACTGGCTGTCCCAACCCAAAGGTATCCATTTTTACTCTGATCCAAAGTATAAATAAAGGTGTTTGGAATCTTACTGTCTACACCATAGTTTTTGAAGCGATATACCTGTCCGGTTAGAGTTTGTGATAATAAAACTACGCAGAGTATAGCGGTAAATAATATTTTCCTGTGGCAGGCAAAACTCATCTGAGATAAGGTTATTTTTTGGGTTTTGGCCTTACACCAATGTTGGGTGTATACACAGGCACTCCACCTATGGGAGAACTAAAAAATGGTAAGGCATCACCCCTCTGGGTAGCAAGTGTTACAACAACATTGTTATTTCGCACTAATTCACCTTGCCTTTTATGAAATTGAAAATCAAGAGAAGCCCCTACTTCCGCAGGTTCAATGGGAATAGTTGATTCTACCCAGTTATCTTCATTCGAAATGGGCATTTTTATCCCCTGCTTATACCTTGAAACGACCAGAATATTACCATCATTATCCCAGTCAAAATTTTTCTGCCTGATTGAAACTATGCCTGTATCGATGAAGGGATAGATGTGGGCAATGCTCTTTTGGTTGTTCCACATTCTGAAAGTATATTCATATGTAAAAGCATTTGCGCCTTCAATAGGTTGATCAGTCGTATTGCTGCGACTGAGAAAATACCTGTAAAGATTACCATCGTCACCACTGACACCCTCGCAAATTATCTTAAATATATAGGATTTCCATCTTTCATTGAATTCTCCTTCTGAGGGATTGAACGGCCCAAAGGAAAAGTAATTGTTGTCATATCTTGCTTCTGAGCCAAAAACCCTGGAAGCCAGCAGATTACCAGTCTTAAAATTTACTCCGTTAAGTAGTCCCTTGGAATCTTCATTTTTTTCAGGGTCAACACCCTTTCCTCCATAAACAGAATAAAGACAACGTGTGTCAAAAAATCCCTGTATCTCATCGTTCTGTCCACCAGTATCCGGATCAAAAACCTTTATATAAAATTGTTGTTTGTAATCACTCGGTATGGTAAGAAAAAAAATCTGGTTGAAATCATCATCTCCCCATGAGGTCTTGCCGTCTTTTCCAAACGTAACGAGGAATGATATATTCTCATCATTACCCGGAACTGCCTGTGAGTATATATTAGAAACAGGCAGAAGAATGGCTAAAAAAATATAGTATAGTGCTTTTTTGTAATTCATTTGCTTCAAAAATAGTTATTTTATGTCAAGGCTTGTTGATTACGGTTATATTTTTAGATACACATTCCTCTCTGACTACTGCCCCGGGCTCATTCTCCGTTGATAGGATAAGTTGAATATTATATGAACCCTGCTTTAGGTATGTTTTAGAAACTTTTTGTCCTGTTGCTATTGTTTCATCACCAAAATTCCAGTAATACTGTCCAATATTCCAGCCCGGCAGATTAGTACTATCAGCATTCATCTCTATCATTGTTCCTGCAATGACTATTTTAGGAACAGAAATATAGGCCTGCTCTATATCCTTGATTTCCAGAGTGTACGATTTTTGATTATACAATACCTCTTTTGTTATAAGATTAACAACGTCGAGTTGTACAAGAAAGGTTCCGGGACCGGTATAGCAATGATCCACCAATGATCCGGTTCCTGTACCACCATCACCGAATTTCCAGTCATACCTGAACGGCATAGTATCATTATCCACTGCATTTTCCTCAAAAAACTCAAAACAGTAATTATTTTCCTGAAGCTCATCACATGAAGATTTCCTTATGATCAGTGAACTAAACCGGTAAATATCATCGTTCCTTCTTCGGTCTGAGGAGAAATATCCGCTTTGAAGGTTTTCTTCGGCTACATATGCGAAATCATCTGATTTTGAATTGATTGGCTCTGGCAAGATTGAAGGAACTTCCCATTTCCCTCCATTAAGAATAGTATAATATACATCAAGACGTCCAAAACCACCCATCCTGTCGGAAGTAAAAAATAACCGCCCCGATGGATGCATGGAAGGATAGTTTTCTGCTTCCGGTGAATTGACTGAAGGGCCCAGATTAACAGGTACGCTCCATTCGCCATTAACCAGGTTACAATAATAAAGATCGGCTCCACCCTGCCCGCCGGGCATATCGGAAGCAAAGAAAAGTGTTTTGCCATCATTGCTTAATGATGGCTGGCCAACCTCGTAATCAATGCTGTTATATTTGAAAGGTCGAGTAGAAACAAGATCTGAGCCTGAAAGTTCAGCAATAAAAATTCCGCTGTGATTTTTAAAATTGCGTTTTTTGGTCATTGCACCTGTTTCAACCTCGCTGGTAAAGTAGACTGTTTTGCCATCGGGGGAGACACAAAGAGGGCCATTATTAAATAGGGCGCTCCTGTCGCTTTTTAATTCTTCAGGCCTGCCCCACCCAGAGGAATCTTTGCGCTGTGCCAAGTATATATTGTAAAGCCGGTGACCATCCCAGGCGGTTCTGTCTATGATGCCACTGAACCTTCTGTTGGAGCAGAAAATAATTCCGTCTTTTACAATCACAGGAGAAATATCACTGAAAATATCATCGCTGAAAGATAATCTTGCAACCTCATAAACAGGGGCTTGCGCGTTAGAAACGCCTGTAATTATTAACAGGATTAAAGCAAAAATGATATATCGTTTATTTATTGCCATAGCTAGAAATACCTCGGATTAGCAGCACTTACCTTCGAGCCAAATTCATATCGCAATACAAATTCACTTGATCCCTTCGTCTTGAATGAGGTCATTCTCCCGATTGAATAATCATATGAAAATCCGAACATAAGCTGCGGGTTCATCTGAACCTGTAAAATTCCAACAGCTACCTGCTCAGTTGTTCTCCATGAACCACCAACCCAGAGTAGATCCGCTATTATGAAATTCCCGCTTAAGTCAAGTTGGGTAAGCTTCTTAGTTTTTTGCAATGAATAATCAACCAGCATGGATGGTTTAAACTTTAAAACCGGGGAAAATGTTATTAGTCCTCCGGCAGTAAACAACACCTCATATTCGCTGAAACTATTATACACCCTGGGGCCAGATCCATCATCGCTTCGCCTGTAACTTAAGAAGGATGGGATTGATACTCCTGCGAATACCTTATTATTGAAATAGTAGATCCCTGCGCCGGCATTCGGAAGAACATATGGCTTGTCATTTGTCAGAAATACAGGATCTGAAGGATCATCCAGAGTCTCAAGAATTCCTGTATAATCTGTGTTTGACATGTCAGCCCCGGCATTTATTCCAAATGAAATTTTGCCGTTTTTTAATCTTATATGATATGCATAGCTAGCATAAATACTTGTTGATTTTGTTACTCCGAACTGCATGAACTGAGCTTTAAGACCGAGAGCTACCTTATCATTTTTCATCGGTGAATGCAGCGAGATTGATTGTATTGAGGGAGCTCCTTCAATTCCCATCCATTGCATTCTGTAGGAAACGAAAGCGCTCAGGGCATTCCGTGTTCCGGTATAAGCTGGATTAATTACCAGACCATTATGCAGATATTGACTGTATACAGGATAGCCAAGGCTGATCCTGGTGGAATCGGCATTTGCCAGTCCATAGGAGCACTGACTGAAAAAAAGAATAATAATTAAAATCCTGATCCTATACATAATTTCTGCTCAAACCTAACTCTATTTAGTCTGCTAATACCTTTTCAACATTATAAATCCGCTCCTCTTTTCAGGCTTAACTGTTGTCCTGTTCGAGGATATTGTAAGCAAATAATAATATGTCCCCTCAGGCAACTCAGCTCTACCGGAATTTCTTCCTTCCCATGGTTGCCATTCATTCCCCTCAGTATTTGACGTATAATAAACCTGCGCGCCGGCGCTGTTTAATATTGTAAGTTCTATAAATTGATTTGGTTTCCCTGTTGCATTATCAATAGAAAAATCCAGACCTTTAATATTAAGTGCATCATTCTTACCGTTTCCATCAGGCGATATACCTGAGGGAATGCTGATATTGATAATTTCAATGTTGATAATGGATACCAATTCACATACTCCGTTCACCACTTTCCATGAAAGGGTATTTAGTCCGGGTGACAGGTTCCTTACAACTGTATTGTGCATTGATTCATTATCAAAAGCAGGGGTCCCGGAACTGGATACAACATTCCAGGTTCCTGTACCTGATACAGGTTGCACTGCGCGGAGGTTATAGAGATATTCAAAAGTACTCAGAAGAGTATCTTTTCCTGCAACAACAGGATATGGAAGGCTGGTAATTGATACTCTAACTGGATTTGAAATATTGAAACAGGTATTATTCGGACCTGACCATACTTTCCTCCTGTATTTTACAGGATCTGAAAGCAGTGGTAAAGTTATGTCCTCATTTTTTTCAGTGGTGATATCTGTCCAATTATGATTTATTGTAGAATCCTGCCATAAAAAAAGATAATTACCTGGCTCTCCACCTGAAAGATTTAAGCCTTCAACAGGAGCGGATGCTGTATTAATGCATACTTCTCTATCAGCAGGGATAGTATTAACAATAGGCGATAAAACATTTATCCTCACACTATTATTACTATCTCTGCAGATTCCTGATGCCGATATTACAACCCTTTTGTACCAAACCGGTGAATTAAGGGTTGGTGGCTGATAGTTTGATGTACTTACAGAAATATCATTCCAATCAACATCATTTAAAGAAGATTTCCAACTATAAGTATATCCTGTTCCGGTTCCACCTGTTAGTACAGGGGGCACCTTACCGATAATTCTGTAAGGCTGAGCTCCAGAACAAATAGTAGAGTCCATAAGGCCTGACAGAAGACTTATTGTGTTGTTTCTTATAGAAGGCTGAACACTTATTAAAACTTGTGCGCTTGTGCTTTTACAAACGGATGATTCCACCTTTCTTCTGTACCACCGTGTAACAGTCAGTATATCAGACTGATAGTCAGACGTGATTGCCTTATTGCTCCATACACCGCTCACGGTACTATCCTGCCAGCTATAAGTATAAGTGCCGGCACCAGCACCTCCCAGTGGCTGAAAACCAGTAAGAAGAGAAGGTACGCTTCCTTCACAGATTATCTGGGGACCCGAAATAATATTGTCTCTAATTTTATGGTAGCGTGTAAGCAGGATAGGCGCACTCAGGTTGCTGCAAACATCATAAGCGCCTGATAAGACCAAACGTCTGTAATACCTTTTTTCATTGGCCAATGTAAACATTGAGGTATCAGGCTCATAGTTAACGAGTGTATTCAGTCCCTGAGCAGGCATCCAGGAACCCGAAATGGTGCTGTCCTGCCATTGGTACCTATACAGAAGATCACCGCCTCCCGCAGCAGTTACTGCGAGAATATTGAATTTTGAACCTTCGCAGATAATAGCATCAGGCGGGCTGCTAAAAATGTTGCCAGTGATGGTGGGAAGTACTGAGATTGTAACTGTATTACTATAATCGATACACCTTCCCGAAATTACCCTCCTTTTATAATAAGCTGCAGCGGTTAATGCTGGAGGGTTATAATTTTCTCCGTTTCCGGCGAATGAAGTATCGGGGGAAGTAACCCAATCGGTATTGTTGTTTTTTAACCAGCGATAAGAATAAAAACTATTACCATTTTCAGGTAATCCGTTGAGCGACAAAAGAGAAAGAGGATCCTGGTTGAAACAAATAATTGTATCCTTGCCAATATCATTTTTTGTGATCTCAGGTTGTACTTTTATAGCTACCCATTTGCTGATATCCTCAAGCAGAGTAGAGTTATCTTTCACAATCCTTCTGAAAAAAACACTGTCGGTTGCTGTCTCCATTACTGAAGGAGAATAGTCTATTAATAATGTTGAAGAACCAATATCAGAAGGAGTTGCCGGTATATGATAAGTTTTTTGCCATGTATAAGTATAATTACCTAATCCGCCAACAGGCAATGTTCCGAGTAATTTCTTCGGAATAACGTTTGAACAAATTGAATCAATCTGATTAAGAGTTATGGATGATTTTATGGTATTAAACAGGAATCCATTAAGAACAGGAACAAATACGCTCAATGTATCCCCTATCTCTCCTGCTGTTGCATTATCTGAGCTTATACCAGCCCTCATTCCGGGATTTCCGCCAGAACTGTTTCTTGTAATATTCGCCGGAATTGAAATATGACTTATATTTATAAATCCGCCACCGCCACCGCCACCTGTTCCTCCTGTTAAAGGCCCGTTACTGTTTCCACCGTTGCCCCCTTTTGCAGAAATTGTCAACGCTGTGGTGGTAAAGCTTTGAAGATAAAGAGCAATTGAACCACCTGCTCCTCCACCACCTGAACCTGCTTCGCCAGTAGCCTGTGCAGGAGTCTGACCGTCAGCAATAATGCTATGTCCGTTACCATCAAGTGTTTCGCAAAGAATAATTATTATTCCTCCTCCATTTCCTCCGGCTGATGCTGTACCTGTTGTATAGGTAGATCCTCCACCACCGCCGCCAAGATAGATACCGCTGGTTGGGAAATTTATTCTTGATGATTTTCCACCTATTCCACCCGGTTCCGGGGCGCATACTCCTGATCTTTCATCACCGCCATTTCCTCCTGCACCTCGCAGGGAACCTCCGCCACCACCTGAGAAGTGACCATTTCCGCCTCCACCACCTGTATAGTTTGCTCCCTTACCCTTTGCATAATCAGGGAAAATCGGTTCATCTAAGGGGCCAATATATGCCCTGAAAACATGACTCTCTCCTTTTAATCCTGAGTTCGTATAATCATTGGGATAGAAAAATTTATTCCGGTTAACAGGATCTAAGTCTATACAGTCTCCCGGTCCGCTAACCGGTGATCCACCGGCAAATCCCTTTCCGAGAACATTTATATTTGCCTTCATTGAAAGCTTCGTTCCTACAATCATAGTCAGAACACCTCCGGTTTTCGAAATACTGTCCCATGGGGCACTCGTAAGTTCAGCATCAACTTCAGCTGAATAAAATGATGGTACTCTTACGATCTGTACAAGTCCAAGAACATCATAAGCGTTTACAATGCTGTTTCTGAAAGTGATCTTCCTGATGCCGTCTTCTTTCGTTTGAATAATGAGGAACTCATACGCCCCGGGGGTCCCTGCCGAGATCTGAAAATTTCCATAATTTCCATCTTCAGGTATTTGTGACTTTACTCCTTTCATCTGCAAAAGAAGTACAGTATCCTCAACTTCAAATTTTGAATATTCAGCGATATTGTCAACAATTACAAAATCTGTCCCCACAGATGTCACTCTGCCATAGTCATTGATAATCCCATTGATCTTTCCCTGCGAGAAAAGAAAAACCGGAAAACAGAAAATAACTAACAGACTGGTAATTAAACCTTTAATATTGCAGGACAATCTTGAAATCATCAAACACAGATATGTGGTGCTAATATAAAGAAATAATTGTAATTACCTTAATTTAACCAATCTTTTCAACTGTATATTTAAGTGGGAATTCCACATAAAAAATAGATCCCTTATCAGTTTCTGATTCAAACCAGATTCTCCCGTTGGCATTTTCAACATATCTCTTTACTATTGAAAGACCTAGCCCCATCCCGGAAGATTTGGTTGTAAAGTTGGGGGTAAAGAGCTTATTGCGGAGCTCATCCGGGACACCCGAACCATTATCCGAAACTGATATAATTACCCTGTCGCCATTGACCTCAAGATTGACCTTAACTATCCCCCTCCTTTCCTGTGGTATGGATTGAATTGCATTTTTAAAAAGATTTGAAAAGACTCCATTAAGATGGTCTTTATCAGCGAGTATAAATACTTTCCTCTCATGAGGCCATTTCACCTCAAAATCCACATTATCAGTATTCTTAAAGAGTTCAAGAGTAGTCTTTATTTGCTCAAGAAGATTAACTTCAGTAGGGTTTATTCCTGGCATTTTGGCGAATGACGAAAATGCCGAAGCAATCGATGACAGGTTATCAATATATTCTATCTGGTTTGCAGTAAAATTTTCAAGCCTTTTTTCAAAACCCGGCTCACCATCATTCCACGATTTCAGAAGCTGCTGTACATTTAACTTCATTGGCGTAAGTGGATTTTTTATCTCGTGTGCAATCTGCTTGGCCATCTCCCTCCAGGCATATTCTCTTTCAGAATAGGCAAGCTTATTGGCACTTTCCTGAATTTCATCTACCATCCTGTTATATTGCCTGACCAGTTCGCCAATCTCATCATTGCCCCTATAAACAAGGTGTTCGCTCTTCTTGCCCAGCTCTACTGATGCAAGACCCTCCCCAAGCATAGCCAGTGGCGATGTAAGGCGACCGCTGATGATCACAGCAAGCGCCATTGTTATCATAATCAGAAGTAGTGTGAAATTAATAACAGCAACAATCAGGTTGGAAATTTCTCTGGCAAGGATACTTTGCATTCTGAAATACGGAAGATTCAGGTAGGCCAGAACCTTGCCATCAGTATTATAAAAAGGTATGTAAGCAGAAATATACTCCAAATCCCCAACTTTCTCCTGCTGAAGATATTCACTTTTAGTAAGGCTTGTAAGGCTGATAAGTGCCATATTGTTCATTCGTCGGCTGGTCAGATCCCTGTAAAAGATCTCAGGCCGTGATGTTGCAAGAAGAAATCCATTTACCCCATAGAGATTTATGTCGGTGTTGAAAATATTTGAAAGCTTTATAAGCAACTCATCCATTGACGAATATGTGCTGTTGCTCCATGCGTTGGTAAGTACTTTCTCAGTCGACAATTTACTATCCAGTTCAATGTAAACTGAATTAAGTTTTTCCTTAATATTTTCATAGTGTTTTTCCCGGTACTGACTTATTGTAAGATAAGCTATTACAACACCTATGAGAACAAATGATACAAGCAAAATTCCTATAATTGACATCTGCAGTTTTTGCCTGAAATCCATATTTCCCGGACTTTTTAAAGCCGGTCGCTTTATGATCAGAATAAATAAATTAAAAAAGAGGAATATGAATGCAAACAGGTATGCAAAAGAAATAATAACATCACCGGAGGTAAGCCGCGGCCTGCTTATAATTACGGTGATATTGCCGTTTTTATACAACATATGCTTGTAGCTCTCCGAATTGAAAGCCTTGTAATCATCTTCCTTATTAACATAATCAGCATCATCTTTATTATATGGGAAATCTCCCGATTTAAGAACTATGTCCCCGTTAATGTATTTTGCAAATGAGTAGTCCTTCAGCCTGGCATAGCCATGGTAGTTCTTGTCAAGGAGTAATTCCGAATAACCCGGCTGGTAAACATTTACATCATTGTAAAGCTCTATGAATAATCCGTTTGTTACTTTTTCGTTCTTCTTAAAGAACATCCTTCCAATATAATATGAGCGTCCTCCCTGATTTTCCAGAAAGTAAAACTGTGTGCCGGTAAGAATATGACCATTACGCTTTATCCTTTCATCAAAAAAATTAAAACAATTGGAAACCATCTTGTTCTCAGTTCCTATACGCAATGGGTCATCGTGTCCGCAGGGAATCATATTGAATTTAAAATTACCCCAGTAACCACCAAAGTACGTATCAAGCAGATAAGTTGAAATAATATCGAAATCTGTTCTTTCAAAAACATCAACCTCCATCATCCGGGCTAGTAAGGTATCAGCTTCAAGCTCAGGCCATAAATCAAGCAAAAGATGCTCGGCAACCGGATCATTTTCAGTTGAAAGAGAGAGTGCCTGAATCTTAACATTTTCAATTGTCTTCTTTTCTGAAAGCACTGTAATAAAATAGAGGGAATAGATACCAAATATTACAGAAAACAGAACTGACATATTAAAAATCCTCATTTTTTTAATTCCGGTAATCCATATGCTGATAACCATAACAGCATAAAAAGACATCAGGGGAAACAAAGTGGCAGGATCATTGTAATAAAATGGCATAAAAACAATTAAGGACACTAAAATTGAGAATAATATTACCGGTGTTTTTAGCCTGTAACAATTCTGAAATATCTTCAGAAGAACAAGAAGAGGGGTAATTATTAAAAGTGAAAGTGAGGAAAATCCGATAAGACTTAAGGTGCTCAATTCAAGAATTTTATAAGTTTCAAAACTTATATTGGAGTTTAATATCAGCGCAATGAAAATGTTATGAAAAACACTTACCACACCTGCACTGAGAGCAAGCAAAGTAATCAATAAGAAAAAGCACCTGCCGGCTCCCATCTGTGAAAAATCCCTGAGGGGATAGTAACGATAAAAGACGTATGAAAATCCAACAGCCAGAATGCTTAGCAGAAACAGATGACCAAGTGATGGTATGAATGCATTTAAAGAAAAAGCATATGGTAAAAAAAGTTCCAACCGGAGCAGAACAGAAGGAGTTCCTGTAAGCAGTATAAATACATAGATCAATAAGAATATCAGGAAACAGCATATTATTGCCAGACGGTTAAAAACTTTGTTAACAAGAAATTCAACCAGCTCCATAGTTACCAGGAAAATCAGGATGAACAATACCACATATAATAACAGCGGCAGCAGAATGAGAAAAGTATTTTCCTTGTTTTCAGGGAAGACAAGAGTAAACATAAATTTCCCTTCCGAATTAAACACATGGTAAGGGCTATCATCTTCATCTCTACTGAATCCGACACTTTCGGGAATTCTGAAATCCTTAATAAAACCGTTTTTTACAATCTCATTCTCAAAACCAAAATCAGTCCTTATTCGAAGCAGGCCGGCAATTTTTTCATTCCCCGCCTCAACAGTCTTACTGAGAAACCATCCGTTTTGAAGAAAAATGAGTGGCCGTACAAATAAGGAATCATCCACAATCGGAGGCACATCAAATTCATTATCAGACCAGTAAATCAGTTTTTTATCGATATACTCGAGAAGAGTGATGTGATTTTGTTCAGCTAAGTGGAAAAGATTTGTTTCAGAAAAGGAGCCATGCGGTTCTCCACTTGCAAGGATGGGTTTCATGTTATTCAGACATTCATCCAATACCTTTTCCTTCTCCAGTAGTAATTTATTAAATCTTTCTGTTTTATATTTATACTCAAATTCGCTGAAATACAGAGATTCTGTCGCGATTGCCATCAATAGAACTGCAAAGATTGAAATAATTAGTAGAATCCTGTATTTTTTTTCTTTCATTTTAACACTGCTTACTCATGGTGATATGGTTCTCCATTAATAATTGTAAAAACCCGGTAAAGCTGCTCAAGAAACAATAATCGTACCAGCTGATGAGGAAAAGTCATTTTTGATAACGAAAGTTTGATATCCGACCTGCCATAAACTTCATCAGAGAATCCATATGGGCCTCCGATAACAAAGACTACTCTCTTTTTCGGTAGCATGAAAATACCTTTCATCAGCAGGGAGAAGTTCATTGTTGTGTATTCTTTTCCTTTCTCATCAAGCAGGATAACATAATCATTTTCCGCCAATGAAAGCAGAATTCGTTTGCCTTCCTTCATTTTCTGTTCCTGAACTGGCATGTTTTTTGTAAACTTTACATCCGGCAGTGTAATAACTTCAAATCCGGTATATTTTCTGATCCTTGTCGAAAAGATTTCTGTTCCTTCGGCTATGTTCTTCTCAGTGGTTTTTCCTGTCTGTAATAAAACGATTTTCATAAATGTTATTAAAAAAATAAGGTCTGATGTTTTTGATATTTTCACTTATCATTCACAAAAATAAGAATTTAAGCACTCTCAGAACAATTTCTATCAGAATGATTAGAGTCAAAAATGAACATCTTCCACAAATTATACTAAATTTGCAATAGTACTGTAAGCGATATAAAAATTAATACAATGAGATTTTCAATTTTTATCCCGGTGTTTTTAATTACATTCAGTTTAGGCGCCGCGGTACAGGAACAATCAAGGATCCCGGGAGGAATTTCCACAGCTATCAAGGCCGGAAATGCCCAGGAACTATCAAAGTATATGAATTCTACTGTTGAACTGCTTTTGCTCGAAAAAGAGGATTTCTATAAAAAAAATGTAGCAGAAACCATTCTCAGGGATTTTTTCAGTTCATATCAGACAAAAGATTTTTTTATTCGTCATCAGGGAGCCAAGAATGATGCTCAATATGCCATCGGTAATCTCAAAACAAGCAAGGGAGACTTCAGAGTCTATTTTCTTTTGAAAAAAGTTGATCAGGAACTTCTTATTCATCAGATACGAATAGAGCCTGACAATGGACGATAACACTCTGCATGATTTCATTCTTAGAAGCCTCAGCGAAGATATTGGTGAGGGTGATCACTCTTCTCTTGCCTGTATCCCAACGGAAGCAAAAGGAAATGCAAAACTGCTTATCAAGGAAGATGGGATACTTGCCGGCGTGTCGGTGGCTGCTAAAGTCTTTTCAATAATTGATAAAGATCTGGAAATTAATATCCTGAAAGGTGATGGTACTAAAGTTACTCCCGGTGATATTGCATTCTATATCGCGGGCAGCCAGCAATCAATACTGAAATCAGAGCGTCTCGTTCTCAACATTATGCAAAGAATGAGCGGCATTGCTACCAATACCGGCTTATATGTTGATAAACTGAAAGGCCTGAAAACAAGGATTCTTGACACTAGAAAAACAACTCCCGGTGTCAGGTTTCTGGAAAAAGAAGCTGTTCTGATCGGGGGTGGCTTAAATCACCGGATGGGGCTGTTTGATATGATAATGCTGAAAGACAATCATATCTTTTATGCAGGCGGGATCCGTAAGGCTATAGAAAAAACAAGGGAATACCTGAAAGCCGGTAACAGGGACCTTAAGATAGAAATTGAAGCAGGTAATCTTCAGGATGTTTATACAATACTTGAAGTGGGTGGAATTGACAGGATCATGCTCGATAATTTTACAATTGAAGATACAATAAAGGCTGTAAAAGTAATAGATGGAACTTATGAAACAGAATCTTCAGGCGGTATAACTCTTTCTACAATAAGAGCTTATGCTGAGTGTGGTGTCGATTTTGTCTCAGTGGGCGCATTGACACATCATATCAAAAGCCTGGATTTGAGCCTAAAAGCCCTGTAACTATGAATCTGTATATAAGGCACCGTAAGCAGGATTGGAAAGAAAAGGCAGAAAGAATTGTCCTCCCTGGTTTTGAAGGAATCCCTATAAGAAATGTTCTGAAATTCGTGGTAAAAGGTTTTACAAAAGGCGTTCTTGTTACGAGAGCCTCTTCAATTGCCTTTAACCTGCTTCTGGCTCTTCTTCCGGCTTCAATCTTTATTTTCACATTGATCCCTTTTGTACCCTTACCCAATTTCCAGCAAGAATTGATAAGGCTGTTCGAGAGTATTCTTCCTGTTACGGCATTCGGCTTTCTGGAAACAACAATCATAGATATAATCACAAATAAGAGTGGCGGCTTATTACTTATCACCTTCTTTGCCACTATCGTATTCTCCACAAATGGAATTCATGCCATAATCAATGCCTTCGTGGTTTCAGCTCATTCGTTTAATTCAAGATCGTGGTTTAACCAGCGAAAAATCTCTATTATTCTTCTCATCATAGTTGTAATAATGATTTCCATTGCCGGACTTCTGGTCATCTTTGGAAAAATGGCCGTCGACAGACTTGTTCAGATAGGCGTTCTTGAAAAACACCTCGTCCTTTACTTTCTTATTTTTCTGAAATGGATACTTATAATCATGCTGTTGTTCATGGCTATTTCAGCTCTTTATTACCTGGCGCCTGCAAAAAGAACAGACTTTAAATTTCTTTCCCCCGGCTCAACCCTTGCAACAATGTTGTTTATCCTTACCTCACTTGGTTTTTCCGCCTACGTAAACAACTATGGACAGTACAATAAACTATACGGGTGGATAGGTTCGCTGATGGTGATGCTGATATGGCTATACCTTAATTCCATAGCACTGCTGATCGGATTTGAGCTGAATGTCAGCATAAAAGCTGCAATTGCTGATGATACCGAGAGGAAGAAAGTTTTCAGCTGCAGTGAAGATATTGCCTGACAAGTTCTCCAATCTCATCATTCTTATTAAACAGCCTCTCACTCAGACCCTTATCATTGTAGGCTCTCAACTTTACTACGACATTATCAATAATTCCAGCAGGAAAGACACCGTCCCTTTCAAATATATTTCTTTGCGATATCAGGCAGTCAGCTGATTCCCAGCATGATGCCGGAAGCGACTCCAGTTTTTTGTTCTTCGTCTTATCTGAGCCTATATGGTTTACATATAGTTTTTCAGCGTAACCTGTCTTTTCCTTAAACCGTGTATATGCTTTTCTGAGAATATACTCAGGGGCACTCTCAAGAGGTTTTCCATCACTATTATAAAAGGAACAAAGTATTTCGAGTGTCGGAGTTTCAGCGTTTTTAACTTGCCATCATCGGCAACGTATCTGAAATTGATCATTGTAATGCCTTTGGCTTCAATAAATTTCATAATATCGTCACGGGTAAAATTTTTTGAGGGCTTTTTCAGATACTGGACCAACTCATTGGGGTTCATCAGGATATCGCTATTCTTTATCATAATGTAAATATAAAAGTCAGCTAAATTAAATATTTATACCGATTCCAAACCTGATAAATATCGTTCTCCTGTAGCAGTTTGACTATTTGATAATTTTTTCATTACTTTTGGCACACAAATTATGTAGAATGAATAGATGGCTTGTAATACCATTGTTTCTATTTTTACTAGGCTGTAGCGATAAAACCCCTGAAACCTTTTTTACCACTGAAAAAGCAAATCAGTACTTTAAAGAGGTCAAGGAAATCTGTGACAGGGACGATGGTAAGCTGTGGGGGAAAAATCTTTACGGACCCCTGGTATATATCGACCGGGTTAGTCGCAAAATAATTGCAAACCAGGCTGACAAAGATGGATTGCTAAAATTAAAAGATGGCGTCTATATCGGATTGTACCCGAAAGAACAGATAATCAACAATGCAATAGTGGAATTCGGCGGCACCAGGTTTGCCGCGGTAACTCTTCCTCAAACTGAGGATGCATATTATATCAGGACCCGTGCCATCAGGGGACTTTTTCACAGGTTTCAACAGGAAGCAGGAATAATGCCCAGCTCTTTCAACATTACCGCCATGGATAAGAGAGAATCCAGGCTATGGATTAAACTCGAATGGAGGGCTCTGCGTAAAGCAATAGAATCCACAGGCGAAGAAAGAGACCTGGCAGTAAGGGATGCATTGATCTTCAGGCATGCAAACAGGAATTTCTCTTCCGGAGATTCTGCAGAAGAGACACGATTTGAAAATTATGAAGGTTTATCAACTTTTACATTTATCACTCTTGCCACAAACTCGCAGGATGAATATAAACAAAGGCTCTTTGAATATCTCAACTGGGTCTACTCATTCCAGTCTTACGCCCGATCATACGGATTTGTTCATGGCGCTTTGTATTCGACGCTTCTTCATGAAAAAAACTTTGATTTCAAATCTATAAATTCTGATACAATAGACCTTGGAAACAAGGTCAGGGAAGTGTACAGTATTGAACTGCCGGATATCTGTCGTGATGTGGCAGGAAGTCTGGCAATGAATTACGGTATTGACGGAATTTATAAGGAAGAAGAATTAAGACTGACTGAAATAAAGGAAAGCATTCATAAACAGATTGGCATATTTACTGAAAAACCTGTAGTATTTCTTGAATTAAAAAGCCCCTATTTTAACTTTGAGCCTGAAAATATACACTCTCTTGACACGCTCGGAACTCTCTATAGTGCTATAAGGGTTTCAGACAACTGGGGAAAACTGACTGTTGATAAAGGTGGCTGCCTGGTTTCAAATAATTTTAAGTATATTAGAATAACAGCTAAAACCCTGAAGGAAGATAGAAATCACATCGGCGGAGATGGCTGGAACCTTCTTCTGAATGATGGCTGGGAAATGGTAAAGGTAAATGAGAATTACTTCATCAGAACATTCATGCCCTGATTTCCACAGCCGCTGGCTAAATCCCTTCAATTACTTTTTCAGTTCCTTCATCCTTTCCTCCAGGGAGCTGATCTTTGACTCGGCATCTGCTTTCTTTCTTCTTTCAAGGTCCAGAACAGCTGCCGGAGCATTTTGAACAAAACGCTCATTATCAAGCTTTTTCATAACTGATGCAAGAAAACCAATGTTATAATCAAGATCTGCATGGATCTTTGCAATCTCCTCTTCAATGTTAATATTACTGCCCAAAGGAACATAAAACTCAGTTGTTCCAACCATAAAAGCGGCAGAACCTGCCTGTTTTTCAGAAACGAACTTTATCTCATCAAGGTTGCAGAGTTTTGTAATAACCGGCAAAAACCTCCTGTCAAAACTCTCCATCCCTGATTTTATCAGTAATGACAGACTATCCCTGGTCGGGATTTCCTTTTCTTTTCTCACTGTCCTTATGGCGCTGATTGTCTCCTTTGCTACTTCGAATCCGGAGATCATCGATGAATCAAATTTCTTAGCTTCAGGCATCATGGTTACCATTAGGCTCTCCCCTCCTTTTCTCTCTGCAAGAAGCTGCCAGATCTCTTCAGTTATAAATGGCATAAACGGATGAGTTATCCTTAAAAGCTTATCAAAGATAGCCAGTGTATCGTCAAATGTTTTGCGGTCAATAGGTTTCTGATATTCCGGTTTTATCAGTTCCAGATACCAACCTGAAAACTCATCCCAGAAGAGCTTATAGTTGATCATAAGTGCTTCTGAAATTCTGAACTTCTTGAAGTTAGACTCAATTTCAACAATAGCTTTTTTCAGAATTTCATTCATCCACTCAACAGCTATTCCGGAAAAAACAGGCTGGGGAATATTTTCGTCGATATTCCAATTGTTAACAAGCCTGAATGAATTCCATATTTTGTTTGCAAAATTACGGCCCTGCTCAGGAAGTAAATCATCGTACAGAAGATCGTTCCCGGCCGGTGAACACAAAAGCATTCCAACTCTTACACCATCGGCCCCATATTTATCAATAAGATCCAGTGGTTCAGGCGAGTTGCCGAGCGACTTTGACATCTTTCTGTGCTGCTGGTCACGTACAAGTCCTGTGAGGTAAACATTTTCAAAAGGTTTTTTACCCGTATACTCATAACCTGCGATGATCATGCGGGCAACCCAGAAAAACAGGATTTCCGGAGCAGTTATAAGATCATTGGTCGGATAATAATATTTTATATCGCGATTTTCAGGCTCATTTATACCGTCAAAAGAAGTGATAGGCCATAACCATGAAGAGAACCATGTATCAAGAACATCATCATCCTGACGCAGATCACTCTCCTTAAGTGCGTCATTCCCACTCTTTTTTCTCGCAAGCGAAAGAGCCTCTGCCATACTTTCAGCTACCACAAATTCGGAATTATTATAGTAGTAGGCAGGTATTCGCTGACCCCACCACAGCTGACGGCTTATGCACCAGTCACGAACATTTTCCATCCAGTGTCGATAGAGATTTTTGAATTTTGCCGGATGAAGGTGAATCTCTCCGTTCATTACAGCATCAAGGGCCGGAACGGAAATATCTTCCATCTTAAGGAACCATTGCAGTGATAGTTTAGGTTCAATAACTGCATTGGTTCTTTCTGAACGCCCAATCTTATTATTGTAATTCTCCACCTTTACAAGGTTGCCTGTTCTGTCAAGTTCCTTCTCAGCAAGGTCCTTAGCTTCAAACCTGTCAATTCCGACAAACATTCCGGCCTTCTCACTCATTGTTCCATTGTCATTGAATACGTCAATAGAAGGAAGGTTGTGCCTGAGTCCGATCTCATAGTCATTGATGTCGTGTGCCGGTGTTATCTTAAGGCATCCGGTTCCAAACTCCATGTCAACATAATCATCAAAAATGAAGGGGACTTCCCTGTCAGCCATCGGAACAATAACTTTTTTACCCTTGAGATGCATATATCTCTCATCGGCAGGATTTGCACATAAAGCAGTATCTCCCAGAATTGTTTCCGGACGGGTTGTGGCAACCATCACAAATTCATCTTCGCCCACAACCTTATATCTTACATAGTATAGTTTTGATTTTTCATCTGTGTAGTTAACCTCCTCATCTGATACTGCCGTCATTGCCTGGGGATCCCAGTTAACCATTCTTACTCCTCTGTATATCAGACCTTTATTAAACAAGTCGACAAATACCTTTATTACTGACCCATATCTTTTTTCGTCCATTGTAAAGAGCGTGCGGTCCCAGTCGCATGAAGCTCCCAGTCTTTTGAGCTGCTCAAGAATAATTCCTCCATGCTTGTTGGTCCATGACCAGGCATGCTCAAGAAATTCATCCCTTGTCAGATCTCTTTTTTCGATACCCTCTGATTTCAGTTTAGCAACCACTTTGGCTTCTGTAGCAATAGATGCGTGGTCAGTTCCGGGTACCCAGCACGCGTTCTTTCCCTGCATCCTTGCACGACGTACCAGAACATCCTGAATAGTATTGTTAAGCATATGTCCCATGTGCAGGACTCCAGTAACATTCGGTGGAGGGATAACTACCGTATAAGGCTCTCTCTCATCAGGTGTACTTTTGAATAAACCATTATCCATCCAGTATTTATACCATTTTGACTCTGCTTTCCCCGGTTCATATTTTGAAGGAATGTCCATTGCTGCTACAGAATTAGTTGAAAAAATTGAACTGCAAAAATATGAAAATTAATAATACTAAATCCTTTAACCGCAGAGGCCGAAAAGTCTTTTCGCTGAGGTCGTAAAGTGAAAAAGAAAAAAAGCCACAAAACACAAAGGTAACTTTGATGTCTCTTCGAGTTGAGATTCAGTTGACCCTAATAAACCCACCCCAAGGGATGGGGGGCAAGAAACTCTGGGAACCTTTGTGCATTCTCTGTGTAAGTTCTTATCTTTTCTTTGCGCTCTTTGCGTCTTTGCGTTTAAAGGTTTTTGTTTTCCCTGTGAGTGCATGACAATTCTGAAATAAATCATTATTATGATGTCTTAATTTATCTATTTTTGCATACTGTTGA
>JBBRVC010000067.1:0-20540 GCA_038247205.1 Bacteroidales bacterium
CTGCTGATAAATTTAGGATACTCATACTGTTCATTCCATTTCATTGCAAGGAGATATTGATGACCTGCAAGTATACTGTTATCACTGAATGAAGTATTGATCAAAATAATATCCGACTGATAGTCTCTTGCTTCAAGTTTATTTATTCGTTCCCAGATTCTCTGCTCAACAGCAAATAGATCATTTGATTCAAGACCGTAAGACCTGCCTTCATTATATGCTTCGTTTAAATAAGTAACCACCTGACTTCCGTCTGCAGCTTCCCACTTAAAAACCTTTGGCAAATTACGCTGGAGTTTATAATCGCCGTAGACTTCATTTATACCTTCAGCTAGAAATTTTACCCCTACTTTTGATAAAACCTGCGGTAAGAACCAGGCCTGGCCGGGAACATCATTGTAAACAGCGCCGGAAAAAGTGATACCGTATTTATCCTTATACTCAAGCGCTTTATCAAGAGAACGCAGCATCTCCTCTTCGGAGACAAAGCCCGTAAATGGATTTGTATATATTGGAGATACAGCTATTCTTCCTGCTTTAATCAAAGCAATCAGTTCTTTAAATCTTTCCTCACTTCTTAATTTTTCATAAGCCTCTAGTTGCCAGGTTGTCTCTATAGTCCAATGAAAATCAGGATGTTCCTTACACATCTCAAGAACTTCATCAAGAGTATTACAATGAAGTTCTTCACATATCGGTTGTGCATGTGTGTAGCCAACATCCGTATGATTGAGAAGCATAATATGAAGATTATATTTTTTCCGCTTCTCAAGTTGAATACTTTTCTTAACCAGATCACCTTCAAAATCAAGCTCTGCCTCAGCATAAGAATTTTGTTTGATTTCCGGCAAGTAAAATGAATGTCTCGTTTTTCCAAACGCTAGAGAGTCAATTTCAAAATCGTAATCTTTACCGTCATAGTTAATTTTAAATGCAGAGGAAATGAGTTTTGGATTTAATGAATTAATTTCTACATCTATTCTCTGCTTTAACTGGTTATCTATCTTTTTAAAATAGAATGTGGAGAGGACATTAAAATCAGATTTCCTATTTTTTATTCTGATCAAATAGTTTACATCATTAATTGGTTTACCATCTTTTTCAAGAAGCCTTGCGTAAAAACCCCATTCCCATTTAATCATACCGAAGAACGCCAATCCTAAATTTGTATGAGTGTTTAATACCCTTACTATAAGGTTATTTGATCCCTTCTTTAATTTGATTCTGACTGTATCCTGATCTTTTAATGCATTACGGGCATCATTTGTTGAATGTACTTTTTCACCATTTAGATAAACGCTTAATTGTGAGTTGCTGCCGAATGTCAGTAAGGCTTCTCTATCATACTCACTGATAATGGTTGTAAAAGCATACCCTGCTCTTGAGTACCATATTTTAATAGGAATATCATTGTTGACATTCCACTCTAATGAACTTTTAAAATCAACAAATCCTTTTTGATCAATGGACTGTATATTCCATTGGATTTTTTCTTTCTCAGGAAGATTTGAAGTTGAATAATCTCCTTCACCTGGTGATAAGTCAGGTTCTCCTATTGCAACTGTATCTTTAGCATTACCAAATCCTTCCAATGGAAATTCCACAGGACCAGCAACCAACCAGGATGGAACGAATCCTTGAATATTTGTGTCGAGAATTATTTCATCGTTTTTATTCTGAGCTTCAATAAAGCAGATTGGGAAC
This sequence comes from Bacteroidales bacterium, assembly GCA_038247205.1. Taxonomy (GTDB): domain Bacteria; phylum Bacteroidota; class Bacteroidia; order Bacteroidales; family VadinHA17; genus LD21. Next base: position 1,705 of record JBBRVC010000067.1, read on the forward strand.
AGCAGCAGCAGTAATAAAATTATATGTGCATGTTTTATTTTCAAATCAGACTCATTTTTATCTTATTAAAATCATTTTATTTGTTTGAACAAATTCTCCGGCTTCCATTCTATAGAAATATACGCCTGAAGACAACCCTGAGGAGGCATTAAAAATTATTTCATAATGACCGGCATCATAATTTTTATTAATTAATTCAGAAACCATTTCACCCAGGGCATTGAATATTTTTATTGAAACATTTGTTCTATTTGAAACAGCAAAAGATATTTTTGTAGATGGATTAAAAGGATTCGGGTAATTCTGTTCCAGATGAAACTTATTTGGCAGACTGACAATATCCTCAGCTGCCGTACTTGTTGAATCATTAATTTTTAGATAAATAAACCTTGGCCGATAAATGTCAGCGTTAGTAAAATGATCCCAAAAGTCAAAGGTGTTTACATTATAGCTGATAAGCAGTTCCTCTTCATCAGATAAACTAGGGTGTGCTTTCGCATTATAAACAAAAATATCCGGATCAATAAGCACTTCGGGACAATCATATATTAATTGAAAAATACCAAATGGACCAACAGGACTATCACCGGTTCTTATTGCAACGCTGCTGCCCATCTGGCAGACGAGTAAATATTTATCATTACCTATCGGTGTAACACTGAATTCCTGAGATATTCCGTTAGTCAAAGCAGCGCAATTTTCAATCGTACCTCCCCATTCGCTGCCATTCCAATATTGCCATAGTCCGAAGTTTTCAATTTCTTCAGGCAGAACACGAGCAGCAACAAGTTCTTTTCCTGATGAGTTGCTTCTGGGTCCATACACATATATATACCCGTCAGGAGAAGGATTACCGGATATACTTGTCATAGGCATTATTGCCTGCCCAAGTACAATCTCCCAATTTTCAGTTTCATTCTTTAAAAATAATGGCGTATCAAATTGTTCAACATTTGAAATAAAATTCACGGAGTCCATTCTAAATTTTAGCAGCGCCACACCATTGACTTCAAATCCAAAACCACCGGAACTACTGTTTAACCTTAGTGCAAAAACGTAGATAAAATCGTTCACTGAAATTCCATCCATCAGCCAGTACCAATCTCCTGCATTTGCGTTTGGTGTGTTAGGTACGAAAACCGTCTTTGGGTTATTAAGTGAGTCGGTTCTCCAGAAAAACTGTATCTGATTTGAATCCGGGATATTACTTTGTAATAAGGCTAAAGTGTTGTTAACCATCGATGTGTTAACTCTATGATTATTGCTGTTAACTTGTCCAATAAAAGTATCGCTAAATAAAATCAGATGACTATCTGCCGGGCTGTTCGAGGGGGAATCATATCCATTTAATGGTATCGAGTATATCCCGTCAGATCCTGTCCATCCACTAGTTCTGTCAAAAAGATTATCCCATTGATCAGCACGCCTGGTTTCATAAATAGTATTGCACAAACTGGAATCAGGAATACCTATTGAATGGGGGTATGAAAGCGGGGCCCAGGACGGATTGGCGCCCAATAAGCCTGAGGTTGCTTTAGTTGTCAGGTATCCTATATTAAAACATCCTAGAGTTTGACCAACCTGTAATTTAAGATTGACATAAAAAGAAGTAATATCTGTATAGGAGTAACCCTGATCAGAAATAAGTGCTATCCATTTCATATTTGGTCCGAACTGATTAACAGGATAGTACAGGTCCATTGAATCCTTCCACTCCGGAGAAACAATTAACACTCCGTTGCCAAGAACAGAAGTATACGATGCTGAAACAAATTCCCAATCTGAAGGAACAATGACACTAAGTATTCCTTTGTGCGCATTCGGTTCCGGAACAAGGTTATCAGTAATAGTCAAACTGATATCTATTATTTCCCCAGGATCAGCGGAAGCGGGCTGATTAATGGACTCAAATAAGCACCCGTTAAAAAATGGCAATAACAAAAGTGATAAGATGAAAGTTAGATGTTTTAATATTTTAAAATTCATCTTAATTGAGTCCAATCTTTATTGAAAATCTATGCACATTATCAAATACTTTTTCTGAAAGTACAAAAGCATAATCGATTCTAGTTGAAATGCTTCCAAGAACAGGCGGAGTTAATCCAAAACCGAAACTCCACTTTCCTTCATCAACATTAATTCTATGTCCGCCTCTTAGCGCTACAAGTTTTAATAATTGAATTTCCAGTCCCAAATTCACCCATTCAATATTATCTGTTGGATGAACAAGCTCCGCAGCACCGGTGATAATAAAATCTTCATCGATAATAAACTTATCAGAAGCACTTAATCTGAAAAGAAGCGGAGTTCTGAAATCCTGATTCAACAGACGCATATCAGGGCCAAAATGCTGAAGTGAAAAACCGAGAGTCAAGTCTCTGAAACCTGTTTCATAAATGGCTCCTACATCAAAAAGGAAATTGTTGAGAGAATAGTCATCAAGTTTTTCGTGCACGTATTTTACCTGCAATCCAATTGATAGCCGATCAGTAAATCTTCTTGCAGCCGCAAGAGCAAAGACATAATCACCTGCACTGACCATCCTGCCCGTTCCATCCGGCATTAAAGCTGTCGTTTCTTCAAAATCATTTATTTGAAGTGCAGCTGCACTAACTGCAAAAACAAAAGATGCCAAGGGAAATGCAAATACGGCGGAATTATGTTTACTGCTTGCTAACCAGCTATTATGTGAAAATGAAACTTCATAATTCTCTACATATGCAATACCTGAAGGATTCCAGAACACTGAGTTTGCATCATTTACCAGACTTGTTACGGCTTCACCCATAGCTGTTTCTTTAGCCCCGATACCTATTTTAAGAAATTGGAGCCCTGCTGTGCCTGATTTAGAAAAATCAAAGCCGTAATCAAGCTGAGCAAGATTTTCTTCAAGCGGAATCAGCATCAGAATAACTGCAGCTATAACTATGTATGATCTTTTCATCTGAAAACCTTCTACTTGATAATTATTAATGTACCCTGAGCAGTACCTACTCCGGAGTCAACCGTATAAAAATAAATTCCGGGTGATGTTCTCTGCCGCGCATCGGTAAGTTGATCCCAGACTTCTTCGCCGGAATTGGGATTATCGTGGTCAAGAGTCCTCACCAGTTCACCGCTGGTAGTATATATCCGAATGGTGCATACTGCCGGCAGATTTGAAAATACTATAAAATTTTCTGTGCCTGATGTAGGAAAACCTGAAACTTCCTTGAATGGATTTGGAAACACTTTAACACTTAGCGTATTAGCCGCCGGGTTTCTTGTTGCGGTTATTGCTGTTTCATTTCTATTTGTTAACCAGCTTTCCTTTCCTGCACTATCTGATGATGTTACGGCATAAAAATATCCAGCTGCCAGACTGATAGTTTGATCTTCGAATACCCATTTGTTATTCTCTGAATCATAGAACCTGGTTCTGTCAGTAGATCGTTTTGGATCAATACGTCTAATCATTGTGAAGGGACCTATATATGATCTGTCGCTGCGATAAACTTTATATTCTCTGAAATCTGATTTTCCTGATAAGGGGTTTAACCAGAAATCTTCTACAGGGGACCACGTAATTGCAATCGTCTGATTTGATGGTAAAGAATAAATATCAATTTCAGGTGATGGCGGCGGAACAGCCGCAGCTTGATAATTATTCTGATAAAGATTTTTCGCTCTGTCCATTGAATTGTTCAATGAATCTAATCCAAAAGGCAATAACGCTTGTGAGTTTAATCCAAGTAATGCCTTCTCTAATGGAATTCCATTAACTGCTTCAGCTGTGACAATCTTTATTGATGCTCCGGGAGCTAAAATGTAAGGCCCTGCACTCATCAGCATAAAAGGTGTAAGATGATCGCCGGCATTTGCCTGGAGAGTTTTATCTGTACCGTTTAAAATATTATATAGACTCTGTGCATTTGAACTTTGTATCGTAAAGAAACTTTCGTTATTCAGAAGCTGAGCCCAGAATACATTTGATGGCTGAGGTCTATTATCCGAAGCCTGATCAGCGTAAAGAAATGAGAAGCCTGCATATCCGGTAGTTCTCAATTCACCTGCTGCCTCCCAGAAATTACCGATATCATTAGGGATACTGAAGTTAGGTGTGTCGTCCCAGGAGTAAATCATTTTTCTTGTTGAATCATATGCTACAAATTCATCAGTCCTGTTAAAATCATCGCCCCATCCGTTATGAACAACAAAATCCTGATAGCTGGGTCTAATTAAATTAGGGAATCCAATATAGACATCCGTCACCGGAGCAGAGTTCTGATTTGTTATAACATATTCACAGATGATAAAATTATTCAGCTGCGGAAAACTCCAGACACGACTATTTCTTTCAACGGAAATATTCTCACTCGTTTTCCATTTTGCGGTTATAATTTGTTCCGCCTCAGCAGGATTATAGGAAGGTGATCCGAGAAAGTTATCTGTCTTTACTATTGCTTCAAATGTTCCGTTATCAACAAAGTTAAATGGGCCGTTCTCAGTAAAGAAAATTGAACCGTCATTTCTTTTACCGCCTATCCACATACCTGAACCTACCGAATAAGATCTCTGATCATCTTTATTCATTACGTTGGGTCCGCCTGGCCAATCCATACTGGGATAATTTTCAAATCTGTTCGTCGGATTCGGTGCACCAATGGTTCCATTATCTTTCATGGTTTCCCAAAGCTCACCTCTATCATGAATTTTAAAATCAGCATTTCGAACCTGTGCCGACAAAGAAGTGACAAAGGTTAAACTAATTACTAGTATTTTTATTTTATTCATTATGATTCCACAATCTTAATTTAGAATGAATATCTTACACCAAGAAAGAAACGTCGAGCATCATAATAGTTCTGCCAGCTTATATCGTATCCGGCAGCATCTACGGTTGATACTTTTCCTGATTCCACGTAATCTTTTGTTGAATTTGCATCGAATACTACATCACCGTATGACCGCAGATTTTGTGTGTTAAAAACATTTGTGATCTGTAAATATGCAGTCAGCTCATGTGTACCGGAAATTCTAAATAACTTATCGATTTTCAGATCCATATTATGATTTGCTGGATATCTGTAATTATCATAAGTGTCTGGAGGGTCATCAGGCTGCAGGTAAGTGAACGTCTGACCGCTAACATATCTGTATAGAAGACTTATGCTTGTCCCATTCATAACGGAATTTATTATTGAACTCTCCTCATAGTCAGGATATGAGAGGAATAGATTTGCACGAAGAATATTAGGACGTGAAAAATGCGTTTCAGTCGGAATTCTTTTGTTGACTTCAGTATCCCATTCATAGGTTGCATTGCCATTCTCATCAAAGGTGATACGTTTAGGGCTGGCTCTGCCTGTAATTGATTTAGAAAAGCTGTAATTAATATCGATGTTTATGTATCTGCTGAAAAGCGATCTAAGAGAAATCTCAAATCCTCTTGAATCACCATAATCACCCGCAAAGTATGCGGCATAAGACTGGTTCGGCGAAATCTGATCTCTAAATGGATCATAGCCCTTAACAGATCTATCAAACAATCCAACCCTCTCATCCGTTTGATCAAACACATCTTTATAAAATGCGGTAATATCCAGAACAGCTATATCATTAAAATTATGCTTAATGCCTGCTTCAAACATAATCGTCTTCTGTGGTTTAAGCGGTTCAACAGTCTGAGCAACAACCCTTTCCGGGTCACCGTCGTTAGAGGGAATATGCTTTGGCTCCCGGCCTTCCTGCTCAGCAAGATTTCTTTCTGCAATAATTTTTTCAACCAGATTAACAGGTCTGAAATATAAAAACTCAAACATCTGGTCGAGCGGAGGCATTTGATAATAATGTCCGTAATTAAAATGAAGCAATGAATTTTCAGTAATCGGAAATGAAACTCCGAATCGGGGGCTTAACATACTATATGTTTGAGCAGGAATTCTTTTTTTATCAAGTACATTTTCATAAGAGTATTTAACTCTTCCAAGTGAGTCTACCTGATCCAGATCAGGATCTTTAGAAACATCGTACAGAGGATCAATGGCTAGATTAAAATAATTTGTTCTTTCAAACCACATTCTGTTCGGATCAAAATAATCATAACGTAGTCCGATATTTAAAATCATACTCTCAAATTCCATTTTATCCTGAATATAAACTGCAAACTGTAATGGATGGTAAGATTCATTTAGTCCTTTGTTTATCCAGTCCTCCTGGTTATCGGTGAATGAAGGAAATCTGAAACTTTCATTTTCAGAAAAGGTGTTATACCTGAATTCAAATCCGCTTTTTAAAAGATTATTTGAAGTAAACTGCCAGTTTAAATTTCCAACCACTGAAATATCACCCGAGGTAATATTGTTTTTAATGACTGGAGCATACTGATCAAAAGGCTCATCCTCATATCCATCATATCTCATAAAACCAAAAAGAGTAGGATTAGCACTTCTGCCTAACTCAGTGTATTTACTTGTTCCCTCTTGAAATTCGACATTATAAGTACTGAGTTTTAGTTCATAAAATAAATCATTATTAATAACATGAGTGAATAAACCAGACAGACTCCAGTTATAAGGATCTATTAAAGAACCCCAGCCTCTGTAGTACTTTGCCTGACTAGTAAAATCTCCGTTTTCCTGCAGAGTTGAATGAGCATCATGATTATAGGTTCCATTTAATCTAAACCGTACGTCCTGTTGTCTGGATGAAAGATTAAAAAATAAATTTTCAGTATTGCGTGAAGGACGGGGATGAGGTAATGTATATGTTATCCTTTTAAATTGAGTTGACAGAAAGAATTTAACGGGAACATCATTTAGAATAAATAGCGGCCCTCCCAAACTGGCATAAAGTGTATGATCAGGTATTCTTCTGTAATCATAGATTTGTTCAGTTCGGTATGGTGTCCACCAGGCTGTATCAAGAGTGCCGTCTTCAAGTGTGTTATCTATAAATTCTTTTTGAGTAGCAGGATCATACAAGTAATTCCCAAAATGATGCTGGCCTGGAAATCCGTAAATATAGTCTACCGATGCTTTAATATTATCAGAGCCTTCTTTAGTGATTACACTCACTACACCTGATTGAGCTTCACCATATTCAGATGTAAAACCTCCTGTCATAATCTGAACTTCCTGAATAGAATTCATATTAAGATTGGTAAATGATCCGCCCCAATCTGCTCTGCCATTAACCAAGGACGAAGTTCTCACTCCATCAAAATACCATTTTATTTCATCCTGGCTTCCGCCTCTGATTGAATACCTTGTTTCACCTCTGCCAGCAGACCCCAAACCTCCGACCACAGGAATAGGATCAAAGAAAACTCCGGCTTGAACGAACAACCCTTCTTTAGCATCAGTTAGAGGTAATCTTATGATTTCTTCAGCGCCAAGAAATTGAATACTCGCTGTAACGTCTTTCTGAATGACAGGTCTTTGTGCAACAACGACAACCTCACCTCCGATTTCAAGAGTCGTTTCTTCCAGCTCTGCGTCAATTCTTGTTGTTAATTCAGATCGCACTTGAACGTTCTGAACTATAAAATCTCTGTAACCTATCATAGAAAATTTTAGCGTATACTCACCCGGCTGAACCTGCAGTATAAAATACTCGCCATTAAAATTAGTTGCTGATCCGGTTGTTGTTCCGACTATCGTAACATTAACGCCAGGTAGTTTTTCCCCTGTATTTTTATCTATTACAGTACCCTGAATTTTACCGGTGACACTGGCCAGAATATTTATACTATATAATAAAAACAAAATCGGAAGCATTTTTATTGAGACTAAATAGTATGCTGACTGAGATTGTTTTTTCAATTTGTAAAAATTTCTTAAATCCATATTAATACCTGAATAGATTATTGTATTTCAATCCTTTAATCCGCTCATTATAAAACCCTGAATAAAGTACTTCTGGAAAACGAAAAAGATCAATAGCATCGGCAGCATCATCAGCATAGATGCAGCCATAAGCAGTGCCCATTCTGTAACATACTGGCCGACAAACATTCCAAGACCGAGGGCGATTGTTCCTTTTGCCTGATCCGATAAATAAATAAGCGGACCAAGAAAATCATTCCACGAAAACATAAAAGTTAAAATTGCGACAGTAGCAAGTGCAGGTTTAGCATTCGGTAAAACTATATTCCAGTAAATTCTAAACTCCGAACAGCCGTCGATTCTTGCTGAGTCCAGAAGATCTTTTGGGATGGACAGGAAAAACTGCCTTAGCAGAAATATGCTGAATGCACTTCCGCCAAAAAATGCTGGAAGCGTAAGCGGCTTGAAACTGTTAAGCCATCCAATCTCTTTAAACAATACAAAAACAGGTATCATAATTACCTGAATCGGCAGCATCATTGAAGCAAGAACAATAATGAATAAAAAATTTCGTCCGGGCCAGTTAAGACACGCAAATGAATAGGCAACTATTGAACTTGATAATACAGTACCGGTTATAATTATTGCTGAAACAAAAACTGAATTTTTCACATATAAAAGAAATGGAATCCTTTCAAACACTTTAGCGTAATTTTCCCAATGAAATGTCTCTGGTATCCATTGAGGCGGAATAGTAAAAATCTGGGTATCCCCTTTCAGCGATGTTGAAAGTATCCATAAGAATGGAATTATAAAGAACAGAGCAAACACAGAGAGCAGCAGGTACGTAGAAGTATTCTTAATTATCTTATTTATAGTAAGGGTTTTCATTTTGCACCCCCGTCATAATGAACCCACCTTTTACTTATTCTGAATTGAATAACAGTTATTATCAAACTTATTATTAATAACAGCCATGCAAGTGCTGAGGCATATCCCATCTCAAAATCGTTGAATGCTTTATTATATAAATAAAGATTATAAAACATTGTTGAGTTGAGCGGACCGCCTTGAGTCATAATATATGCTTCAACGAATACCTGCAGCGAAAAGATGATTTCCAGAACCGACCATAAGAATATTACCGGCGAGAGCATTGGTATTGTTACGTTTCTAAACTTTGCCCACCATCCGCCGCCATCAATATCTACTGCTTCATAAAGATGCTTCGGGATTCCCTGCAATGCAGCCAGGAATACAAGCATTCTTCCACCGCCTATAGACCAAACACTCATCAAAACCATTGAAGGTTTGGACCAGTTGGGGTCAAGCAGCCAGAGCGGTCCGGGTATTCCCATATATGCAAGGAATGAATTTATCAATCCAAACTGAGGATTAAACATCCATAACCAGACAACAGATAAAACTACACCTGTGACGATTGAAGGAATAAAATAAATTGTCCTGAAAAATTTTACTCCTCTAACAGCATTATTAACGAGCACAGCAAGCAGCAGAGAACCTATAATACATAACGGAACTCTTAACACAGTATAAATAAGAGTGTTCGATATGGAAGTCCAGAAATAAGGATCTTCGAATATCAACTTCTGGTAATTACCAAGTCCAATGAACTGCGGAATTCGCAGAACATCATATCTGCATAGACTATAGTATACAGACATGATCATCGGGTACAAACCGAAGATTATAAATCCAATAAACCAAGGCATCATAAAAAGTATACCGAATATCGCCTGTTGTTTATTAAACTTATTTAATTTGAAATTGATCATACTATTTTTCAATTAATAGAGACTTTACTTCGCACGTAATTATCGTATTCAATTGTTTCATCCAGATGCATCTGTATTGTTTTCTCTGCCTGTTTTAATGCTTCAACCGGAGTTTGAATTTTATGTACTACTCTTTCCTGAGCGCCCATATATTCACGCCAGAATACATCGTGAGCAAGCGGAACAATAGTCGGTGTCTTGCTATGCTCAAGCAGGTCTACAAAAATTCTGTTTGGTTCATTCAGAGCTAAAAATGCAGTGTCGTTTGCTGCCAGTTTATTCGACGGAAATAAAAGTTCTTTCTGTCTTTCTGCTTCAGTAAGCTGGATATTTTTTTGCACTGCAAATTTCATCAGCTCCCAGGCTGCTTCCTTATTCTTAGCACCCTTAGGGATAGCAAACCACCAGCTGCCCGTCGAAGAAACAGGTGCATATCCTTCAAATGTCGGAATTTCAGCAACACCATAATCAAGATTTTTATTATAAAGTCTGATTTGATCGGGGAATGAATTATCCAGTACCATCATAGCAAGTTTTTCTGAGATAAAGCCATGCTGCTCAGCAAAACCAAACCCGGCAATAAATTTAGAAACATCTTTGATCTTATACTGATTATAAAAATTAGAAACCCAGTTAAAGGCATCCACGGTAGGCTGATTAGTTAAGCTGACTTTTGCACCGTCACTTGATAACATCTGAGCACCAAGCTCCCAGGCCATAATAACTGAGGTTTGAACATTTCCGTAGATCGGAATGAATCCCATTTGACTGAAATTTCCTTTAGAGTCTTTCTTGGTAAGTTTGGATGAATATTCTAATACTTCATTCCAGGTTACTGGCGGTTTTTCAGGATCCAGGCCGGCTTCTTTAAATAATCTTTTATTATAGAAGAATGCATATGAATTTGAATAGAGCGGCAGAGCATAAATATGATCTTTAAATTTCATCTCATCCCAGAGTGCTGAGAAGAAAATAGACGTATCGAATGAATCCCGTTTAATAAGATCATCAAGCGGTGTCAGGGCCAATCTCGTTGCCCATTTTGCAACCGGAGTTACAAGAAAAACTATATCAGGAGGATTTTCACTAAGTATGGAAGTAAGAATTTTCTTTTCATGTTCATTCCAGGGCAGTGGTGTTGATTCAACTATAATATTTTCGTGAGTACGTTCAAATTCGGTTATATGAAACGGCAGCTCTTTAAGTGCACTGACCATCCAATATTTTAACCTAATCTTACCGTCATCTGGCGGTTTGCTGTCAGGCATAAACAAAAATAAGCCCATAGCAAGAATCGCTGATAGAGTTAAAACAATTTTTATTATTTGCTTCATTCTTCTGGATTTAGTTAGTACTTAAATAATTTAATCGCACTACTACATTTGAACCAGAGACTTAATCCTCAAGAAACCTTATATATTTATCTCTTCTATAAAAACCTTATCAATTACCTTTCTGAATATCAATAAGGTATGTAAAATGTTCGGCATTATAATATCCGATATTATACTCTACTGGTCTGCCGCCCGGGTCAAGCACAAATCTTTTTCTTTTTAGAACAGGGGAACCAGCTTTAATCTTTAATTTACCTGCAATATTTTCATCTGCTAGTTTGGCACTTATTTCTTCCTTTGAAGTCGCAACAACCGTGGAATATTCTTCCTCAAGCATTTTATATAACGGTTTACTGAAATCCTCTTTTCCGGTCAGTCCAACTCTTGGATGAAAATATGATACAAAATAAACTATTGGGCCTTCACCCAAACCTCTAAGCCTTTCCATACAGAGAATTTCTTTATGCTGCGATATAGAAAAGAATTTTCTGACAGCCTCATCCGGCTGCACCCAATTAACATCTATCTCAAAGGTTTTAAAAGCAATACCTTTTTTATTCATCTCCTGAGTAAAACTATGCCAGCTGTCGAGTCTGGTAACAACATTATTATGATCAGAAACTCTTGTTCCGACACCTTTCTTTCTGATAAGAAGACCCTCGTATACCAAACGATTAGTGGCTTGTCTGACAGTATTTCTGGAAATACCTAATCGTTTTGCAAGTTCAACTTCGTTCGGCAGCATTTTACCTTTATTATATTCAGGCAGCTCAATCATCTCTCTGAGCATACTCTCAACCTGAACATGCAATGGAAGAGCGCTTTTATGATTTATTTGTATTACCATATTTCAATATAAAATTTAATTGCACATTTAATAATTAATTATTTATTTTACTATGTGCATATGTTCATACATTTGAACATAGTTAAACTTAATATGTAAAAATTGTATTGTCAAGAAAAATCTGACAAATTATTAATTTAAGTTTACTTTTATATCAATCTAATTAATGATTATTTAGTCAAATATTTTTCACGAACAAAAAGAAAAAATTAGACATAGAATAATTCCCACAACAAATTATTTAGCAATATGAATAACAAAACTGAATTTAACAATAAAGTAGCGCTTGTTACCGGGGGTGCAATGGGTATTGGCGGTGCAGTGGCTAAATTACTTTCGCAGAGAAGTGCGAAGATCTTGATCGTTGACCGAGCCGAGGACCAAGGATTAAGAACTGTTTCAGAGATTAAAGCTTCAGGTGGAGTTGCAGAGTTTTTTAAAGCGGATGTCTCTAATATTCAAAATTGTGCAGATGCTGTTAATAAGGCGATAGAGCTCTATGGCAGACTAGATATTGTCTCTAACAATGCAGGCATTCAGCGGTACGGAACGGTTGAATCGACTCCTGAGAACGAGTGGGATGACGTTATGAACATTAATTTAAAGAGCGTCTTTTATATATGTAAGTATTCCATTCCACATCTTAGAAAATCTAAAGGAAACATAGTCAATATGACTTCTGTTCAGGCATTTGCGACGCAAAGAGGAGTTGCAGCTTATACTACATCCAAACATGCTTTAATAGGTTTAACCAGAAGCATGGCAATAGATTTTGCGCGAGATGGAATAAGAGTAAACTGCGTAGCCCCTGGAACGGTTGATACACCGATGCTGAAATTCGCGGCTTCTCTAGATCCTGATCCGGAATCAGTATATGAAACATGTAGAAATATGCACCCCTTAGGAAGAATAGCAAGAGCTGAAGAAGTAGCTGAAGTTGTAGCATTTCTGGCTTCCGAGAAAGCATCCTTCGTAACCGGAGCTTGTTATCAGGTAGATGGAGGATTACTCCTTCCCATCGGCGGTGAACCAAAAACATCCCAGGAATAAAAATGAAAATAGTAGATATAAGAGCAACCACAGTAACCGTTCCGCTTGAAGCACCTTTAAGACATGCTAACGGAGCTCATTGGGGAAGGTTTGTAAGAACCATAGTAGAAGTAGTAGCTGATAATGGATTAGTGGGTCTGGGTGAGATGGGCGGCGGCGGTGAATCAGCTGAAAATACATTCAGATCATTAAAGAGTTATCTTGTAGGACATGACCCTCTTCAACTGGAACAGCTGAGATGGAAGATTATGAATCCAGTTGCTTCATTATACAATAATAGATATCAGATTCACGCAGCAATTGAATTTGCCTGCATGGATCTCGCTGGAAAATTTCTTGGTATAAGAGCCTGCGATTTATTAGGCGGTGCAATCAGGGAAGAGATTCCTTTTGCTAGTTATCTATTTTATAGATATAAAGATAAAAACTCTGGAATGGGTGGAGAATCTTCTGCCGAACAAATGGTCAAGCACGCAAAAGACCTCACTAGAAAACACGGATTCAAATCACACAAATTAAAAGGCGGTGTTTTTCCACCGAATCATGATGTTGAAGTATATAAGGCCCTTGCTTCTGAATTTCCCAATGCTTCTTTAAGATTAGATCCCAATAGTGTCTGGAGTGTTGAAGAATCTATTAAAGTTGGAAAAGCGATTGAACATCTGAACAATGATTATTTTGAAGATCCGACATTTGGATTAGAAGGAATGAGACGTGTCAGACAATTTGTAAAGATACCAACAGCCACTAACACAGTAGTAATTAATTTTGAACAACTTGCATCAAACATTCGAACTGAATCTGTTGATGTTATTTTATTAGATACAACTTTTTGGGGCGGATTACGTCAGGCATATAAAGCCGGACAGGTATTAGAGACATTCCAGATGGGTGCAAGTGTTCATTCATCAGGTGAACTTGGAATCCAGCTGGCAACCATGCTACATCTCGGGGCTTCACTTCCTAATCTTGGTTTTGCTGCTGATGCGCATTATCATCATGTAGCAGATGATATTATCAAAGGCGGAAAAATGAAATATGAAGATGGAAAAATAAAACTTCCCTCTTCTCACGGTTTAGGGGTTGAACTCGACTATGATAAATTAAAACAGTACTCAGAACTATTTAAAGAACTAGGCGGCTATCAGTACGACAGAGATCCCGGCAGACCAGACTGGTATACTGTAATGCCTGAAAAAAACTATGCAGATCCAAACATAGAAATGGAAATGTAAAATGCAACTAGATAATAATATATATTATACAACTCTGGACCTTATGCCTGGGGTTCCGCTTAATATTTATGCTCTTCGCGGAAGTGAATATTCAATTCTGATTGATACCGGAATAAAAAGTATGCGTGATCAGGTTTTATTTCTTTGTGTAGAGACCGGCAATATTAGAAATGTATTGATTACTCACGCACATGCAGATCATATAGGCTGTAATGCTGCTGTTAAAGAAAAAACCAATGCTCAATTTTTTGCTGCCGGTGCAATTCCCTGGATCGAAAATATGGAAACTCATTATCTCGAGTTTTGCATCCCATCCGAGTATCTGCCTGATTCGCCTGAACAGAGAGACGAAATTCTTGGCTTGATGGATGGTCCTGTAAATGTTGATGCAGTTCTAAAAGAAGGAACAACATTTCGTCCTGGTGATGGAATCGAACTTGAAACAATTGCGCTGCCCGGTCATAAACTTGAGGAGGTTGGATTTTTAAATCATTCAACGGGTGATTTCTTTACCGGCGATATTCTTCTGGCTCTAGCTGCTCCTTTCTTTCACGGTTTTCAGACAGCAAGAGGATTCAGAAATAGCCTCGATAAAATAAAAGAGCTTATCGCTCAGGATAAAGTTAAACGTTTACTTGCAGCGCATCATCATCCTCTCGACAAAGTGAAAGCAACTGATGCAATTAAGACAACAGAGATATTTCTTGATGATATTAAGCAGACCGTAATACAAGAAGCGAATGGAATTCATTACCCTATACTTTGGAAACGTATATGTGAACGAATGAACAAACAACTTGAGTTCAGAGGATATGCAATGCTGAAGGTTCAGGTTAATGAACTTATTGAAGACGGAATTCTCTACAACGACAATGGCAGGATAATTAGAAAATGAAAACCCTGCTTCTAAAAAATTCTAAAGTTGAAGTAGGAATATTAGAAGAATGCGGCCATTTATTTCCTGTTCGTTTCTTTTTTGACAAAGATATTATTGAACCTCTGAACATCGCACCATGGGCTAATGAAGAGTTAGACCCTGCTACTCTGCCAATGTTAAAATTTTTAAGAGGTGATTTTTTCTGTGCCCCATTCGGAGCTAGTGATATACTCAAAGACGAAACACGTGCTCACGGCGCATCTGCAAATGAAAAGTGGGATGATATACAAATAAGCGACTCATCCATCAAACTGAAACTCTCTAAAAACATTTCAGGTGCTGAACTAATAAAAGAAATCAGTATCAGTGAAAATGAATCAGTCATTTATCAGAAGCACACATTCATTGGCGGTGAAGGCAGAATTCCGGTCGGCCATCACTTAATGTTAAAGATTCCAAACAAAGCATTCATTAGTTTTTCAGATTTTATTTTTGCAGGTACCCCTCCCCAACCCATTGAATCTGATAATGACCTAGGAAGATCGCTGCTAAAATATCCTCAGAATTTTACAGAGATTACTTCAGTACAACGACTCGATAATAAACTTATTGATGCATCTGTATATCCATCCGACATAAATCACGAAGATCTTTATATGATTATATCTAAGAAGGATATTCCATTTGGCTGGTCAGCAGTAAGTTGCCCTGATCAGGGCTGGTTGTGGTTTTCAATCAAAAATCAAGATTTACTACCCAATACAGTTGTGTGGTTAAGCAACGGTGGAAGATATTATCCCCCCTTCTCATCGAGACATAAAAATGTGATCGGAATTGAAGAGACTGCCAGCTTTTTTCATCTTGGACATAAAGCTTCAATTGAAAACAACTTCCTTAATGAACGGGGTCATAAAACTTTTATTGAATTATCGCATAATAAAGTAATTGAGATTCCATATCTATTTGGTGTAGTTAAAATTCCGGGAAACTTCGGAAGAGTAAAATCAATAACAGAGTTTAAAGATGGAATCCAAATATCAGACATTCATCACCATAAAGTGCATACAAAAGTAAATCTAAATTTTATCAAGGATTCTAAATGAAACTCGGAGTAATAAAAAATAAAGGCGCGGCTGTAATTACTGACAATGGCTATATCTTATTAAGCAAGCTTGGTTTTAGGGGGTCAATTGAACAGCTAATATCAGCGGGCGCTGATGGTTTATCTGAAATAAAAAATAATCTGTCAAAATTTAATGAGTTTATTCCCTTTAAGAATGAAGAACTAGATGCACCGCTAAGAAAACCTGGTAAGATAGTTGCAATCGGACTTAACTATATTGATCATGCTTCAGAATCAAAAATGGATTTGCCAAAACAGCCGCTGGTATTTACAAAGTTCAATTCATCAATTACAGGTCCCTTCGATCCGATAATAATATCATCTTCAGTTACTGATCAGGCTGATTATGAAGTTGAGCTTGCTGTTGTCATCGGCAAGAGAGCTAAAAACGTAAATAAAGAGAATGCCCTGGATTATGTCTTTGGTTATACTATTATTAATGATGTCTCTGCCCGTGATGTTCAATTTGATGATGGCCAGTGGGTAAGAGGAAAATCACTTGATACTTTTTGTCCAATGGGGCCTTATCTGATAACCGCGGATGACATCCCCGACCCGCAGGATCTTCAACTTAAATGTGCGGTTAATAATGAAGTTCTGCAGAATGCGTCAACAAAGGATATGATATTCGGAGTGGCAGATCTAATATCTATTTTATCAAAATCATTCACATTTGAACCAGGAGATATTATATCTACGGGTACACCGAGCGGAGTAGGTTTTATACGTAAACCGCCAATATATCTCAGGGATAATGATGTAATGATAACCGAAGTTCAACATCTTGGAAAACTAATTAATAAGGTCAAAGTAATATGAAACGTCTTGAAGGTAAACGTGCAGTTGTAACCGGTGGTGCTTCCGGTATCGGCAAAGCAATAGTTCAAATGTTTGTTAATGAAGGTGCTAAGGTTATCGTTGCTGATATCGATCTAAAATCTGCAGCCGCACTCTGCACTGAATTAAATGACCAGGCAAAACCTTTTGAGCTGAATGTAACTTCAGCAGATAATTTTCAATCACTTATAAATTTCTGTGAGAAGGAATTTGAGGGACTTGATTTATTCGTAAACAACGCTGGAATCGGTTTAGCTGGAAAACTTCCCGATACATCGGAAAGTGATTGGCATCGTATAATTGATGTTAATCTAAAAGGAGCTTTTCTCGGGATGAAGTATGCTATTCCCTTAATGAAAAAATCAGGCGGAGGATCAATAATAAATATTTCATCAATAGCTGCGCTGGTTGGATTAGTTGATCGTGCTGTTTATTCAGCATCCAAAGGCGGAATAATTGCAATGAGCCGTGCTGCGGCAATTGATCACATTAATGATAATATCAGAATTAACTGCATTGCGCCCGGTACAGTAGATACACCCTGGATTGAAAGAATAACACAGACTTATGAAGATCCTGCAGCAGCAAAAAAAGCCATGAAAGAACGTCAGCCGCATGGCAGATTAGTCACACCTGATGAAATTGCTGCAATGGCTGTGTACCTAGCTTCTGATGAGTCTAGATCAACGATAGGTTCTGTAATGGTGGTTGATGGCGGAATGACTGCAAAATAAAAAAGCCCCATTTCTTTTGATTTGGGGCATCTTTTGAGCTGGCTATGGGACTCGAACCCGCGACCTGCTGATACAGCCTGAGTTGTTTTTAATATCCTCAAAGAACAATTTGAAAGCAAAATTTTTTATTATCATATATAAAAAAATATAAAATAAAATATGTCTAAACAGCTTCATCCATCAGATTCAACAGAACAGCAATTAGCGCACAAAGAAATTCTTTCTCTGCTAAATACTAAAAATAAAATGATTAACCTTTGTCCAATTGCTATATAATTTAGAAATGAATAGAAAAGCATTAGAAAAAATATTAGAAAAAGATGAGTGGGACTTTGGTAATAATATACTTTACAATATATGTAATGATTATCCTTTGCATAATCAAAAAGAAGTTGTTATTACAAAAATACTTTTCATTGGCCGGATTTATGCTGCCGCTATTGAAAGAAGAAAAAACAAGAATGTAGATTCTGACAATTTCTATAGTGCGGTTGTAGCACCCAAGATTATCAACTCAGAAATTGATAAAAAACTTAGTGAATTAAACGTTTATTCTGGCGTATCAGATTTAAATATTTTGAATATATTAGAGACACATCAATATTTATCTAAATTATTTTACAAGATTTCAGGATTAAATAAACGTTCATTAAGTTCAAAGTATCTACATTTTCACAATCCAAACTTATTCTTTATTTATGATTCAAGGGCAATAAACGGATTAAGGATTTTATTACCACACTTCAAATTAAATAATGATATGAAATCTATTCTTGAAAAAAATGTAGACCGGGATTTTGCAGTCTTTTGTCTTAAGTCCCTTGTCCTTAAATCTAAATTTGAAAAAATCTTGGGTAAAGAAATATCCTTACGTGGATATGATAAAATATTACTCCACTATTCATCAAAATAAGGTTTATAAAAAATTGAGCAGCAACAATAAAATCAATTGTCCAATCTGTCATTCAAAAAATATTGCCGAATATTTATATGGTATGCCTGCTTTTAGTAAAAAACTTGAAAAGCAATTAGCAGATAAAAAAATAATTTTAGGTGGCTGTTGTATAGATGAGCATTCTCCAACATATCATTGTAATGATTGTGGCCAAGAGTGGAGCGATATTGAGGATAAAAAGTGGGAATTAGTTGAAGGAAAAGTTGATACCGCAGAGGATCATTTTAAAATAAGATATGGTGA